>CARBGY010000004.1:98555-102168 GCA_948945085.1 uncultured Candidatus Saccharibacteria bacterium
CATAATATATATTATTAGTATGCTAGACAGCGGATGGGGAAAGCATGATAACGCTCAGTATGATTACTTGAAGAGGTATTATAGGAATCAAACAAATTATAATAAGCATGGCTAGGTATATTGTACTCAGGACGTACTGTAGCACTTTTTGACCACAAATAATTGCTTGAGCCATCACGCCTCATTGTACCGAATGGCACATAGGTATATCCGCTACGGACGAAACATCGCTCTTACCGCATCTCGATAAATATGCTTCACTTTGTCATATTTATCTGGATGTTGCTCTAGGTAATGTTCAGTCATTACGCCACTATTTATTTCCATCACTAGACGCTCATGCTCCGCAGTTTCGATTATATCAACGCTACAAAACCTCAACCCTAGCGCTCTCGCTGCTCGCTGTGCTAACTCGACCAGGTATTTCCTTAAACCTTCGTCCTCCACATCGACCGCGCGTGCACCTTGCTGAAGATTAAAACGCCAATCTTTACCTCGCACCTTATCATAAACCAGTCGCGCTTCATTATCTAATAAAATCACCCTAAATTCGCGCAATATATCATAAAACGGACACATACTTGCTGAATAACTTTGATGAAAAATCTTTTTCAGTACTGGCGGGATCTGATCCGGAGTTATAATTTGAAATACATTAATACCGCGAGCGCCATTATTTGGCTTAATTACGATATGGTTGTCATGTTCAGCTAAATATGTTTCTACATAATCTAGTGAGTTGCGATTTTCTGCATACCGCTCTAAGTCACCCGGTTCATAAAGCAGGGCATGTTCAATAACCGGAATTTTCGCTTGCCGTAGAACATCAAAAGTAGCATACTTGTCGTCGGCTATGGCTGCAGCAATTGCTGAGTTTATATCGAATTTATGCCCCATAATAAACTTGTGCTGCCCATTTTTCTCCAGTAGTGCCAGCCAGTTATTCGACAGCCACTGAATTTTAATATCCTCCTCTTGACATATTTCATCAAGTATGCTACAATAGAAAGATAGACCGTTACCAAAGTGGCTATGGTTCGGTTTTTCGTTAGCTAATTTTAGTGAACAACTATTCTTTTCCATAATCTCTACTTTGATTATTACCAAAAACCCACAAAAATCAACCCTTTAACACATCTGAGGACCATCTCGTAATGCTTTTAAACCTATTATCCACTTGAGTTTGCAAAAATTAGCATAACTGGGACAATGTTATTGATTATTATAGAAAATATAGTATAATGTAAAAAGCTGAATTATTGCTTCAAATAATATTGCAAATTTAAAACGAAAGGGGAATGAAAAATGTTACAAAAAGGCGATTTTAGGAGGTCCAAAAAGTCTATCCGTAGTTTCAGTCTCACGGTCCTGATCGGGGCATTTATAGTCTTAAGTCTATTCTTCAGTGTCCCTGCTTTGGCTGTACCGCCATCCAACTTTTCTGATGTGCGGCTTTACTACGGCACCGAAGGGGTCACCGTCCAGAGTTCAGAGAACGAGAATTTAACGACACCTGATGCAAGCATTGCACGGCATAACGCTTCGTCACATCCGGCTCCAGCCGAAGTTCCACCAGTAACTAACCAGGATCGTAATGGCTTAATCTATGGTCAGCGCATCTATCTTGCGCCCGGCACCAAATACTGGTCTTCGCCAGACCGTGGTGGCTTACCACCATATGGCACAATCGGCAATCGTTATACGCCAATAGGGTGTGATCTTTATGTTGGCGGTTTTTCACTTCATGACGAAACTGGGCGACTTGAGAAGTTCCGTGCTTACAAGCCTAGCCAGGTTCCTGTTGGTGAGGAACATCTCGACGGTATTACTGATGAGCTATGGGATTATGCCTGGGTTCCGTTTTACTTAGATGATCAAACGGAAAATATTATTGGTTGGGTTCCGGCCAGTGAGATTCAGGTGATTAACGGCGTACAAGGCGACTCTGGCAGCAACGCTCGCTTCGCCAATGGTATCACGATTATAACTCCCGACGATGTAGCCCGCGTCCCTGAATTGGAAAGCTCTAGCGATTCAAGCGATCTAGGATCTAAGCCAACTCCTGAGGAATACACCCTCGAGAGACCTGAAATTTTAGATGATAGATACGATCCGCAGGCTGAAGATCTTGACATTATTCTTGGCGACCCGGGAAACATGCTGGAAGATCGTGTCATTGCTAATCGCGATCGTCTGGAATCGGAATCCGAAGACAAGAATCCGGATAACTTGCCTGATTCGGACAGTGACCCCTGGATTTCTACTCGAGAGATTGCTTATGCTATCGAAGACTATGCTGAGAACGGCGAAAGAGTTGCTTTATTACTTGATGCGTCTAGCTCGGTTGAGCCGTATATGACTGAGATAGCTGAATATGCACGCTACGCAGAACAGGTTAATAAAGCAGATACCATCTTAGTATTTGCCGAAACTTTTCAGAAAATTAGTGTAGAGGAATATTCAACAACTAATGTTGGTGAGACTACAAATATTTTCGAACCACTGAACAGCTTAAGCGCTGCCGATTACGACCGGATTATTATCGTAACCGATTCCTATCATAATACAGAGTCAGCTAGGCTTGTCGCGCAATCGGATTTCACCGGCAAAATTATTGTTGTCAGCCCACTATCCTTAAGGAGGATTTTCAAAAGTACCATCAAAACTATTGATGAGGCTTGGCAAACAGAAACCTATCTTTGCCTGCTTGATAATGAACTAGATCGACTACGTTTTCGTGAGGCTGTTCAGGATGTAGCATCTGCCAACTCAAATTCCGACAGTAGCACCAGTGAACCTTTTCATCGCTAACATTATCTTTTACAAGCCTCCGTATTGTCGGAGGCTATATTTTTGGCAAAACTTCATTACTATAAAAATCACCAAAATTATAAAAATCCTGTATGATAAAGCTAAGCAGGGAGCGTACATTTGGAGGTAAAATATATGGAAAAGTATCAAGTTATCTTTACGGCACACTTTTTTTCATGATGCGCCGCATGAGCAACTTGCTCGTGATATTTACCAAAAGTTACAGTTAATCCCATCAATTTCACGATATGTAAATAAGAGTCATTACTTATCGCAGCCAGAATCACAACCGACCGAAATGACTTTTTTGGTTTCCGCACACTATGAGGGAAAAATCAAGAGTGATCAAAAGTCTATTGGTTGCTATCAACTTTTCGCCGATGTTCATCATTCTGGGTATCCATGCGAGATTGATTTTTGGGACAGTCACTTGCATGCTTACGTTCCGTACTGCGGGCCACCACTCTTTGATAAATCGCGTCCAGACAGCACGTTGCTCCATTTAATTAAGGCACGGAACAGTCTATAATGGATGGATGACTATTGTAAGTTCTTTGCTTGAAGTTCGAGCTCTTTTCACGCTAACTGCTTTTTTGAAACTTATCCCACTTCTTGGCTGGTATCTTGCCAGCCCTTCGTTTTCGGGATTTTACCCTTGTTGATTTTTGCATTTTTAACAAAAATTTAAATATCAAACAAATCCCTTGACCGACGGGGAACCAGTGTGTTACAATGATACAAACATACGCGGGCGTAGCTCAGTTGTTTAGAGCGCTTCCTTGCCAAGGAAGAGGTCGAGAGT
>CARBGY010000005.1 GCA_948945085.1 uncultured Candidatus Saccharibacteria bacterium
CCACTTTAATGGAGAGTTTGATCCTGGCTCAGGATGAATGCTGGCGGCGTGCCTAATACATGCAAGTCGAGCGGTAACGGGGCTTCACCGTTCTCTTGTCGCACTTGGCCTTTGAGCAAGTGGTCTGGATACGAGGGAACAGTGAAGCTGCCGACGAGCGGCGGACGGCTGAGTAACGCGTGGGAACATACCCCAAACTGAGGGATAACTAGTCGAAAGATTAGCTAATACCGCATATGATCTTCGGATTAAAGCTTTCGGGCGGTTTGGGAATGGCCTGCGTACGATTAGATAGTTGGTGAGGTAAAGGCTCACCAAGTCGACGATCGTTAGATGGTTTGAGAGGATGATCATCCAGACTGGGACTGAGACACGGCCCAGACTCCTACGGGAGGCAGCAGTAGGGAATCTTTCACAATGGGCGAAAGCCTGATGGAGCAACGCCGCGTGCAGGATGAAGGCCTTCGGGTTGTAAACTGCTTTTATAAGCGAGAAATATGATGGTAACTTATGAATAAGGATCGGCTAACTACGTGCCAGCAGCCGCGGTCATACGTAGGATCCGAGCATTATCCGGAGTGACTGGGTGTAAAGAGTTGCGTAGGTGGCATAATAAGTAGCTAGTGAAATCTGGTGGCTCAACCATTCAGACTATTAGCTAAACTGTTAAGCTCGAGACCGTTAGGGGTAACTGGAATTTCTAGTGTAGGAGTGAAATCCGTAGATATTAGAAGGAACACCGATAGCGTAGGCAGGTTACTGGGACGGTTCTGACACTAAGGCACGAAAGCGTAGGGAGCAAACGGGATTAGATACCCCGGTAGTCTACGCCGTAAACGATGGATACTAGCAGTTTTGGGTATCGACCCCCAGAGTTGCGAAGCTAACGCGTTAAGTATCCCACCTGTGTAGTACGATCGCAAGATTAAAACATAAAGGAATTGACGGGGACCCGCACAAGCGGTGGAGCGTGATCTTTAATTCGTCGGTAAACGATAAACCTTACCAAGGCTTGACATCCGAGGAAGGCTCTCGAAAGAGAACTGTGCCTTCGGGAACCTCGAGACAGGTGATGCATGGCCGTCGTCAGCTCGTGTCGTGAGATGTTTGGTTAAGTCCATCAACGAGCGCAACCCTTACAACCAGTTGGATTTTTCTGGTAGGACTGCCCCGGTAACGGGGAGGAAGGAGGGGATGATGTCAGGTCAGTATTTCCCTTACGCCTTGGGCTAGAATCGCGCTACAATGGTCGGTACAATGCGAAGCGAAGCAGTGATGTGAAGCAAATCGCACCAAAGCCGATCTCAGTTCGGATAAGAGGCTGAAACTCGCCTCTTTGAAGTCGGAATCGCTAGTAATCGCAGATCAGCATGTTGCGGTGAATACGTTCCCGGGTCTTGTACACACCGCCCGTCAAACCATGAGAGTCACCAACACCCGAAGTCCGCCTCGGCGGCCTAAGGTGGGGGAGATGATTGGGGTTAAGTCGTAACAAGGCATCGGTACGAGAACGTGTCGATGGATTACCTCCTTTCTAGGGAGTTTGATGCGAATATGTGTGAGTAGCGTTGTAAACGCTGTGAAATACATATTTAGCTAGGTCGGTCGTGATTGTGGTAAATAAGCTTAGACCATAATTTTAGCCTGAAAGGGCCGCGACAAAGCTTTTGACTTTCGATGAATTGCACAACTGAGTTGTTAAGTGAACACCCCGCGTAGGGGTGTTTTTTAGGTGTATCACGCAGAGTGGTGTATAATTGTAGATAGATCTTCTTGAGAAAGAAGTGAACTTTACTAAAAGTAATTGAAACTTGTTGAGGCGGTTTTTGGTTTTAATATATAGTTTAGAAAGAGTATTAGCTTGTGCTCTTGTGAAATGAAAGGGGTGTAAAGATGCAATCTTTTAAAGTCCAGGTTAGAGAGGAACAGCGGACGCAGGAGTGTCTGAAACAGTTGGCGCAGTGTTATCGTGAGTTAAATAGACTGCCAAAGGTTTCTGAGCTTGATGAGATGGCTCGGGAAGGGCATGGTCGGCACGGGTATTATACGATGAGATCGTGTTTAGGTCCCAAGGGATACTGGCTGGATAGACTGCGAAAAGAAGGTTATATTGAGGGTAAAGTGGAGAATGTGCGAGAAGAACGGCAAGAAGTGAGGTTTGTGGGACAGCGCAAGATTGATGGGCAGGTGAGGTCTAGAATGGCAAAACGTAAGAAAACGGCAAAGGAGGTGGAAACTTTGAGTCAACAATATCGATCAACATCAAGGAAAGCTGAGTTTGAGGCGATGATAAAAAGCCGGTGGGGAAAACCTAGAACAGCCGCAGAAGAGCGGGCATTTAAGGAGATTGATGCGCAGGTAGCATTGACGCCAGAAGAGAGATTGTGGTTAAGGATAAAGTATCTAGAAGGTAAGAGGGATGAATAATAAAGTTTCAAGAAATAGCGAGTTCCCCGTTTCGGCGGGGACTTTTGTATAAAAATATGATACAATTAGAGAAATGGACGAAAATAAAGATAGCAGAAATTTAAATGACGAGTATAAGGGGCTGCCAGTAGAAGTGATAGCTCAGGTTTTGGCTGGAAAGCGCAATTCACTGGAGGTAGCAATCGAAAATCTAGAACATGATTTTAATGTTGGTACGATTGTGAGAAGTGCTAATAATTTTAATGTTGATAAACTGCATATTATTGGTAGACGCAAGTATAACCGTAGGGGTGCAATGTGCACGGAGAAATACCTTGAGGTAGTATATTGGTCAGAGTTGAAGGATTTTATATTGGATCAGCGAGAGCGTGGGAGGGAGTTGGTGGCAATTGAGAACCAAATAAAACAGGCGAAACCTTTGGCCCTTAAAAGATTTGTTCAGAGGACAACTTTATTGTTCGGTTCGGAGGGGCATGGGTTAACAAGGGATGCTATACGGTTAGCAGATGATGTAAGGGAAATTGAGAGCTTTGGAACAACGCGTTCAGTGAATGTTGGTGTGGCAGCGGGGATTGCGATGTATGAATGGGTAAGACAATGTGTTTTGGGGAGGGCAGATGAGTAAAAAAATGACTCGAAAAACGAAGAAAACTGGCCGAAAAGTTGGTAGTAAGGGTCAGGTGGCAGAGAGGCGTGCTGTGAAGGGGAGGGAGAGAGAGGTATTTGAGGAAATTACTGGCGCAAATGGTGTTGTCATGATGGATGAAACGGCTGGAGAGGGGTTTCATAATATACAGGAGGCTCGAGAATGGGCGGAGACTTTGGGTTTAGATAAGAAAAAGAATGACAAGATTAAGAGTAAGAATAGCTTTTTGGGTGGGGAAGAAGTAGAGTTGGGGAGTAGGGATAAGAATCAGGAGGTGGACGAGCTAGTTATCATACAAGAGGAAACTGGTTTTTGGCAGAAGATTAGGAACTTAAATTCGAAATTGCCGTGGTTAAAAATTGTATTGCTACTTGTATTGGTGGCGGGGGTTGCATTTGGGGTGGAAGAGTTATTGCGACATAATGTGGGAACTGGAGGGAAGAAGGATGATGTAGGGATGACAGAAGAGGTTCCAGATCAGGATTTGAGTGGTGGAACGCAGGAAGAACCAGGGGTGGAGGAGCAGCCGAAAGACGAGCAAAAAGCACCAGAAGATGAACCAAAACCCGAGGAGGACGCAAAACCTTATAAGCCGAATGGTGACACCTTGCAGTCAGGACAGACGACAGGAGATTATACAGGGAAAAAGTTGGTGGCGATTACGTTTGATGATGGACCATCGGCGGTGACAACACCGAGGCTCTTGGATATTTTAAAAGAAAAGAAAGCAAAAGCGACGTTTTTTGTGGTGGGAAATATGGCAATTAAAAATACAGATTTATTGAAGCGGGAGTATGCGGAAGGGCATGAAGTGGGGAGTCATACAATGACGCATGCAAATTTAGGACGATCGACAGTGGCGGGAATTCAATGGGAGGAACAAGCGATGGATAACCTGTTTGTAGATGTTTTAGGGGCGAGACCAGCTATTACGCGACCACCTTATGGGGAAGTGAATGATACTGTGAGATCGACGATGAACCAGCCTTTGATTATTTGGACGGTAGATACAGAGGATTGGCGGTATCGGGATGCGACGTCGGTACGGAGTCGAGCAATGGCAGGAGTGTTCGATGGGGCGATTATCTTAATGCATGATATTCATAGTACGACGGTGGATGCGGTAGGGGCGATTATTGATGATTTAAGGGCGGCTGGGTATGAGTTAGTGACGGTATCGGAAATGGCGAAGGTTAGAGGGGTGAGCTTGCAGAATGGGTATAGCTACGGTAGCTTTAGGATTTAGTAGTTTGATGAGAAAAAGCGGTTTTGGTCTTGATTTTTGTAGGATGATAGGATAAAATGGGGATATTGAGTTTATTTTAGCTCATGAGGTTTGTTTTGGGGATATAGCTCAGCTGGTTAGAGCGCGTCACTGATAATGACGAGGTCTGTGGTTCAAGTCCACATATCCCCACCACAATGCTTTGGAATGGGGTAATAGCTCAGCTGATTAGAGCGCTGCCTTTGCAAGGCAGAGGTCCAGGGTTTGAATCCCTGTTACTCCACCAACATAAAACTCCATGTTTCGGCATGGAGTTTTATGTTGGGGCAGGGAAGTTTAATGGTTCTTCGTCCGTAGCGGATATCCCGATATAAAGAATGGTGTTTATCGTAGTGGTGGAGTTAATGGGTTCGATTGGTCGGGAATAGCAATGGCTTATGATGGGATCTTATTGGCAACTTCGCATGATTTTAACTTTGATCTTTTAAAAACCTACCCTTCTGATGGACCCTATCCGAGGTTTCTCGGTTTCCCCATCCGCTGTCTAGCATACTAATAATATATATTATGTATGATATGTGGGTTAGATAGCGCTAATGTAAAGTCTTTGCTTCGTCTCTGTTCTTGCTCTGAGAGGTCATCTTCTGGCCTCTTTTTTGCTATTGATAGAGAAATGATGTTGGGGAAGTTTTTAGCGGAATTATGTTTAAAGGGCTATTAGTATATGATTTTTATGAAAAAATGGCTTAGAATCGCCTCTACGTGCATATTAGAGGCATAATATTGAAGGGGTGCTGTGGTCAATTGATAGCTTGTGGGATTGTGAGAAACAAAAAACCTTACGATCCGAAGATACGTAAGGGTTTAAGAAATGATATAAACGTTTTTCGAACAACCTCGCAGTAGTTTGTTCGAACTGCCTCTATAATATCTCATAACATGAATAATGTCAATGCTATTTTTCCACAATAGTGTAAAAGTGAGGGGATGTTTTGTTCGGGTGTTGGTAAGGAGTGGGTAAAAAACGGTGATAAGTTGTTCGGGTGAAAATGCTTGTGAATTTGGATAAATGTGTCTTAAGAATGAGTCGGGGATATATAATTTTTGGGTTATAACAGAATTTCGACAGAAAACAAGAGAAAGAATATGTTAAAATAACAGGGAAGATGTAAAATATAACATAAAATTAGCAAAAACATATTGACAAAACTAAAGCGGTATGCTACAATGGTAGCAACATCCGGAAATCGTGATGTCTGCTCGTTGGAGTTGAGCGGACGATGGTTTCAAAAGGGTGGCAATAATAAGTTTTTGGTGGGTATATAACTAATAAAGTTAAATAAGGAGTCTAAATATGGCAGGAACAAAGGCGGGCGGCTTAAAGGCTGCAGCAACGAACCGTGAAAAATACGGTAAGGAGTTTTATTCGCAGATTGGTCGTAAAGGTGGCCAAAATGGTCACACTGGCGGGTTTGCGGCAAATCCAGCACTTGCAAGGATTGCAGGGGCTAAGGGCGGTCGTATTTCACGTCGTGGTCCAGCGAAAAAAGCTGCGTAAAATTACTAATAACTTAAAGTCGGTCGATCGGAAACGGTTGACCGATTTTTTATGAAGTGCTTATGCTAGGTGAAAAATAATTGGTAGCGTATAATTGAGTGATGGATGAGTGGAGTGCGGTGAATAAGCGGAATATGATGGATGTGAGCAATTTTATTGAACAACTGAAAGTGGAGTATAAAAAAATAAAGTTCTGTGAAGGCAAAAAATTTAAGTTTCGGCCACCGCGAACAATAATTTATGAAAATTTTTTAACTTGGGTAGAAGGGGTGGAAGTTGGGGTTGAGTATAAAAAAAGTGGTGCAGAATGTGGGATGGATGTGGCTTATGATCAATTTGGTAGGTCGATCGAACAAAACTATTATATGTTGACGATGTTGCATGAGTTGGGACATGCGCTGCTTGAACACATAAATTATAATGTAGATCTGGAGCGAGTTAAAATGGAACGAGCGGCTTGGGAGAAGGCGAAGGAGCTATGTATTATATATAACGTACAATACGATGAGGAGTTTGTGGAGATGAAAATGGATAGTTATCGGGATTGGCTACATATGAGGTCGAAATGTCCGAAGTGTGGATTAACGAGGTTTCAGAGCGAAAATGGTAAATATGTTTGTCCGGGGTGTGAGATGTGGGGTAATTAGTGTATTTTTGTTGGGAGTTGAGTTTTAGAATTATGAAATATGTCTGGGTTGATATCAAAAAAGAAAGAATGTTGTTTTTTTAAAAGTGTGTGGTATAATTTAGGAAAAGTACGGTGAAGGTAAAAATGAAAACGAAAATGATGGCAAATAGAAGAAATGGCCGGTGGGCTGTGTTCTTGGCGGTTGTTTTGGTTTTTGTGGGGGTGTTGTTTTACCAAGTGCTTGTATCGAGGGCTCAGACGGTTCGGAAGTCGATTTCGAGCGGAGAAGTGGTGGATTTTTCGCCACTGAGTCAGAAAATTGAGTATAAGTATTTGACAGATAGTGATTATCTGTTTGCCGCTTCGGGGTATGGGGCGGTTTTGAAGGACGCTACTTCGACAGGGGCGAAAATTTCTTTGAAAGTTGGCGGTAGTTATAAAGAGTTTAATAAAGGAATTTGGGCGCATGCGACGTCAAATGTTTACTACGATTTAAGATCTTATAAAGAGGAGGGGTTTGCGTATTTGTTAGTTTATGTGGGGTTGAATAAGACGGCAAATACAACTGGTAATGTGAAGTTTTCGGTATATACAAGTGCAGCGGAAGAGTTTAGTGCTGCTAATTCGGGGGATTGGGTGGTATTACCGGAGATGGATGGCGTGGTGATGACTTCGAGCATGGAGGCGAAGTTTTTACGGATTGATATTCGAAATATTAACTATATTAGGTTCTATGCAGATTCAAATGGATCGAATAGTAATGATCATGCAGTATATGGGGATTTGAAGTTGGTAAAAGCTGATTATGATGCGAACGAGTATTTGGTGCCTGCGGTGTCGGAGTTAGAAGAAAAGATTATAGGGGAATTTGCGGGGGAGGATTTGGGAAATAATTCGAATTATGAGTTAAACGTTTTGCGAAGGACTTTGGTTGAACGATTGACTAGGCAGACGATTTTAGACTTTTTACAGGGGAGCGAGGAGAATTGCGAAACGTTTAGCTGGTTTTATAATGATTTGAATGCGCTGAGGTTGTATATTAATGGTGGAAAAATATCGAAGTTGGGGACTTATAAGAGATCTTTGGAAGTTTTGTCGGAGCTTTATCACACTTATAGGGATGATTTAAAGGATGGAACTCCGCTAAAAACTACAAGCGGCACTCGAGGTGATTTGTATTTAAGGATGATGATTACGCTATCTTTGACGCATGCGGAGCATATTCGATTATGGGTGAAGGATCGGATGGTGAATGCGGATGGTCAGACTGTGACGGGAGAGGATCCAGAAAGTGCGAATATTTCACGTCCGGTGGATCGTTATAAAGTTTATAAACGGATGTATTTAGCGGAAAAGTTAAATACGCAGGTTTTTGAGCAGCTTGAGGTTGAGGAGATGCGCTATGTTATGGCGGCATTGACAGGTGATGATGAGACGGAGTGGTTACATGATTATTTGGCATACAATAATAGAAGTCCGTATAGTTGGCCAGCGATGCCGTACGGAAGTGCAGGGTACTGGCATTTAGAGGATTACGCAGATGAAAACCAGGCGAGTTTGACAGAAAAATATCGTTTGGATGGGCGAGCGTTAGGGGTGGGAGATTATAAGATTACAAATGGCAAATATCAACCGCATCTTTGGATGATTTTGAAGTGGGGCGGGGTTTGCTGGCAGATTTCTAATACGGGTCAGAATATGATGGCATCGTTTGGGATTCCAAGTACGACTTTAGGGCAGAGGCCGGACCATGTGGCATATGCGAACTATGGTTTGCAAGAGAATGGGGATGGGTATTGGGCGCTAACAAATAATGTTTATGGTTGGACGACGACGGACTTTGTTGGGTATGATGGGCTTTATAGCTATCGATACAGTAATGCGCCGATGCGACATATGAACGACTGGGGATTCTTCTATGATAAGAGGGCCTATGCTTATAAATATAACGGAACTTATCTGTTGTTGGCGCAGGCAGCGATTAACGACTATGATAATTACGTGAAGGCACACGAGCTAACATTGTTGGCAGAAGCGTATGCGGGGGATTTGGCGAAACAAGAAGAGTTTTATGAGCAAGCGTTAGCAGTGCAAAATATTAATTTGGATGCTTGGTTAGGACTGATACAAGTATATAGGGATAAATATAATGGGGCGAATGGGGCGGAACAGGATGGGGAGATGAGTGAGGCGGATCAAGCGTATATGGAGTTGGCGCGTCGGATTACGGAGGCATACAGGATTTATCCGGTGCCGATGTATGATATGTTGCGATGGTTCTCGTCGGAGATTGAAAGTCCAGTAGCGCAGGCGGCGGTGCTGATGATGCAGACGCGAACTTTGCAGGCGGCGACTAAGCTGACAGCGAACGATACAGTTCAGTATTCGGCGCAGGTGGCGATGGCGAGACATTTGTTAGGTTTGATTGATACTGAAGTGGCGACATTTTCGTTTGATGGAGAAGATGCGGGTAAGATAAAACTGAGTGAGAGATTTTGGGGAGCGGCTTGGGATTATAGTTTGGATGGAGGTCGGACTTGGTCAAGCGGAGAGAGGCGCGATCAATGGATTAATGAGAATGAGTATAAGCTTTCGGATGCTGAAATAGGACAGATTACAGCGACAGAGGATATTAAGATTCACCTTTCGGGTGTGGATTGGAGCGACGCGAATATTTATACGATTGATATAGTGGAGCAAGTGTTGCCGTCCACGTTGTATGCGAATGACTGGGAGAATCGCGTGATTGGTGTGAATGAGAAGATGGAGTGGCGTTTGAACGAAAACGATCCGTGGACTTCATATCGTGATTCGTCGCCGCAGAGAATTGGGGATGTAGCGGTGGAAGTGAGAGTGGGTAGATCCGGAAAGGGGTTGCCAAGTAAGTCGAAGGTATTTAATTTTACTGCCGATACGGATACTGAAACGAGGAAATATTTGCCGATAGCACATATTTCGGTGGCGGGTGTTTCGAGTGAAGCAACTAGTAATAGTGGAAGTGCGACATATGCGATTGATGGCAATATTAACACAAGATGGCACTCGAATTATGCGGGTGCAGATCGGGATAAATGGATTACTTTTAAATTCGATCATAATGTTTATTTGACCGGGATGGATTATATGCCAGCGGGTGGTGGTAATGGTAAGATTTTGGAGGGTCGGATAGAGATTAGTCAAGATGGTGAAAACTGGACGGAGCTTGGAACGGTGAACTGGGCAAATAATGAATCCTTAAAATCGGCGGATTTTACGGTGACGGATTGGGCGCGTTATGTAAGGATTACTGGTGTGCAGACTTCGCCATTGAATAGTTCGCTAAGTTTTATAGCAGCAAGGTTCTTTAACTTCTACGAAGATTCAACTAGGAGTGAACACCCGTCGGCAGCGATCGGTTATAGTACGACGGAGCTTACAAATGGAGATGTGATAGCGCGGTTCATTAAACCAACTGATGATACTGTGATTACGAATAATAATGGTAGTGATACATACGTCTTTAAGGAGAATGGTAGTTTTGCGTTTGAGTTTACGGCGAATGGAACAAGTGGGCGAGCGGTGGCGATGGTAGATTGGATTGATAAAGAAGCGCCAACGGGCTGGATTGAATTTTACTGCGCGGGTACAAATGAAGCGGAAACTTGCGAACGTCGGGATGGGAAGACGAATCATATGATTGACGCACGGTTAGTAATTACAAATGAAAAAGAGGAAGTGAAAGTTTTGAATAATGGACTGTTTGATGAGGAAAATGATCTGGAGAGGAGTGGTCAAGTCGATCAGTTGAAAGATCCGTTTGTGTTTACTTTCTTGAGAAATGGAGTGTTTACTTTTCTAGTACAAGATAAGGCGGGGAATGTTGGACAAATTGAGGCGGTTGTGGATTGGATTGATACGGCGGCGCCCAAGACGACGGTAGAGTATAGTACACGCAACGAGACAGAGGGGCCGGTTGTAGCGAGGGTGGTAAAAGTTTTGCCGGATGCGAATGAAGAGGGTGGGCTTGGCGAAAATATAGGTGAAAGTGAATATTTCCAACCAATTGAAAAAGAATTGTATGATGAACATGGTTTGCAGTACGGTGAAGATTTTATTGTGGTGAATAATGGTGGCAAGGAAGAATATGTTTTTACGGAGAACGGTGAGTTTACTTTTCATTATCGTGATGAGGCAGGGAACGAGGCGGCGATAGTCGCAAAAGTAGATTGGATTAAAGAGAAGGTACAACAACCTCAACCGGGGGTACCTGAGATGCCGGTGGCACCAGTGGCTCCAGTGGTACCAGTGGTTCCGAATCTGCCGATGGGGGATGGAAATGGGGCTATAGTAGGCGGAGAGGTAATAGAAGGAGGGACAACATCGACAACGATGGTGGCGAAAGGGCAGATGGTGAAGTTGCCACTTAGCAGCAATTTGAAAGATAAGTTTGGTGAACAGAGTGAGTACTTTAAAGTTGTGTTTGTTGGTGCGGATGGTTCGACCCTAGAGGGGAAACCGGAAGAAGTGATGGTGGAAATTAGTAGCACGAAAGTTTTGAAGGGTGTTTATTTGGTAGGATCAAACGGGGAAACGAGAAAGGTGGAGTACGAAAAAGTAAGTGATTCACAGATTGTTTTACGTAATCCAGAGGAAGGAAACTACTTGTTTGAATATGGAGAAGTGAAGAATAGTGGAACACAAAGTGGTCAGATAACAGATGATGGGGATAATGCGGATCAAGAGGAAGCGAAGCCTGAGACAAAGTTGAGCCCGTGGTGGGTAGTTGGTGGGGCGGGAGTGGTGGTGTTGCTGTTGCTCGGGGGAGCGATGGTTGCGAATCGACGGCGATGATAGGGGAATATCTCTAGACAAGTATGCTGGAGTTTGGTATAATTGTGGGTAGATTTTGGGTTCGTTCAAAAGTATCGGTCGTGGAGTTTTGGGTGTGGAAGCTGATCTTCTGAACGAACCTGAAGAAAGGATAATATATTTAATATGGCAAAAGCCAAACTAACAATGGATGAGTTGCTAGCAGGCGCGGAAGGCGTAAAGCGAGCAACAGCTGGGGAGACAGTAACTGGTAATGTGCTGTCAGTACGCAAACACGAGATCTTAGTAGATCTTGGTGCAAGGGGTGTGGGTGTAGTCCCACGACGCGAGGTTTCTTTCGCGAGGAATTTAAATGTTGGTGACGAGGTAACAGCATCGGTTATTGAGTCGGAAATGGGTGATGGTAGTATTCTGCTTTCACTTCGTAAAGCAGCCAAAGAAAAAGGCTGGGATGAAATTCAAGGACGCTTGGACGGTGCTGAAGTGATTGAAGTGACTCCATTTGATGCGAACCGTGGTGGTCTTTTGGCGGAATATGAGGGGATTAGAGGGTTCTTGCCGGTTTCTCAGCTTTCTGCAGAACACTATCCACGAGTTGGTAGTGCTGATAAGGATGAGATTTTACAGAGGTTGAATTCGTTGGTGGGTCAACCGATGAAAGTACGGATTTTGGATGCAAATCGCAAGGATAATAAGTTAATTTTCTCTGAGAAAGAAGCAGTTAAGGACGGTTTGGCAGAGAGATTCGCTGAGCTTCATGTTGGTGACGTTGTGAAGGGAATTGTGACTGGTGTGGTCGACTTTGGTGCTTTTGTAAATGTTGACGGTGTTGAAGGATTGATCCACATTTCGGAGATTTCTTGGGAACGTGTAAACAACCCAGCAGATTACGTGAAGGTTGGTGAAACTATTGAAGCGAAGATTATCGCAATTGACAAGGAACGTTTGTCACTTTCGATGAAACAGCTGACTGACGATCCGTGGCTTTCGGAAGTTGAGGGTTTGAAGCGTGGTGATGAGGTTGAAGGTACGATTACGCGTATTACACCTTTTGGGGCTTTCGTACAGATTTCGCCAGCGGTAGAGGCACTTGTACATGTCTCTGAGCTCGGGAACGGAAATGATGCTGATCCAGAAAAAGTTTTCACTTTGAATGAGCGAAAGAAGTTTAAGATTCTTGACGTCGATCGGGAAGGCCGTAAGATTAGCCTGACGATTGCTTAGCAGTTGGGATGAGAATGTGCCAGGGTGGGTGGCACATTTTTGTTTGGTGTAATTTACTGCACCGAGATTTACTGCACCGAGAAACCGAGGAATCGACCGTAGTAGTGCGACGGGAGGACGTTAGTACTATTGAAACCGAGGTCGTACGCGTACGTAGCATTAGGATAAGTAGTAGCCGACCAGTAGATGCTACGCTCGCCCGCGCCCCTCAATGAACCAGTATTCAGAGCGACGTACCCGCCGCGTATATTAGCGCACCGAGAAACCGAGGAAGCGATTGTGGTAGTCCGACGGGATGCTGCTAGTACTATCGAAACGGAGGTGGTACGCGTACGTAGCATTAGGATAAGTAGTAGCTGACCAGTAGATGCTATTGATGCCCGCGTTCCTCAATGAACCAGTACCTAGATCGACGTTCCCGCCGCGTACATAAGAAGGAATTAGTTGATTATTTCTGAGAGGATTTACGTTTGCGGGTGGTTGGACGGAGGAGACTGACTTCGTAGATGACGCGAGAAAAGTCTTCGATGATGGTTTGACGATCGAGCTTACTGGGTTTTGTAATGCGAACGAAGGGAAGATGGGCACTGCGGAAGAATTTTTCCATGTCTTTAGGATCGCTACCTGGAGTATGGTCGGTATTGGTTCCATCATCGATTTTAACGGCGCAGACAGGGCGCAGGGTACGTTTATTACAAAAGACAAAGTTGACTGTTTTATTTTCGATGTAACTATATGCTTCGTGGCGATTTTGGTTACCAACTTTATGACTCAGAAGGGCGGAAAGGCTGACGTCGGGGATAATGTAGAATTTTTGACCGAAGACGTCGTTTAGGACTTGGAAACAGTGTTTTTCGGCGCCAGTCATGAGTTGTTTTTTAGGACGATAACGGAAACGATCCATAGCGTCGCGACGGTTGCGTTTGGTGACGAAAACAACAAGAACGGAAACTATCAAAAAAGCGAGAGTAGCAATGCCGGCGATGGTGATAAATATTTTGTCCATAATGTGTAAGATTATTATCTAGAATCTGGGTTTTGAGAAAGTGGAAAGGAGAGGCTTGGCGGTTGAGATTCTTTAAGATAAGTTGTTGTTAGAAAATAGCTATTCAAAATCAGTCCACATGGGTTTGTGGGTTAATGTCATTATAGCACAGATTAGTAAAAAATGCAATATGGTGGACTTAGAATGAAGAAAAGGGTGGTATTTTTAGCAAAAATGGAGCTAGGGTAGGAGTTTTTTTACTTGTTTTTTATGAAGTTGTGGTATAATGAGGGTATTGACGCTGTCAGTAAGCGTTGAGTTAATCCCCGGTAGCTCAATGGTGGAGCAAGAAGCTGTTAACTTCGAGGTTACTGGTTCGAGTCCAGTCCGGGGAGCCAATCAAAAGGGTCTGCGTTGGCGGACTTTTTTGATGGTGAGGTGCTTGCGGAAGGGATTTGATTAGATTTAGTTTTGGGATGGGTAAAAAGGTTTCGAAAAGTGAGTAAATGTGGTAGAATGGGGGGAACAGTTTTTATTTATTAAGTAAAATGCTAAAAATGTAAGATTAGCGTAAGAAAGGAGCCAGTGATGAGCGCAGGAGTGGCGGGAAATTCGGCGATGGGTAATGATGCGGCGGAAAAAGTGATTCGGATTGCTGGTTCAATAACGGTGGATGAGCTAGCGCAAGCGTTGGGGTTGGCGGTGACGACGCTGATTGGTGAGCTTTTTAAGAATGGGATCGTGGCGACGATTAACCAGCGTCTTGATTTTGAAACAGCGCAGATTATGATTGATGAGCTAGGGATTGCGAATGTGCGTTTGGAGCGAAAGAATACGGCGGCAAAATTGGCAGATGAAGGGCGAAGAGAGCTCAGTAAAGACGCAGTACTGAGGCCACCAGTAGTGGCGGTAATGGGCCATGTCGATCATGGAAAAACAACGTTGCTCGATAACTTGTTGCATAAGAAGACGGTCGAAACTGAAGCGGGAGGAATTACGCAGCATATTTCGGCATATCAGCTTGAGCATGATGGGCGGAAAATTACTTTTTTGGATACGCCGGGACATGAGGCATTCGCGGCGATTCGGCAGCATGGGGCGATGTTGACAGATATAGTAGTCATTGTGGTGGCGGCGGATGATGGTGTGAAGCCGCAGACTGTGGAGGCGATTAAGTTTGCGCAAGGGGCAAACGCGAAGATGATTGTAGCGATTAATAAAATCGATCGCGAGGGGGCGGATGTAGAACGGACAAAGGCGGGTTTGGCTGAGCATGGATTAATGCCGGAAGAATGGGGCGGAGATATTATGATGATTCCGGTTTCGGCGAAGACAGGAGAGGGGTTGGAGAAATTGTTGGATAGTATTCTCTTAGTAGCGGATGTGGAAGAACTGAAGGCGGATGTGAAGATTCCGGCGGAGGGGCTGGTGATTGAGAGTCATATGGAGACAGGCAAGGGAAGTGTGGTGAATCTTTTGGTGACTGGTGGGGAATTGAAGGTGGGGGAGTTTGTAGCGGCGGGGGGTGCTTATGGTAAAATTCGAACGATGGTGGATTTTCAGGGGAAACCAAAGGGTAAGGCGGGACCGTCGACGCCAGTAACGGTAACAGGTTTTAAAGATTTGCCGAACTTTGGAGACAGGTTCTTAGAGTACGATGATGAAAAAAGTGCGAGAAGAGCAGCTTTAGTATATGCGCAGAATGCCCAGAACGAAGCGATGTCAGCAAATGTAACTTCGACGGATTTGCTTCGAATGATGAATGTTGAAGATACGGCAAAAGTGTTTAATGTGATTGTAAAGGGGGATGTGTTAGGATCGGTGACGAGCGTAGTGGATAGTTTGAAAATGATTGATACGAAGGGTGAAGTGACGTTAAATGTGGTTGCGACGGGGGTTGGTGATGTGACGGAAAATGACATTTATATGGCGGCGGGTGAAAATACGGTAGTGTATGGCTTTAACGTGAGTGTGCCGACAAATATTGCAAAGTTAGCTTCGCGGGATGGAGTGGAAGTAAGAAATTTCCGAGTGATTTATGAGTTACTGGACGATGCGCGTGATAGTATGGAGAAGTTGTTGGGCGAGGAAGTGGTTGAGACGGAAATGGGTGAGATGGAAGTGATGGGGGTGTTTAGAGTAACAAAGACAGAATTGATCGCGGGGGGTAAGGTGACGAGCGGGAAAGTTGTACCGAAAGTGAACGCGCGGATTGTGCGAAAGAAGGAAGTTTTGGGGGAGGCGGAAGTTGAGAGTGTACAAAAGGAAAGAATTGAAGCGAAGGAATTGATTGAAAATGAAATCGGGGGATTGGCGATGAAGACGGAGAAAAAGATCCAACTAGAGGTTGGGGATAAGTTACAATTCTTTGTGCGTGAGAGGCGGCAGAGGAAGTTAGGGGAGTAAAGTAAAGGGGGGATTTTTTGATGTTTGGGAATATGCCCATAAGAAGTTTAGTTTTTAGCATAAAAGTCATTGACATTGCGCCTACGCTTTGAGATAATTGAAAGTATATAAGGTCATGGTTTAAAATAACTAGTCGTAAAAAGGGGACAATTACATGAAACTAAACAAAATTATTAAAAGGAGCCGCATCGGGACGTTTGGATGTGCGGGTTTGTTTGGCTTGCTCGCAGCTACTATGCTTTGTCCGATGAGCGCGGATAGTGCGAATGCTGATACGCAAACGTCCTCGAGAGTGCAGGCAAATGTTCAGTCGATGATTTCGATTGGTCTGCAGCAGGCGGTGGAAATTGATGTAACACCGAAGTCTGGTGGTGTTTTTGGAAAGAACACTGCGACGATGACAGTAACGACGAATAGCGCGAATGGCTATAGTGTTTCGATGTCGACGACTGGTGATGGTACTTTGAAGAACGTTGATGCGTCAAATACGGCGAAGATTAATCCGGTGGCGGCTGGCGCATCAGAAAGTTCGTTTGGTGAGAATACTTGGGGTTATGCTTTAGCGAAAAAAGGCGAAGCAGCGTCAACTTATAATCCGGTTTCGACAACTGGTCAAGAAGTTTTGAATGTTTCCAAAAGTGATATTACTCCAGATGCAAATGGATATATTAATCCGGTCAGTTATGATCTAACTTTTGGTACGCAAGTAGGGACAAACTTACCGGCGGGATCTTATACGAATAATGTATTGATTTCGGCAGTGGCGAATCCGGTAACTGTAACTAACTTGTTGCAACTTACTTATATGCAGGATATGACTTCGGATATTTGTAAGAATACAGAACTGCACACTGAAAAACAACTGATTGATACGCGTGATGGAAATGCGTACTTTGTAGCGAAGCTTCGCGATGGTAATTGTTGGATGGTACAAAACTTAGCTTTGAATTTAACAAGTAATGGTCTTAGTGCGAGTGATTCGGATCTTGAGAAGGATTGGAACCCAGCGAATTGTAATATGAAGATTACTTTAACGGATCAGGCTGACGGAACGCAGACAAATGCGATTACAACTGGTAGCCAGTATGCTGATAATAATGGTGGCACGACGGGTAATTATATGTGTCCGCAGGCTACGGAGACTTCGGTGCCGAAGAAAGTGGCAAGTCCTTTGCAGATTGATACGAGGTCTTGGAATCTTGGAAAGTATATTTTAATTGACCCTGAGGATGGAACGCTTTGTACTGCTTCTGGCGGTTCTGATCAATACGACTCCGTTTTAACTGGTGGTAGTCTTTCCTCTTGTGCTCATGTAGGGTTCTTGGATGTGAGTGGTCCGGAGTGGAAACCGACTTTTAAGGCGCAACAGGGAACTTGGAATTATGCAGCGAACGAAAATAAGTGGGAAACTACGATTGGTGATAGCGCTAATTCGGTCTTAATTGCGGCAAACACAGAAACGAAAGAGTATGATCCACACTATTTAATTGGCAATTATTATCAGTTTAATACCGCAACGGCTGGTCGCGGTGGATCGCAGGCGAATACGAACGTCGAGGGTAGTATCTGTCCAAAAGGTTGGAAATTACCTTTGTCAGGGAACAATACTTCGATTCCGGCGCTCGATAATAATAACAAGAATGGCAGCTTTTATAATATGTTGGCGGGTTATGGCTTGACGAGTAAGGTAAGTAGTGAAGCAGTAACAGGTGTGAGCGTGGTTCAACCAGCTGGACAAGCAAATGCAACTTATAATGTTGGTGCGGGTGAGTTTAACATTGCAGGCGCACCTCTTCACTTCGTCCGTAGCGGATGGGAAAGCCCCAATCGTGGCAGCATGCGCAAAGTCGGGTATAATGGTTATTTACGTTCAAGCATTACAACTACATATAGCAATATAACTACTGCTACAACTTATGAGGCTGGTGTGTATAACACTAGTTTAAATCCCTCTAATGGTTTAGCTGATCGTTTAGCAGGTATCCCCATCCGCTGTCTAAATGTATAAATATAATATCTAAGTAAGACAAAAGTAGTTAGGCTAAAACAACCAGTCTTCACTTCGTCTTTGCTCTTGCTCTGAGAGGTCATCTTCTGGCCTCTCTTTTGCTATTGATAGGTAATTACTAATATGGATTATGGTGGTTTGGAATGGAGTTGGAAGAAAAAGGTTCGGGGTAGAAATGTAGAAATGGAGCAAGGTGGAAATCAAGTGCGCGAAGCGGAACAAGCGCCCAAAGAGGCGCTCTTGTCATAAAGTAGAAAAGATGGTATAAAATTAGGATGTTGGTTTGGGCTAGGTTGAATCACTTTTCAGGCGATCTTGACGAAGCTGATGATTGTATTCACGCGTAGTGAGACGTTCGATTTCAACAATTTGCTCGAGGATTTCGCAAAGTTCGCGATGATGCATAAGACGAAGATTCTCGATGTTGGCGAGAGAATTACGGATGTTGCGGATATTGATGAGGATATTGAAAAGATTTTGGGCTTGTGGTGAAGTGGCGGGACAAGCAGTTTGGCTAACTGCGACGGAGAGAACGCTTTGGAGTTGTTGGCGAACGATGCCAGCATGAGGACGTGCGTTGGCGAAGTTAAGGTAACTCACTAGAGCTTCGTTGGCATCAAAAATGATTTGGCGGACGAGGGTGTCGCGCGCAAGGCTGTCGGAAATGCGTTTACAATTATGGTAGAGCGATCGGTTCATGGCGAGAAGTAAATTATAGAGTTCCGGGGAAGGGGATTTAGGGATAATGATGGAAGTAATGCGGGCGACGTCTTGGCGGGATTTGTCGCGAAGTTTGGCGATTTGTTCCTCGCTGTAGGTTTTGGGGAGTTTGTAAAAATGTAATTCAGGAGTGTTAAGGTCGTGATCGGGGAAGATGCCAATTTCGTGGAGTTGAGCTTCAAGTTGGCTAAGGACTCGGATAGAAATAATCCCTTCGTCGGAACGGGAGTAGTTGTCAGTATCATTCTTAATGTTGTAGCGACGATGAATGCGATCGGCGATGGTGAGGGCATAGAATAAGACGGAGCGACCAGCAATTTTTCCAAAATTGTCGGTAGAATCAAAGACGAGGAGATGATGATCGTTGGTAGCTTCAAATTGCATAGCTTGAGATTTGATGTAGTGTTGGCGCTTTTGTAAAGCTTGGCGGGCGGCATGGATAGAGTTTTTAGTTTCGCTAGAAGGGGATTGAGTGAGAAGTTGTTGGAGTTCTGTTTCGATTTCGTGCAGATTAAGATTGAGATATTGTTCAAGCAGCGCTGTTTTGGTGGATGGCGTTTTTGTCATTAAATACGAAGTTCCAAAGTTATTAATGCTTAAGCATAATTATACTTATTATATCTCAAAAACTAGCAAAAGTCGATATTTACGTTTATGAATAAAAGAGATAAAGGTACTTTTAAAAGTCGACATTGGAAACCGTTTGTGCTATACTGTAGAAAAGGAGAAAAAATGATTCGGGTAGATGAGGAATTTATGGCGGAAGTTGGGCTAGCAGAAATGCCGGCCGCAGAGAAGCAGGAGTTTATGAACTATGCGGAGGAAGAACTTGAGGTGCGGGTTGGTCAGCAAATTGGGGCAAGGATGACAGATGCGCAGTTGGATGAGTTTGAGCGGATTTTTGATGTAGCCGAGGCGGCGGAATGGTTGGAGAAGAATGTGCCGAATTATCGTGAAATTGTAGAAAATGTTTTTGGGGCGTTTAAGAAGGAATTGATTGCTGAGCAGGCGAAGATTCTTGGGTATTAGGTATGAGCGGGGCGGGATTTGCCGTAGCCGTTAACGAAGGATTTTGCGTCCATAGGTTTTTTACCTTCAGGCTGAAGACGCTCGATGACAACGAAATTACGATCGGCGCATTTAATCATAAGTGGAGAGCTAGCTGAACCGTTGATGCCAGCAGCTTCACAGAGGATATCGGTGACGCGAAGGACTTTTGCATCCAGAATGATGCAAGTTTTATCAAAGAAAGTGTGCTTTGGTTTGGGAAAACCCTGGAAGGCAACGATCTGGCGATAGATTTCGCTAGCTTTATACTTGTCGGGCTGTAAGAATGATTGACTTTTGTTGAGTTTTTCGGTATAGGTAGCCGTGGTGTTATCTTGAGGAATTGGAGTTGGTAGGTTTTGGAGATGTTCGAGAAGCCACTTGGCACCGGCGGTGGCGAGAGCTTGGTAGATGGCGGATTTATCGAGAGGGAGGTTTTTGATGGTGGCTTGGTGATAAACTGGGCCGGCATCCATTGCTTTGACAAGTTTCATAATGGAGTAACTAAAATCAGTATCGCCCGCAAGGATAGCGGATTCGATAGGGGAAGCACCGCGATATTGAGGAAGAAGAGAAGGATGGAGATTAAGGATACCTGCGGGTTCGAAAAGTTCGAGGACGTCGGACTTGATAAGAACCCCAAAAGAGGCAAGAATACCATACGCGTCGGGATTTTGTTTTTTAAGTTCAATGACTTGGGAAAGGTCGGATTTTGTGCGGGCGTGGAAAACCAGGTGAACATGATCCTTGATGGTTGCAAGAGTAGTATCGGCGAGGAGGCCGTTGCCAAAGAAAATAACTTTAGGTTGTGATGTTTTTTGGGGTTCGGTTTTTGTGTCTAACATAATTTATTCTTCTTCGGGGAAAAGATTAGGGTTATTTTTGATTTCGGTAAGATAATCTTGGACTGGTTCAAGGTCACCTTTATCATTCATACGATAGAAGGCGGTGGAGTTATCGCGGATATGATCAATAAAAAGAATACCGTTTAGATGATCGATTTCATGCATGAGGGTGCGAGCGAGAAAGCCTTCGGCTTTTAAGCGAACCTCGCGTCCGTCTTCAAGCATGGCTTTGACTTTGACTTTATAAGGTCGACTGACTAGGCCGTAAATTTCGGGAACAGAAAGGCAACCTTCGTAATCTTTAACGAGTTTACCTTCGGTGCGGATAACTTCGGGGTTGATTAGGGCAGTAAAAGAATTGTTGGTCTTGTCATCTAAATCGTCACGGACGATAATAATACGTTGGTTGATGCCGAGCTGGGGGGCAGCCATAGCGGCAGAAAGTTCGTAAGGGTGTTCTTTTTCCCAAGCTAGAGAAGAATCAACCATATCTTGAATAATAACACGAGTTTCATCGGTGATTTCGTGGATTTTAGCAGATTTAGCGCGAAGACGAGGATCGGGTGTGGTTACTATTTCTTTCATGTATATTATTATAGCATATTTTTAGTCTAGGTATAGTATTACAGGAGGGAAGGGGGGTCGAGTTCGATATGGAAACGAGAGAAAGGAAGTAGAGCTTCGCGAAGAGTTTCGCGAGAAGAAGATTTAATGACAATTTGCCAAGTGTAGCCGCGGTTAGTGCGCTCGTGGAACGAGGGCATAGGGGGAGAAACTGTAAGTTTGGGGTTTTGAGAAAGAAGGGAATGGGCAGATCGGATTTTAGCGAGGGTGGTTTTTTCGGTTTTATAAGTGATGGAGAGGAGGGCAAGGTAGGTATAAGGCGGGAGTTGTTGCTGGTGACGTTTTTGGAGGAGGTATTTTGCAAACTCAAGATAATCAGCTTGCAGGGCGGTTTTAATGACGGGGTGTTCGGGCTGAAAAGTCTGGACGACTACTTCGGCATGATCAAGATGACCGCGACCGACGCGGCCAATGACTTGCGTGAGAAGTTCAAAGGTGCGTTCTTCGGCGGAAAAATCGGGAAGAGAAAGACCGGCATCGGCTTGAATGATGCCGACGCTAGCGAGGAGAGGAAGATCGAGCCCGCGGGCGAGGGTTTGGGTGCCAATGAGGAGGTCAATTTTACCAGTTTTGACTTCTTGATAGAGATTAGCAAGGTTGTCAGAGTTTTTGTTGTCACCATCAAAACGAGCGATTCGAGCTTTTGGAAAGAGGCGAGTTAGTTCGGATTCAAGAAGTTTAGTGCCAAAACCTTTATGGATGATACCGGGATGATGGCAGTTTGGACAACTTGAGGGGACTTTTTCTTCGTGACCGCAAATGTGACAGGTTAGTAGATAACCGTCAGCGTGGAGAGTCATGGGAAGATAGCATTCGGGACAGAGGGCTTGCCAGCCACATTCTTCGCAGATGGTAAGAGGAGAGGAGCCGCGACGATTATGAAAAATGAGAGTTTGATGTTTAGCTTGGAGGTTTTTTTCGATAGTTGTCAAAAGTTGGTTGGAGAAGTAACGGTTTTTAAGAAAATTGGCGCGTTCTTTAAAATCGACGATAGTTATTTCGGGAGTGATAGCGGTAGATTTGGCTTTTTCGGAAAGTTCGACGAGGGAATGATGGGTTTTGGCAAGGTGAAAATCGACGATGTTAGGGGTGGCGGTACCTTGAATACAGGGAATATTGAGGGTTTTGGCAATAAAGCTAGCAAGTCGGATGGCGGAATAACGAGGAGGATTCTCTTGATAATAGGCAGATTCATGAGATTCATCGATCATAATAAGGCCAAGATTAGCGAGTGGGGCAAGGAGGGCGGAGCGAGGGCCGATAACGACTGACGGTTTTGGGACGTGGGAGCTAGTTTCAGCTAGCAATTTGAGCCAAGTGTTGCGGCGTTCGACCAGGGTTTGGTTAGAGTGGATGAGGATGACGCGATTGCCGAAAGTTTGTTCGAAGATTTTAACGAGTTGGCTGGTAAGGGCGATTTCGGGAACGAGGAGGATGACGGATTGGTTGTTTGTGAGCGTTCCTGAGGCCATTTTAAGGTAGATGTTGGTTTTACCGCTACCGGTAACACCTCGAAGGAGACGAGTAGATCCTGGAGTATCCGAAAGGGTTTGGAGGGCCTGCTGTTGATGTAGGTTGAGTTTAATGTTGGGCTTAGGAGATTCTTTTTCGGACCCGACGTCGTTCATTTTCGTCGTCACGGGACTTGCATGCCTCTCTCTAGGATTGTTGCCCTGTGGACGGTCCAAAGAAGAACTCATAAACCTATCCTTAACTGAATGAATATTGGTGGCGATCCCGCAAGATTTCTCGATGGCCTTCGTGCTGGTGCGAGAGGTGAGGCCGGCGGGGAGCAGAAGATTGGCGCAAGCGGGAAGAGGGGAAAGGTAATATTTTGAGAGCCAGAGGATGGATTTTAAGAGATGATTTGGGAGGGGGATGGGGTGAATTAATCTGATAATGGATTTTGTTGGAAAATCAACCCGAGGAACTTTCTTGAGAACGATACCGGTAATAGTGCGCCTGCCAAGAGGGATAAGCACGAGGTGACCTGGGAGTAGATCATGGTCAAAGGAATAGGTGAGAGCGCCACCGCCCTCACGATAGACCTCAGTTGGTATTACCTCGAAAAACATAATATCATTATAACATAATATTATGGCATGTTTTTGTCAGAGAATTGACTCCTGTTGGATTTGTAAGAATATGTAGAAAAAGAGATAAATATTGATAAATAGGATTAAAAATCATAAAAAGTATTGATTTTTTGAATATTGTGTGTTATAATGAAAGTATAGACCAGATGAGTGTGTTAGTGTTGCATCTGGCAATATTAGGGGGACTGGCATTGCGATGTCTTGCCAGTTTTTTGTGCTTTTTAACTTGTAAAAATTACAACAAAGAGTATAATAGAGGTAGGGAAAAGTGAGGTAAGATGTTAGATATTTTTATTACGTCGAGGGTGAGACGGAAAATTGTGGTAGTTTTTGCGAAATATCCGGATTTTAAGACGCATGTGCGGGCGCTGTCGAAGCTGATTAAAGAGGATCCGGGGAATATTCAGAGAGAGCTGCAGAGGTTGGAGAAGGGTGGGTTTTTGATTGTGATGCAGAAGGGAAATACGCGGATTTACCAGATGAATAAACAATTTCCATTACTAAAAGAGTTGCAGAGTATGGTAATCAAGTCGCAGCAGGCATCAAAAACTAATAAAGCTGATAAAACGATTGGGTGAGTAGGGTTTTTGAGGAGCTTTTAAGGGTGCGGGATTTGGGGGAAGGGTTTTTGTGTCCAAAATATGAAGATTGTATAACACCGTGGGCTTTGCCGGACATGAGAGAAGTGGTGGAGCGGTTAAAGTTAGCACGGGAGTGTGGGGAAAAGATAATTATTTATGGCGATTATGATGTTGATGGAGTGACGGCGAGTACGGTAATGTATGATTTGCTGGGGCTAATTGGGATCGCAAAGGAAAATGTAGAAATTATGCTGCCGAATAGGTTTTTGGATGGCTATGGGATGAGTAAAAAAGTTGTTCAGAGAGCGGTGGAAACTGGGGTGAAGTTGGTGATTACGGTGGATTGTGGGAGTCGAAACCATGAGGTGATTGAAGAGCTAGGTGAAAAAAAGATTGATGTAATAGTTACGGATCATCATGAATGTGGAGAGACATTGCCGAGAGCGGTTGCGGTAGTAAATCCGAAACGGAGGGATGTCGTAGAAGATGATCGAATGAAGGAGTTACGGGAGCTTTGTGGGGCGGGGGTGGCTTTTAAAGTGGCGCAGGCATGTATGGAAGAGGGGATGTTACCGGCGGGGCAGGAAAAGTGGCTGTTAGACTTGGTTTTAATTGGGACGATTTGCGATAGTATGGTGATACGAGGTGAGAATCGGAGGCTCTGTTACTATGGGGTAAAAGTGCTAGAGAAAACGCGACGGGCGGGACTAAAGGAATTGATGCGGGTGGCGGGGGTGAAGAAACTGGGGAGCGGGGCGATTGGTTTTCAGATTGGGCCGAGGTTAAATGCGGCGGGACGAATGGAGACAGCAGAGAAGGCTTTGGGGCTGCTGATGGCAAAAACAAGGATGACAGCGACGAGTTTGGCATTAGAGCTAGAAAGCCTAAACAGTCAACGCAAGGACCAGCAGAATATGGCAGTAAGAGAAATTGGTGAACGGGGAGTTGGGGGGGATAAGGTGATTGTGGTGGCGGGGGAGTGGCATGAAGGGGTTCTGGGGATTATTGCGGGGAGGTTGGTCGAGGAGTATCGGCGGCCGGCATTTGTGTTGGCGGAAGTAGATGGGGTATATAAGGGATCAGGGCGAAGTTTTGGGGATTTTAATTTAGCAGAAGCGCTGACGGTGTGCGATCCTTATATTGTTGGGGGCGGAGGACATGCGCAGGCTTGTGGAATAAAGATAGAAAAAACAAAACTGGAAGATTTCCGGCGGGCAGTAAATGAGTATTATCAAAGTCTAAAATTAGAGGGGCAAGAAAGATTTTTAGATGTGAGGGAAGATATTGTGGTGGATGACTTTGCAGAGTTGTCGCTTGAACTTTTGGAGGAGTTGAGGCGGCTGGAACCGTTTGGTCCAGGAAATGAAGAACCAGTGTTTTTACTCTCGAACGTAAGAGTGGCGGATGCATCGAAAATGGGGGAGGAAGGACGACATTTAAGGCTAGTGGTTTGGGATAAAAATGGGCGAAACTTAAAATTAGTGAAATTTGGGGCTCCAGAGGAGTATTTAAATATTAAGGGTGGGGAAGTGGCGAACATTTGGGTACAGTTAGAGGAAAATGAGTTTAGAGGGCTAAGGAGCGTAGAAGGGAGAATTTTGAAGATTAGATAGGGAGTTTGTTTGTATCTGTGGCAAAAAAATAACTACCCTCGGGGTAGTTATTTGTGAAATTATTTTAATCCTAAACGCATGCGTTCGGCTTTTTCAGCGCGACGGATTTCGCGGATGATAGCCTTACTACGACGTTCGCGCTTGGAGATTGGTTTCGCGAAGCGCATTTGCGCTTTTTTGAGGGGCATGATACCGCTCTGTAAAACCTTACGATTGAAGCGGCGGATCAAGTTCTCATTCGCTTCGTTCTGATCTTTTCTAGTAACTTTAATTGCCATACTGAGGTAATTATATCAAATGAAGGTAAAAATGACAACCCCTAAAACGGAGATTCTTTGGGCTTGGGGTCTAAAGGTGGTAACTTAAGAGATTACAGTATTTTAGGGATAAAGATTTTAGATTCTATGGTAGAATAAAGACATGATTGTATTGATGGGATTAGCAGGATCGGGTAAAAGTACACAAGGACGGAAATTAGCAGAAGCGACTGGAAGGGTTTGGCTATCGGCTGGACAGATTTTGCGAGAAACTGGTGAATATGACGAGATTTTGAAGCAAGGGAAGTTGGTTGATGACATGCTGACCGTGAAGTTAATGGCGCAGGAGATGGCGAAGGTGGTGAGGAGTGGTAAAGATGCGATCTTAGACGGATTCCCACGAGATATTGAACAAGCGGAGTGGATTGCAGGGAACATTGCGCAAGTGATTAAAATAGTTGTTCGGATAAATGTACCGAAGGAAGAACTGATGCGGAGGTTGATAATAAGAGGACGTGCTGATGATACGAAAGAGGTAATTGAGGAGAGATTTCGGATTACTGAACAAAATATTTATTCAGTTTGCGAGATATTGGCGACGAAGGGAATTAAGATTGTGGATATTGATGGTACGGGCACACCAGAGGAAGTTTTTGCAAGGTTAAGTAGTGTAATAACAGAGGTAGAAAATGAATAAAAAATTTGAACACAAGTATCAAGATAATGAAGAATTAGAGCGGAAGATTGTGGCGATGCGGGAGGGGGGTAAGATTTTGGGAGGGGTACTCAGAGATCTCAAGGAGTATGTGAAACCGGGGATGACAGGAAAGGAGATTGATGCTTGGGTGCGGAGGACAATTGAAGAACGAGGGGCAAAAGTGGCTTACGACGATCTTGAGGAATCCTTTCCAGGGGCGATTTGTATTTCGGTAAATGACGAGCTAGTGCATGGTGTACCGACTGACGAGGTGCTAGGGGAAGGTGATAAAGTGAGTTTCGACCTTGATGTGCGCTATGATGGGTACTATACGGATTCAGCATTTACAATGATTGTTGGAGGTAAGGGTTCGCCAGCGGTAAAAGAGATGATTAAAACGACTGAGCGCGCGATGTGGGCGGGGATTGACGTAGTGCGAGCGGGTGTGAAAACTGGGGATATTGGTTATGCGGTGGAAAAAGTACTATGTCAAGGGAAATTAGGGGTAATTGAAAATTATGTCGGGCATGGGATTGGCAAAGAAATGCATATGAAGCCAGATGTCCCTAATTATGGGTCAAGGGGGCATGGATATACATTGAAGGTTGGAGATACGATTTGTATTGAGCCGATGTCGTGTTTAGGTAAGCCGGGGAATTATGTAGATAAGGAAAGTGGTTGGACTGTAAAAATGAAGGATGGAAGTATTGGCTGTCATTGTGAACATACGGTTCTAGTTACAGAGGATGGATGTGAGGTTTTGACATTAGCGGAATAGCTTTTTGGGGGATTTTGACGGTTGCAAATATTCGATTTTACGCTATAATGAGCTTATGGATGAAATTTCGCGCTATGCAGTAGGACTTGATATTGGCACGGCTAATGTGCGTGCAGTGGTGGCAACTGTGTCTGGTAATGGGGGTTTGAGCGTGATTGGATACGGTGAGGCAGCGAATTCGGGAATGCGTCGGGGTCTAGTAGTGAATTTGTCGGGACCAACACAAGCGATTGATCAGGTTTTGAATGGGGCGGAACAGATGAGTGGGTGCAATGTAAAGTCAGTGACGGCTTCGGTGAACGGAGCTTCGATTATTTCGACGCGAACAGAAGGAATGATTGCAGTTGGCGCGGTGGAACATGAGATTAATGATGGTGATTTGGCGCGAGTAGAGGAGGTGGCGCTGAGGGGTAGAATTCCGACGAATCAGAAGACGCTGGAGGTGGTGCCGCTAGAGTTTATTTTGGATGGACAGGGAGAGATTAAAAATCCGTTAGGTATGACTGGGTCGCGATTAGAGATGCGGGCAAATGTAGTGTCGGTTTTGACACCAAATTATGATAATTTGAAGCGGGTTATCTCGTCTTTGAATCCCGAGGTGAATTTAGAGCAGATGACACCGAGTGTGATGGCGGCAGCACGAGCGGTTTTAACGGAGCGGCAACGTGAGAATGGGGTGGCGGTCGTAGATATTGGCGCTGCGACGACTGGTGTAGCGATTTATGAAGATAATGATTTGCAATATATTGGGGTGGTTCCAGTAGGCTCAAATAATATTACGAATGATTTAGCGGTCATGCTTGCGATCGATACAGAAATTGCTGAAGAAATTAAGCGGCGGTTTGTGACAGGGAATTTTGGAGCAGTAGAAAGTCCGGTAGTGATACGTTGGCGGGGAAAGGAGTTGCATTTCGATCGAAGAAGGATTGACGGGGTTGTTCGAGAACGGCTTGAGGATATTTTGTCTATGGTGCGGAAGGAAATTAAGAAAGCGCACTACGATCAGAGACTTCCGGAAGGGGTGGTTTTGACTGGAGGTGGAGCAAAGATGCGAGATATCGATAAATTTGTGCGCGAGACGTTAGAAACATCGGTGAAGATTGGGGCTCCGACTGGTTTGGTTGGGGTTGGGGAGGCGGTGCAGAGGCCGGAGTTTGCGACAGCGGTGGGGTTGATGCTGTTGTCGGCGGAGCGTGGTGGTGGTAAAGCGAAGAGATCTGGTAAGACAAAGAAAAGGGATAGCGAGGGGTTCTTTGGAAGGTTGTTTGGAAAAATTAAGTTTTAGGGAAGAATTTCTTGCGATGTGCGCAAGGTATGCTATAATGGAGATAGATAAGAGAGGATAAGAGAGGTACTTAAACTATGCCTGAGATTAAGCCAACAGAGGTAGAGAGTTCAGCAAGTATTAAAGTTGTCGGTGTAGGCGGCGCAGGTGGTTCGGCGATTGATCGGATGAAAGAAGTCGGTTTGTCGGGCGTAGAATTTGTGGCTGTTAATACCGATGCACAAGCTTTGCATCATTCGAGTGCTGAAACAAAAGTACATATTGGTAAAGGACTTGGAGCTGGCGGCGATCCAGAAAAAGGGCGAGATGCGGCGGAGAGTGCGCGTGAAGCGATCGGTAAGTCTTTAGAGGGGGCGGACATGGTCTTTATTACGCTTGGGGCTGGTGGTGGTACTGGTTCTGGGGCTGGTCCGATTGTGGCTGAAGAGGCGAAAAATCGAGATATTTTGACGGTTGGTGTTGCGACGAAGCCGTTTACTTTTGAGGGGGCAAAACGGCGCGAGAATGCCGATATTGCGATTGATAATTTGTCGCGTAATGTTGATGCATTGATTACGATTCCAAACGATCGGCTTCTACAGACGATTGATCCGAGAACACCACTTTTAGAGACATTTAAGATTGCGGATGATGTGCTTCGGCAAGGTGTGCAAGGGATTTCTGAGTTAATTACGGAACATTCTTTGATTAACTTGGACTTTGCGGATGTGAAGGCAGTGATGAAAAATGCTGGTTCGGCTTTGATGGGTATTGGTCGGGCGAGCGGAGATAATCGGGCAGTACTGGCGGCGCAGCAAGCGATTGAATCTCCATTGATTGAGGTAAAGATTGATGGAGCTCGCGGTGTGTTGTTTAGCGTAGCTGGTGGTTATGATATGGCAATGAGCGAGATTCAAGATGCGGCAGAGATTATTACGGGTGCTGTGGCTCCAGATGCGAATATTATTTTTGGAGCGAGTATTCGGCCAGAGCTGGAGGATGAGATTGTAGTAACCGTAGTTGCGACAGGATTTGATTCCGAATACTACAGAAAGTTAGACGCAGAGCGAGCCGTTGAGGAACAGAGACAGAGTTATGCTTCGCAGACTGTGGCAGATGTGATGCCGGAAAGTAGTTATGGAAGTTACGGGGGGTACGGTGGAATGCAGAATGAGACGGTAAGGCAGGACACTAGCGTAGTAGATACTCAACGTGGCATGAATATGGGGAATAGCGCTGGAGTGAGTGGTATGGCGGATTTCACGGCTGAACAGCGCAATGATATGTGGAATTCGATTAGAACGGAAACTGACGATGATCTTGATGTACCTCCTAGCTTGAGAGAAAGACTACGTAATAAGGGTAGGGAATAAGAATGTGTTTGACTCCGAGAATTGGTGATAGTAAGGTTCTCGAGAGTCGCGAAACGGATGACGGTACGACAATCAGACGTCGAAGGGTGAGTGCGGATGGTCATAGATTCACGACTTATGAAAGAATAGAATTACCACAGCTATATGTAAGGAAGCGGAGTGGTAACCGAGAGGTTTTTGACCGAGATAAGCTTGCTACTGCAGTTAAAAGAAGTGTGGGGAAGTTTTTGGGGTCGGAATTGGAAGTTGAAGAGGTGGTGGGGGATGTAGAAAAATTATTAAGACGAGCGGGAGATGATGAGGTTACTTCGATGCAGGTGGGTAATGCGGCGCTAGACGTGCTTGCGGAGCGGAATGAGGTGGCTTATGTGAGGTTTGCGAGCGTTTTTTTGGATTTTACGACGCTGGATGATTTTGAGAGAATTTTGAGAGAAAGGAGAACAAGATGAGGGTGGTTTGTGTATGGAGAAGAGAGAGTGACTATGGGCGGATGGTAGAAGAATGGATTGAGGGGTTTGAGAGGCTGACGGGGAGAGAAATTGAAACGATTAATCCAGATACGAGGGACGGAATTGATTTTTGTCGGGCTTACGATGTCGTAGAGTACCCGACGATTTTGGCGCTAAGGGATGATGGAGCGGTGGTAGCGGCATGGAAGGGTAAGATGTTGCCGCTCTTTGACGAGGTAAGTTATTGGGGGTGAAGTGGGGCGGGGAGGGATTTGGTTGTTAGCAATGTGCCGTGAGCGTGCTGGAGTAAGTGGTTTATTTCTGGCTTGAGCTTTGTACGCGGCGGGCACGTCGGTCTAAATACTGGCTCATTGGGGTACGCGGGCCTCCATAGCCTCTACTGGTCTTCTACTACTTATTCTAATGCTACGTACGCGTACCTCCTCCATTTCAATAGTACTAGCGTCCTCCCGTCGCTCTATAGCGATCGGCTGCTCGGTTTCTCGGTGCATCAAATCACAATCCTCACAAACAACACCGCAGCCAGTCCCTTATATTATGTACGCGGCGGGTACGTCCATCTAAATACTGGTTCATTGAGGTACGCGGGCGTCGGCAGCTCCTACTGGTCAGCTACTACTTATCCTAGTGCTACGGGCGCGTACTACCTCGATTTCGATAGTACTAGCGTCGTCCCGTCGAACTACAACCATCGATTCTACGGTTTCTCGGTGCGCTAATGTACGCGGCGGGGGCGTCACTCTAAATACTGGTTCATTGTGGGGCGCGGGCTTCATTAGCTACTACTGGTCAGCTACTACTTATCCTAATGCTACGGACGTGTACAACCTCCTTTTCGGTAGTACTAACGTCTACCCGTCGACCTACAACGCTCGATTCGACGGTTTCTCGGTGGGTTTTGTTGTCTGATAAAAAACAGAAAGGCTCCGATAAGTAGGAGCCTTTTGAAGGGGGAGTACACGAGTACGTTATCGGTATAATGGCGGAATTGGTATGTCGATGAAGTTGGGAAAAACTTGGGGCGGAGCGCTGGGGATGATGAATTTGTTGATGGCGCCATGAGGTTTCTGGTCGGACGGAAGGTCTTCGATCAGTATGAATTGGAATTTGGTGTTAACATTGGGTATGTAGAGATCTTGTACTAGTTGTTGTTCGGTAATGGTGTCACGGAGGTGATCCGGCAACTTAAGCTTAATGGTTGAGGTGATAATGTTAGCGGTTAAGGCGGTAATAGCGGAGCGGCCAGGGCGAAGACGTTCGGCTTCGATAATTTTAGCTTCGATCAGAATCTTGGTGTTCTGACTAATAGAGAAGAGCTTCTCCCCATAGTTATAGCTGAGGGTGGGACTTAGAGTGAGTTTGATGGTTCGACCGACGATGGGCTTTTTCTGGAAATCGGCAACCTGAAGAAAAAATGTGTGACGGGGAATGTTGGCACGAATAGCGCGAACCCAGTGCTGATAATGGTGACTTTGCTTACGATTTTGCCAGCGAGAACGGTGAGGGGTCTTATGGATGGGGCGAAGTAGATACTGAGGAAGTGGTGTGGTGGTTTGTGACTGTGGTGAAACTGGGGTCCAAGTGGTTTGACTACGTGAGGACATGGTTTTATTCATAGTGTTCTCCTTTCGAGTTAAAGTGCTAGCTTGTTTAGTTTAGGCTTGACAAGTTATGTGGTGTAGCCTGCTAATGGATAGGTTAATTCTGGTTAGAGGGTACAGCCAATATAGGCACTAGGTGCCATGATTCTATTGTAGCACAGATGTTTTAAAATGTCAAGAGCAGGGCGAGATGAGGCTGATTGGAATAAAAATTACTCTAATTTGAATAATTGTGATATAATTAAACAAAGCGTTGGAGCGGAGATCGACCGCGAGCTGGCGAAAGAAAGAGTCGGATCTAGGCTTGAGTAGAATCGTTCGTGAATCTGCGTGAAAGATGAAGTGAGAGCTCTTTTAGTATGACTGAAAATTCTGGATTGTTTGGCTTGTTTTGGAGTTAAACGAAAGGGTAAAATGTGGGGCAGTTATAGTGTGGGAGAGAAGTTAGATGGTACCGCCCGCTGGGTTCTAACGGTTTTGTGTGATGGTGATGACTTGAGCGCAAGGTCGTGGAAGCGGCGGGATTTTTATTAAACAAAGGAGAATCATGAAATATAAGGCAGGGAGTCGACGAAAAGCGGCGGAATATGAAAAAGCTTTGGTTGAATGGTGGAAGAAAAATCGGACGTTTGAGAAGTCGGTGGAGCAGAGGAGTGAGGATGATTCGTATGTGTTTTATGATGGTCCTCCATTTATTACAGGAATGCCGCATCATGGGACGCTTTTGAGCTCGATTGTGAAGGATGCGGTGCCGCGGTTTTGGACGATGCGGGGAAAGCGAGTTGAGCGAAGATGGGGGTGGGATTGTCATGGGTTACCGGCGGAGAATTTTGTAGAGAAGCAGCTTGGGATTACGGACCGGCGAGAGATTGGGACGAAGTGGTCGCTGGAAGATTATATTTTGAAGGCGCGTGAGTCGATGGTAGCGAATTCGGAGACTTGGGAGGAGACGATTGAACGAGTTGGACGATGGGTGGATTTTAAGGGGGCATATCGAACTATGAATAAGGATTTTATGGAGAGCGTGTGGTGGGCGTTTAAGACTCTCTATGAGGCGGGGAAGATTTATGAGGGGCGGAAGGTGTTGATGTATGACACGAAGTTCGCCACGCCGGTGTCGAAATCGGAAGTGACGATGGATAATGATGCGTATCAGACGGTAACGGACCCGAGTGCGTATGTACGATTTAAGGTTAAGCCTGGCCAGAAATGCCATAATGGGGAATGGGAAACTGGGGAAGATACTTACTTTTTGGCCTGGACGACGACGCCGTGGACGTTGCCGGCAAATATGGCACTCGCGGTGAATCCAGAGATGGAGTATGCCGAGGTGGAAGTTGATGACGATAAGTTGTATGTTGCGAAAAGTCGAATTGAAGAGGTTCTGAAAGGGGTGGACTATAAGGTTATTTATGACGATATCAAGGGGAAGGATCTTATTGGCTTGACATATGAGCCTATCTGTGCTACAATAGAGGAAGATTCCAAGTTGAAAGATACGTGGACGGTTCTTGGTGGGGATTTTGTTTCAGATGTGGATGGTACTGGACTAGTGCATATTGCGCCAGCATATGGTGAGGACGACTATAAGCTCGCGCAAGTGCACGAGGTAGATTTTGTGGATGTGTTGGACGAATACGGGTATTATTTGCCAGAGGTAGCAGAAAAATTGCATGAGATAGGCGTAAGGGATACGGATGAACGGGGAATTGAAATTTGGGCAGGAAATAAGTTTATTGCGAAGTGCCTTGAAGAAGCAGGAGTTGTCTGGAAGATTGAATATATTAAGCATGAGTATCCGTTTAACCCAAGAAGCAAGCAGCGCATAATGTACAGGGCATTTCCGAGCTGGTTCTTTGATGTGCAAGGTCAGAAGGAGTTGATGATTGCTCAGAATGAGAATATTAACTGGTTTCCGGGGTATTTGAAGGAGGGGAGATTTAAGAAGAATATTGAGCAGGCGCCGGATTGGAATCTCAGTCGTGACCGGTTTTGGGCGACGGCGATGCCGGTGTGGAAGGGGGATAAGGGGACGACGGTTGTGGTTGGGGGATATGATGAGCTGTATGAATTGTCGGGGGTGAGATTGGAAGATTACCATCGGCCGTGGGTGGATGAGATTGAATTTGATATCGATGGGGAGCATTTTAAGCGAATTGAGAAGGTGCTCGACTGTTGGTTTGAGAGTGGCTCGATGCCGTTTGCGCAACTGCACTATCCGTTTGAGAATAAAGAAAAATTCGAGCGGAATTATCCGGCGGACTTTATCGTGGAATATGTGGGGCAGGTAAGGGCGTGGTTTTATTATGTGCACTGTGTGAATACGGCGCTAGCGGAAGTGGGGGGGTTCGGAAAGGTGGCGCAGGCGTGTGCAGAGAAGAATGCCTTTAAGAATGTGATTACGACGGGGACGCTAGCGGGAAATGATGGCCGCAAGATGAGCAAGTCGCTGGGGAATTATACGGATCCGAACGAGTTAATGGATAAGTTTTCGGCGGATGCTTTGAGGTTCTTGTTATTGAGTAGCCCGGTACTCTCTGGTGAAGATTTTGCGCTCATAGATAAGGATGTAAGCGATGTACAGCGGAAGCTGGCGATGATTTGGAATGTGTATGATTTCTTTACCACTTATGCAGAAGTTGATCAATGGATTTCTCCAGAGTTGCCGGGGAACTGGGGGAAAGATTTGAAAAATCCATTAGATAAGTGGATTATTGCGAGATTGCACCAGTTGAAGAGGGAAGTCATGGAGGGGATGGAGGAATATAATATTCCGAAGGCGCTGGCTGGGGTGTTGCCGTTCGTGGATGATCTGAGTAACTGGTTTGTAAGGAGAAGTCGTCGTCGTTTCTGGAAAAGTGAGGATGATCAGGACAAAGCCGAAGCGTACTGGACGTTGTGGAAGGTGCTTAGTAATTTGGCACGGATTTTGGCGCCGTTTACACCGTTTTTGGCGGAGGAATTGTGGCAGAAGATGGTGGGAGGGGATGATCCGGCGATGAGCGTGCATCTACAGAGTTTCCCGATGGGTGTGGATGTAGATGAAGAGATTTTAGAGCAGATGGCGCGAGTGCGTGAGGTGATTAATGAGGGGTTGAGATTGAGGATGTATGTGGATGATAAGGAGGTGCAGGTGAAGGTTAGGCAGCCGCTGCAGAAGCTGGTTTATGCTGGAGATGAGTTGCCGGAATGGGGAGTTGAGATTGTGAAGGATGAAGTGAATGTGAAAGAGATCGAGCGGGGCGAGGAAGCTTGGATTGATAAAGAGATTAGTGAGGAGCTAGCGATGGAGGGGTTTGTCAGGGAGCTAGTAAGAGCGGTACAGAGTGCGCGAAAAAAAGCTGGATTACAAGTTGATGACAGAATTAAACTTAGCGTGAGTTGTGAGGTGCCAGAAGAATGGTTGGGAGTGCTGAAAAATGAGGTGCTGGCGGAGGGGGTGGCACGGGATGAGAATTACGAGTACGATGAAATTGCTAAGGTATCTGGACAGACTGTGACTATTTCGTTAGAGAAGGTGTAGGGTAATATAGTAGCGTAAGAACTCTGAGAGGCCAGAAGATGACCTCTCAGAGCAAGAGCAAAGACGAAGTGAAGACTGGTTGTTTTAGCCTAACTACTTTTGTCTTACTTAGATATTATATTTATACATTTAGACAGCGGATGGGGAAAGCGTACCAGCCGTAATAGGTGCCGTCTGACGGTAGGGAATTTTGTCGGAAACTAAATACGTAAGAGTTTGCGGTAAGCGCAGCGGTTTTTGATGCTATGTAGCCTTGCCAATCAGCGAAGCGAACTGCTCCGACGGAATGATTAATATATCCGCTACGGAAAAGTTGAGGGGAATTAATAGGGGTGAAAGTTACTAATTTTGAGAGTGTAGCAAAAAAATGTTATAAGATAGGCATAAAAGGTATTGACTTTTTTGAAGATGTGTGCTAACATAGGAGATAGTTAGATAATAAACAAAAACATTAAACAAAAGATCTAACAAAAAGCGATGGCTAGAGTGTAAGCCTTAGCGGCACTAAATAAACATAAAGGAAAATATAAATAGCCATGAGTGGAAAAGGTAAAACTAAAAAAGGAGTAAAGACCAATGTAATATCAAGTAAGTCGATCACGTTTGAAACGTATCGAAATGAAGTAAGGTATAAATCGCCGAAGAATGTGAGTAAGAAAACGGCAGATCAGATAAGAAAATGGCAAGCAGGGATTGGTCGTAGGATTATAGGTATAGTTAATGGCCAGGTTGCTTAGTGATAGAAGGAGCGTAGATTATAAGATAGATTCGGGATAGTATCTCGAGAAAAGAACAAGATGAATTAATAAATATGCATAATAAGTAATAGGATAAAAGGAGATTTTATAGGGTAGAGCTAAATTTTATAAAAAGAAAGAAGGAGTAAGATTATGCTAAGGGAAATAACCGAACAGTCGTTCGGTTATTTTCGATGAGGTGTTAGGTGAATGAGGATTGGGTTAAATAGTTGGGTTTGAGAATTACGGTTGTGCTAGGAATTTAAAAGTGGTAAAATGGAGAAAAGAAGTGAGGTAATAATGTTTGGAAAGATTTTTGGACCAAAGCGAGGGGGTGGAAATGAAAGTGTTGGTAATGGTGGGGGTATGGGGGAATTTGATAGTCAAGAGTTGCAAGAGGCGATCAACGAAATTAATGAGGCGCAAGGACAGAATACGACGGAGTTAGATGCGGCGATGAATGGCTGGGAAGAGTTGGCGGCAATGGGCAGAGAGAATAGCGGAGCAGAGGCTTGGAGTGAGGGGGCGATGTCAGCAGACGAGGCGATGGGGCAATCTTTGCAGGAAGCGATGGCTGGGGCGACGGTGTATGAGAATGGTTTGGGGAGTACCGTAGAGAAAGAAGCTGTAGCGGTGGATGAACTAAGTCCACGTGAGAGGTTGGCGAAGGCGGCAGCGGAAGCGCGTCCGGGGGCGTGGATGAGCGATGAAGAGAAAGCGGAGCTGCGACGAGAAGAACAGGTGGAGTTGCAAAAGCAAAAGGAACAGGTGGAACAGCAAGCAGAGCAACAACGGCAACAGAGGTATTATGCGAATTTGGAACGAGCAGCTGCTGAGGCAAGGCCTGGGGCATGGATGAGTGACGAAGAGAAAGCGGAGCTAGAGGCAGCAAAAGGGGCGCCGGAAGGAAAGAAGGGGATTTTTGGATGGATGAACGAGATGAAGAAAGGTGTACAGGAGCTTTGGTACTCGTTGACGGCGAAGAGGGAGGAATCAGTTCCGGTTCCGGAGATGTATAATACAGAGAATTTAGTGCAGGATTTCTTTGAGCGGAATTTTCAGGGGATGGATGAAAAGGCTAAAGCTTTAAGAGAGGACATTGCGGAGAAAGCGACACTTAGTCGGATTGCGGGGGCGAGGGAAGCGGAGAAGCGTCGAGCTGAGTTTGAGGGGAGGACTTTGGCGGTGGGGTTCGAACAGCAGTTGGAAAACGAGGCGGCGTTTGATACGCGACATATCCTTGAGAGCTATTATCTGAACGGGGGAAGGTTGGGGAATGATATTAATGGGGAGGAATTGAGCGAGGAAGAGCAGATTGCTTGGAAATTGGCGAGTGAGCCGCATAAGCACGGACAGCTGAATTTGACGCACTTGTTTAACGAATATCCGAGACGTGAGGCGGAGACTCCGGATGATTATGAGGCGAGACTTAAAGGTTATGCTAAGCAAGATTTGCAGAGAGCGGCACAACTTAAAGCGGACACGCTTGTAAAATGGGAGGACGAGACGCCGGAAGAATTTGAGGCGAGATGGAAGAAGGCGACGGAGTTACGCAAGGGGGAGGATGAGACGGAAACGCAGTTTGAGGCAAGGTGGCAGCGAGAGGTGGTTTGGACGAAAGAGATGAAGAAGCTGGTGAATTATCAGGAAGAAATGGAACGAAGATTGGAGAAGATGACGGATCCGGTAATGCGGGCTAGGTTTGAGGCGGTGATAAAACAGATTGATGAGCGGTTGGATGCGCTAGCGGCGGCAGAGCGAAAGAGGGCTGGCGAGGATGAAGAGGGGGAGGAAACTATGGCGGAAAAGAATGCGGAGTTTTTGGGGGCGGTAGATGGTGCGCTTGGGGAGCAATTAGCGGCGTAGGGGTAGCGCGGGTTGGTTGACTTCTGATAACGCTTGTGGTAAATTGAAGAAAAGTCATGTAGAAAGGGATCTTATGTCAGATAAAAATTTAACGGAAGATGAAGTTTTAAGTAGCTTTATCACAAAGATGGTGGATGATAAAGGTGAGGCGGGATTAACACCGGAAGAGCGGGGAGCTTTAGAAACAAGATTGAAACACGAATTGGATCGATATGTGGAGGTGTCGTTGATTGCGGCATTGCCGGACGAGAAACTGCTGGTGCTTGAAAAATGGTTAGATTTAGGGATGACGGATGAGGAGAAAGATTTCTTTTTCGAGGAAGCGGGGATAAATGAATCTCACGTTATTGAAACGGCATTAATGAATTTTCGGGCAAATTATTTAGGGGAGGCAGCATAAGATGAAGACTGGTGAGGATATTCATGCGGGAAGTAGGGGTGCTTATGAGTCGTATGGAAAGACGGGGGAAGTTTTAACGCGGGATGAAGCTAGAGAAGTTGGTGAGAAAACGCTTACGGTAGTAAATCAGGCGAGTGAGAATGTAGGGGGGTACGAGGAGACTTTGGAGAAAGCGACGGATCGTAACGGGAATCCGCTTTATAGCCAAGAGACCATACGAAGGATGGTAGCAGAAGCGAGAAAGGCTGGAGAGGCTAGAGAAGTGGAAATTTCTCCGGTCGGGAAGGAATTGGACGCTGTTGGGGTGGAAGGCTTTGAGGTGACTGATGCAAAGATGAAGATTGCGAAGCTTGAAGCAGCTTTATTATTAATGGATGGAGATCCAGTAACGCAAGTGGGGCTTCAACGACGGATCGAGGAATTAAGAGCACAGATGGAAGTACGTGCGGAAGATCTTGAGGATGGCTTTGCGAAGAGCGAAGGAGAAACGGGCTCTCAGGGAGAGATGGCGGTCAAGTATGCGGAGAAGTTGGCGGAGAATGCAGGAAGGATAGAGGGGGATGGATGGATGGATCCTAAAGAGCGGGCGCAGATGGAAGCGGCAGAGGCGGAGATAGCAGAGGAAGAAGAGCGGCAGGAAGAGCTTCGTGAGAAGATGAAAGCGTTGGTGGATGAGGTTAGAAACGAACGGGGTGGCGAGGTTATGCTGTCACCGGAAGATCGCAGTGCGGTGGTTGAGAACGTTCAGAAGAAGATGGGTGGGGGCTGGTTGAAGGGGTTGAGACGACTTGGGGTGAAGGTAGCGGCAGGCTTGATGGTATTTGCGACGGTTAGTGGCCTTACGATGCTTAGGTCGGATGCTAGTTCATACACTAAGGCTCCGATTGCACAAGAGCGTTCGTTCGACGCGATGGGGATGGCACGAGGGGTGGCAGCACAGATGGTGCAGCAGGCATCAGGTGTTGAAGGAGTGGAACGAAGGAATGGTCCGACTACTTTGGATGTGTGGGGAGAGACATCGGAAGCAAAATCGACAGCTGAGGGACTGTCGGAGGCGCAGATGTTGGCAAAAGGCAGAGCGATTATTGGAGCAGAGGCGATTGCTAATCGGCCAGGAAATTATTATCATGAGAATGGCGTATTTGAAAATATGTCGGAATATAATAGTGATCAGAAGTCGAGTTTGAATGCTTTTGCAGAGAGCCGGGAATGGATTTACGATCTTGATGATGTAGGAAATCGAAATGGGGAAGCAATAAATCAGATCATAATTGTTTGTCGGGATAATCCAGGTGTTTTGGCATCGCATACGGCTTTCTTCCCGAATGTGTTGAAGGCAGCGGGGATTAGTGATGAAGTGATTAACATTAAAGATCCAGAAGTGCGAGCAAATGCGGTTTATCGAGAGATGATGGGGGAGAATGGTGGTGATGTTCAGAAGAAGTTACTGGGTGGACTTCTGACGGTTTTGCAAGACGAAAATACATCTTTCCAATATATGCTGACGAACGGTGTGAATAGAACGTTCTTCGAGCCGACGATTGATCAGGGTGAGGATGCGAATGCAGAGAACTTAACGCTAAGGACGGCAAATAAAAGGCGTAATAATGCAAAACAGGTTTTGATTACATTTAGAGACAAAGATGAGAATGGACAGATTGTAGAATATAAGTTACAGCTTAATTTATATTGTGGTTTCCAGCCAGACATGGAAGCATTGAAGACAGTGGCAAAAAAGAAGACGCAGAAGATAAGCGAAGTTGTGACGGAAACTGTTGTGCCAGAAGAGAAAACTGTTGAAGAAGAGACTGTGGTTGTGACGGAAACACCGACGGTGATTTACCATTCGAATGGTGGGGGTGGAAATGGTGGTGGGGGCGGCGGATCGGAGCGACCAGGTCCGGGGACGAACGGTGGAACGGAAGAACAACCGGGAGGTACTGAAGAGAAGCCTGGTGGGGAGGAGGAGCCGGGAGGAAATCCAGGTGGTCCAGGTGAGGTTGAAAAACCAGATGAGGGGCCGAAGGAGGAGCCGCCAAAGGAAGAAACTGTTAAACCTAAGGATGGCGAGAACCAGAAGAAAGTAGTTGCGGAAGGAGGGCAGACGAACGGAGTTAATCAGACACAGAATGTTGAAGTATTAGCTGATCAGGGTATTGTTACTCCGAGCAATGAGAGTGAAGTTGGTGCGGTAGAAGTTGATCAGGATATAAGTGATATGAATGGCACTTATAGTGAAACGAGCGAGACGATTAACGCGGATGGTAATGAACAAGTAGTTGGTAGTCAGCAAGTAGCAGACCAGAATGTAAGCCAAGAGCAGCAACGTGAAGATCAGCAAAATCAGGAAACAGCTAATAGTTCAGAGAGATTAGAATCGATGACGGATCAAGAAGTTTTGGATGAAGTGAGTGAATACTTATCTCAATCGAATGAGATGTCGGTGTCAGAGTCAGAGCCAGAGCCAGAGGCGCAAGCAAGCGAGAACACCGAACAGAGCAATGAACAGCAATCTGAAGAGCGGAGCGAGGATGGAGATAATAGCGCTGCTCAGGATAATGGCAATGGTGGTGAGCAAGATAACGGCGGTAGTGGGGAGCAGGATAGCGGTAGCGAGCAGGTTGATAGTGATGCTGGTGCCGACACGGAAGCTACACAGTAGAATAATTTAAATTTGTTAGAAAAAGGAGACAAATATGAAAAAACAAAAAATTATAACATTTGGATTAGCGGCGTCGGTGTTTTTGGCTCCGCTGGTGATGGGGACATCGGCATTCGCCTGGGGTCCGGAAGATCGTCCGACCTACACTAATGCTAACCCTGCCGATCATGCAGTGTTTAATTCTATTATTGATAATGCTGCAGTAGGAGATGAACGAGACTTTGTGAGGATTGAAGAAAAAGGATCGGGTCGGGATTATAGCAGCGAAATTATTCTTGAAGCTGGAAAACAATATGAAGTTTATATTTATTACCATAATGATGCGTCAGAGACTTACAATGATCAAGCACACGATTTAGCGGGTGTAGCAAGGGATGTTAGACTTTCGAGTGATTTTCCAAAGAGATTAGCTGCTAATGAGCGTCAAGCAGTAACGGGGAGAATTACTTCGACGACAACTAACCCTGAGGCGGTTTGGGATGAAGCATACGTGACGGCGAAGGAAGCGATGACGTTACACTATGTGACTGGCTCGGCGAAGATCTATAATCAGTGGGCATCAAATGGATCGACTTTGTCAATTAATCTATTTTCGCCAGAAGGAACGTTTTTAGGACAGAATACATTAAATGGATTAGTAATGGGTTGTGATAAGTATTCCGGTCAAGTAGTGTATACTATTCAGACCTATGCAATTGATGAGAATATACCAGAAGGGCCGGTAGATCCGACAAACCCAGATGATCCAGAGGTGCCGGATGAATTACCAACGACGGGGCCGGCGGAGATTGTGCTTGCAGTAGTAATTGTAATTGCGGTTTGTGCGGGCGGAGTTTATTGGTGGAAGACAAGTAAAGAGGTCAAGAAAACCACCAAGCGTGCGAAGGGGAGGAAATAGCAATTAGCAACAAAAAGGGCCGAGAGGCCCATTTTTGTTGTAACGAACTGAGATTAGATTGTACTTGTATTTACTGGGAAAGTGTGATAGAATGGCGAGAGATAGTAATAAATTAAAAGGGATATTATGAAGAAAGCAGTTGTACTCATCGGCGGGAAGCAATACCTAGTCGAGGAGCAAGAGACCCTACGGGTGGACCTCCTCCCGGAAGGAACGAAAGAGCTCGAAACTGGTGCTTTACTTGTAATTGATGGCGATAAGGTAAGTGTTGGTACACCTGAAGTTGCCGGAGTGAAGGTGAAAGCGAGTGTTGTCGAAGAGCTTGTAAAAGGGGATAAGATAAGAGTAATTCGATACCATTCAAAGAAGCGTGTTCATAAGGAAACTGGTCATCGTCAGAAATATTCGATGATTAAAATCGAGAAGATTGGTTAGAAAAAGTAAAAAGCGTCCGTCTAACGGGCGCTTTTTGGTGGAGCATGATATACTTAAAATGAATGACGGAAGATTTTAAAGGTAAACAAGAAGATAATTTACAGGGCTTATCGAGTATACAAGTTAAGGTTCGGCGACAAGCTGGGCTAGATAATCGTGCAGTAAAAGCACCATCGAAGTCAGTATGGCAAATTATATCATCGAATTTGTTTACTTATTTTAATTTAGTGTTTTTAGTAATTGCGATTTTGTTGATTTTAGTAAAGTCTTATCGAGATCTAACTTTTTTGCCAATTATTATTGCGAACACTTTGATTGGTATTATTCAGGAGATAAGGGCTAAACAAGTTTTGGATAAGCTAAACTTGATGAATGTGTCGAAAGTGCTGACTTTGCGGGATGGAGAGAAACAAGAGATTGCGGTGGCTGATCTAGTGAAGGATGATATTATTGAACTGAGCGCGGGGAATCAGATTCCGGCGGATGCGCGAGTAGTAGAAGGCGAAGTTATGGTGAACGAATCATTGTTGACTGGAGAAGCGGATGAGGTAAAGAAAAAATTTGATGATTTGTTGCTTTCGGGAGGTTTTATTGTGTCGGGAAAGTGTTATGCAAGGCTAGAAAAAGTAGGAAAAGAATCTTACATATCAGAACTTACATTAAAAGCTAAGATGATGCGACGAGGTGAACAATCAGAGATTATTAGATCTTTAAATAAGATTGTTAAAGTGGCGGGTGTAGCTATTATACCAATAGGTTTAGTTTTGTTTTGCCAGCAATATTTTGGAGAGGCGCACAGTGTGCAGGAAAGTGTACGCGCGATGGTGGCGGCAGTGATCGGGATGATTCCAGAAGGGTTGTTTTTGCTGGCGAGCGTAACTTTAGTGATCAGTGCTATGAAGCTAGCCGAGAAAAAGGTTTTATTGCACGATATGAAATCAATCGAAACGTTGGCGCGGGTGGATACATTATGTGTGGATAAGACGGGGACGATTACGGAGGAAAAGATGCAAATGGCAGAAATTGTGCGTGTTAAGAAGGGGAAACTCGGTGACGGAGAGGATAAGGAGATTTTGCGGGCTTTTGTTTGGGCTCAGGAGGCGGATAATGCAACGATAGTGGCGCTACGAGAGGCTCTTGAGGAGGACGTGGAACGGATGGCGGAGCCGAGGCTAGGGAAAGTAGTGCAGGTAGTGGGATTTTCTTCGCGGTATAAGTATAGTGCGGTGGAATTTGAGCGAGAGACGATTGTATTGGGAGCGCCAGAGTTTGTGCTTAGAGGGGATTACAATCAGTATGAAAAAGAGGTGCAAAAGTATAGTGAGGAAGGATACCGGGTTCTGGTGTTTGGAAAATATGAGGGGAAGTCTAACGGAAAACAGTTGACGGCGAGAGTGAAACCGTATGGGCTGGTTTTGTTAATAAATCCGATTCGGGAAAATGCGGCGAGGACGTTTGGTTATTTTTATGAGCAAGGTGTTGGAATTAAAGTGATTTCTGGGGATAGTCCGTTGACGGTAGCGAAAGTGGCGGAGCGAGCAGGGATTCGTAGTGCGGAAAAATATATTGATTGCACAAAGTTGACGAATGAAAAAGAGATAGCGGAGGCGGCGGACAAATATACGATCTTTGGGCGGGTGACGCCGGAGCAGAAGAAAAAAATAATACAAGCGTTAAAGCGACAGGGCAGAACGGTAGCGATGACGGGAGATGGGGTTAATGATGTCTTAGCATTAAAAGACGCAGACTGTTCGATTGCGATGGCGTCAGGGAGTGAAGCGGCGATGCAAGCAGCGCAGCTAGTGCTTTTGGACTCGGACTTTGCGAAAATGCCAGATGTGGTACGAGAAGGACGTAGAGTGGTGAATAATTTGGAGCGGTCAGGAAGTCTGTTTTTAGTGAAGAACATTTTTTCTTTTTTGATGGCGATATTGACAATAGTGTTAAGTATTACTTATCCATTGACACCTACGCAGGTTTCTTTAATTAGTATGTTTACAATTGGAGTTCCAGCATTTCTGTTGTCGCAGGTGCCAAATACAGCTTTGATTCGTGGTGATTTTATGAAAAAGATTATTTTGTGTGCGTTGCCGGGTGGAATCACTGATGTAGTTTTAGTGATTATAATGACGGTTATTGGAGGAAGGATTGGGCTTGGTGGGTCAGAAATAGCGACAGTTGCGACGATTTTGCTCGCGGTGATTGGGATGATGGTTTTATATAATGTAAGTAAACCGATGGATTGGAGAAAGTGGTCAATTTGGGGGATTTCGGTGGCGGGATTGATTTTTAGTGTGATTTTCTTGAAGTCGTTATTTGGAATTTCGGCGCAACTTTCTTGGCTAGCGATAGGAACTTTGGTGGGGTTTGCGATTTTAGCTTGGCCAATGTTAAGTGGGATACAAAAAGTTGTGAATAGGTTTATGTTATGATTAAAAGTATACGAGAGTTTTTGCGAAAAATAAATAAGCCAGCTTTTTGGTTGGCGGTGATGATTTTGTTACAGTCTTTGGTTTATGTTGGAGCGGGAGCAAGTAAAGCCTACATTCATATGGATGAGGCTTATTCTTTAGCGCTGGCGCAATATGACAAGATTGATATTACGGATAATGCGGATTTTTATAATACTTGGCATACTAGCGAATATTTTCAGGATTATTTGGCGGTGCAAGAAAAAGGATCACGGTGATTGGCGCGCAGTATACGAGAATCAGAAAAATGATGTGCATCCGCCATTATATTATGTATTACTTAGAGGCGTGATGGAAGTAGATACGGTGTTGTTTTCAGGAGGGAAATTTTCAAAATGGGCAGGTATGATTTTGAATATAGTGATTATGGTAGGTTGTACAGTAGTGATGTATTTTGTGGTGCGAGAATTGTTGGGGGAGAAGAAAGAAGGTAAACGTCAGGTTTTCGTGTTTGGGCTGATACTGATGGCGGATTTGACGGTCGCTGGCATAAGTACGGCGGTTTATATTCGGATGTATGGATTGTTGACTTTGATGGTGCTTTTGACTTTGTGGGTAAATTTAAAGATATGGCGGATGATACGTAAGCGAAAGCAGCTAGCATGGGGATGGTGTGTGGCGCTAGGGGTGTTGGCGGTGCTTGGGACGTTGACGCAATATTATTATTTATTCTTTTTGGTGGGGACTGCGATAGTGATGACAGTGAAATTAGTGCGGGAAAGAGACTGGGGGAATTTGGGACGGTATTTAGGTAGTTTAGTGGTGGCGGGTATAGTGGTATTGATGATATGGCCGCATGCTTTGCAGCATATGTTTTTTGGATATCGGGGACAGGGAGTGTTGAAAAATTTGTTGAATTTGGGAATTTTGGCACGTCAACTATGGGATTATCTTTTGGTGGTGGATTATAATGTTTTTCATCATTTGTTGATTGCGCTTGTAATGTTGATGGCGGGGTTGTTGGTTTATCGGCGAATAAGGGGGATGAGGAGGGTGAAGTTAAAGGGAGAGTTTTGGATGATTTTTTGGCCAACGGTCAGTTATTTTGGGTTAGCAGCATTAGCATCGCCATTTATAGAATTACGTTATATTATGCCAATTTGTGGGTTGATTTTTGTGTTGGTGGGGTATGTGATATATGAATTGCTGAGCGGAGTGGTGGTGGAAAAATGGCGAGAAGGAATAATTTTGGCAGGAATGGCAGTGGTGATTGTAGTGGCGCCGATACAGATCGGCTTTGGTTGGATGCGGATTGAGTTATTGTATCGAGATCGGCAAATGGTGATGACGGCAGTGACAGAGAAATCAGACGCGCCGATCTTGTATTTTATTACGACGGAAAATAATCGGTTTTTGGATAATATTTTGCCATTTGCGGTAGCAAAGGACTCGTATTTGGCACTAGATCTTTTAGTACCGACGAAAGGTGAAGTTGAGGAAATTTTGCATGGAAAAGATTTACGTCGGGGGTTGTTTGTGTTTGTAAGTAGCAGCCAAGATCAGGAGTTGGCTTTGGGTGTGGTGAAGGAAGTGACAGGATTAAAAGAAGCGACTTTGATTCAAGGGATAAATACATGTGATGTGTATTATTTACATTAAAGTTATGCTATAATAGAGATAGTTATGGCGAAGGTGATTTGTATTACGAATCAAAAGGGAGGTGTTGGAAAAACGACGACGTCGGTGAATTTGGCGTACTTTTTGGCGAAGGACCGGAATAAGGTGCTTTTGGTGGATATGGATCCACAAGGGAATGCTTCGTCAGGGTTAGGGTTGGATAAAACGGCGCTGGATAAGAGTATGACAGAGGTGATGCTGGGGGCGGTGACGATGGGGGAAATAATCCGAGAGACTGCGTTTAAGGGATTTGATTTGGCGCCAACAACTCCGCAGCTTGCGAATGCTGAAGTGGAGATGGCGGGTATGAAGGGGAAGTTTGGGATGCTCAAAAAAGCAGTGATGGCGGTCGAGGGGGATTACGATTATATTATTATTGATTCGCCACCTAGTTTATCACTTTTGACGGTAAATGGAATGATTGCGGCGGATTATTTGATTTTGCCAGTACAAACAGAGTTTTATGCGCTTGAAGGTGTGGCGCAACTTTTGGAAAGTATGGCAATGGTGAAGAAAGCGATGAATCCAGATTTGAAGCTTCTGGGAGTGCTTGCAACGATGTATGATAAAAGAACGAGTTTGAGTGGGGAAGTTTTAGCAGAAGTAAAAAGGTATTTTAAGGATAAAGTATTCCGGGCAAGTATTCCGAGGAATGTAAGAGTGGCGGAAGCGCCGAGCCACGGAGTGCCAGTAGGGGCTTATGATAAGTTTAGTAAAGGGGCGAAAGCATATAAAGATTTTGCGCGAGAAGTTGAAGAAAGGACGGAGGGATAATGGCAAAAAAAGGTGGCTTAGGGCGGGGGTTTGAGAGTTTGATTCCGACAAATTTGGTAGAAGAAGCATTCGATCCGACACGGAAAGAAGATGCGGAAGTTAGTAAGTTGATTGAAGTATCAGTAGATGATGTGGTGCGGGATGAGGGGCAGCCGCGTAAGAGTTTTACGGAAACTAGTTTAAAAGAACTCGCGGAGTCGATTAAGGAACATGGGGTTTTGCAGCCGATTGTAGTGACGAAAAAAGGTAAAAAGTACCAGATTGTGGCGGGGGAACGTAGGTGGCGGGCATCGAAAATGGCGGGACTTGAGACGGTGCCGGTGATTGTACGGACGATTAGCGATCAAAACAAGTTAGAAGTAATGATCGTGGAAAATGTACAGAGGGAAGACATTAATCCGATTGAGCTTGCGACGGCCTATGCAAAATTGAAGAATCAGTTTAACTTGACTTACGAGCAAATCGGCGAAAAGGTGGGAAAGAGTGGGGGAAGTATCGTAAATACAATGCGGTTATTGAAATTGCCTGAAGAGGCGAAGAAAGCGATGCAGGAGCATAATTTGATGGAGGGGCCGATGCGACCGCTGATTTCGGCGGATCCAGAGGTTGTAAGAGAGATTTTGCCGAAGATGATTGAGGAGGGTTGGCCAGCGCGGAAGGTGGAAAGGTATATTGCAGAGCGAAAGAAGAAAAGTTCAGCGACGGCGGTGAAAACTAATGGGTTTTTGAAGGAAGAGAAAAAGTTGGGAGAGAAATATGGGGTTGAGGTGCGAATTCGGGGACGGAGCGTGACGCTAAGTGCAAAGAATGACGAAGCGTTTAAAGAGCTTTTGGGAAAATTGTAGTGTAGGGATTTATTGTATTCTGACCAGTTAATAATCTTCTTGATCAACACTACTTTTTTGATGGAATTATGCGACAAGGACACTCGATCATTAAAAAGCTTGTCAAAAGTTTGTCAGTTTGGTATAATAGAGGTATCTAGAGAACTTTGGGGGTAAAAATATGTGAAGGCGAGACTGGTGGTCGGATTGCTTTTGTGATGGTGGGTTCTGTAATAATAAGTTAAAAAAGAGGAATCATGAGTAATAAACAGGAGGAGGAACGTCGTGCGCGTTTAATGAAGATGCGTGATGAGCGTTTGCCGGATATTAAGAAACAGTTTGAAGAGGCGCAAAAGAGAGGTTTTAATTCGAACTTCAAAGAAGGAGGGAAAGATGCTGGGTTGGTGCGGGGAAAGAATACGAAATCTAATAAGGTATCGAAACCAGCAAAAGTGCCAAAGCAGGTGAAGACTTCTAAACAGGTAAAAGCACCCGCACAGAATAAGAAGGCGGGACTAGGGGTGTCGGTGCGAAAAGGGGAGATGGTACATCATCAGCGCATGCTTTCGCAAGATGTGAATGCGCAGGCCACACAGCATATTATTGGGGTGCCGGTTAATAAGTCCAGGTATAATGGATATGATGGGGCGCAGGTGACGAATGCGCAGCTAAAAGCTGCACGTCCAGATCCGGAAGCCGTGAGGATTATTCCGATGGGTGGGGTGGGTGAGTTTGGAATTGGTAAAAATATGACGATCGTCGAGTATAAGAATGAGATGATTCTGATCGATATGGGGACTTTGTTCGCCGGGGCAGATTATCCGGGGGTTAACTATATGGTGCCAGATATCCAGTACTTAGAAGACAACAAAGATCATATTAAAGCGATTTGTTTTACGCATGCGCACTTAGATCACATCGGAGCTTGTCGGCATCTTTTGACGAAGTTTAATCCTTTGATACCGATTTATGCTACGCCATTTACAATTGGCATGGTGCAAAAACAGATGTCAGAATTAACAGAAGTGCCAGATTTAAATTATAATCCGGTGGATCCGTTTAAACATGAAATTATTAAAGTTGGCGAGTACTTTTCGGTTGAGTTTATTCATGCATTGCACTCGATTCCGGGAAATGCTGCGATTGTGGTGAGGACTCCGAACGGAGTAATCTACTTTAGTGGTGACTGGAGACATGAGGAGAATCCACTAGGAAAACAGACGGATTATGAGCGAATTGATGAGATCGTGAAAAAAGAGGGGGTAGCGTTGATGTTGAACGAAAGTACGAATATCGATTCTCCAGGTAGGCATCCACATTCGGAATATGATGTAGGGGAAAATATTGGACGCGTCATGGATCATTATGCGAATGGGCGAGTAATTATTAGCTGTTTCTCGAGTCAGATTAAGCGGATTGAGTTGATACTAAATGAGGCGGCGAAGCGGGGAAGGAAAGTGGCTTTTGCGGGCTTTTCAATGATTAACAACGTTGAAGTGGCGCTGAGAACAAATGTCGTGAAAATTCCGAAAGACACGATTATGAAAATGGAAGATATCGTGAAATTACCGGACGATAAGGTGACAGTAGTTTGTACGGGGTCGCAGGGGGAAATGAATGCGGTTTTGAACCGGATGGTGACAGGAGCGCATAAATATATTAAGATTAAGGCAAGCGATGTAATTGTATTTTCGTCGAACCCGATTCCGGGGAATGAGCCACACGTGGTGGGGGTCGTAGATGGATTGTTGCGTGAGGGAGCGCAGGTGATGCAAAATGGGAAGACGCATTTGACTGGTCTAGGGCCGTTGCACTTATCGGGTCATGCGTATTATGAAGATCACGTAGATTTTGTATCGAGAGTGAAACCGTTAAATTATATGCCATATCACGGCGAGTTTTATATGCTTGAGCATAATGCGGAAATGGCGGAAAATGTGATTGGGATGAAGCGAGACCGGATTTTGGTTTGTGACGATGGTGATGTGGTGGAACTTTCGAAGGAAAAGACGATTCGGAAATGCGGTAGGATTCATGTGGGGAATAAGTTGTTTGATGATGCGGATAAGCCGGTTCACGAGGCAGTAGTGAAAGATCGGATTCATATTTCGAGAGAGGGAATTTTCGTGATAGTTTTAACGTTGAGTAAGAAGACAAATCGGTTAGTGAAAACACCAGATATTGTTTCAAGAGCGTTTATTTATCTTGATAATTCGGAAGAATTGGTGGCGAAGATCCGGCATTATTTGCGGGTGAGGACGGAAAAGTTGCAAGGGGATGATATGAAGGCATTTAAAGAAGAAATTAAAGAAGATGTAACGCATATTCTCTTTGATGCGACGGGACATACACCGATTGTGATCCCGGTGATTAATAGGGTATAGGTTGACTTTTTGGGGATTGTGTGCTATACTGAGAGTATAGTATAGTGGGGTGCTGGTTCTTTTGCAGTGATAAGGGTATTCTGCCGTGCTAAAAAGAAAAAGGAGGGGCATCAAGATGAAAAGATGCAGAAGTTTAGTAATTGCAGCAGGGATGTTAATGAGCATGGTAATGCTGGCAGGGTGTGCTATGGGGCGGAAGCCGATGGCTGGCGGGAGCAGCATGTCGGGTGGCGCGAGTTTTGAGTCGAGGTTTGAAGATGACAGAACGGCGCCTTTAGAGTTGCTTGACGATACGGATCCATGCGAAGATGTGGAGGGAACCGAAGCTAATCCGAAAGACGAGCTCGTAGTCAGACCTTCAAGTGAGATTTCTGAACTGTGGGACAAGTTGTTAACTTGTTATCGGGGAGATCCCGGTAGTTTGGTGGCCCAGTATTACATGGATGGTAAACAGAATGAAAATCCGATACCGGTAGTAATATCGGCGATTTTCGTCGATCATACTACTGGCGAGCTGTTTTTCAGGCAAGCAATGTTTGAGCTGGCTGGCGTAAAGGATGACCTGTTTATTAGTTCGGTCGTTAGTCTTGGTCTGGGGGATATAGTTGAACAGACCGAGCTTTCTGACCATTGCGTCTTGCGTGAAGTGGAGATTGCATGGGTATCAGATGATGGTGAAAGATATAGTATTTCATCATTGGCGGATGAGCTGTGGGATTTTCGGATTGTTTGTCGTGGCGAAGATGCTGGAAATTATCTGTATGGACGCTATATGTTGGTGTCTGATAATCTGGATGAGGCATTAAGACAGATCGAGAGGGGTATAGATGCAGGGGGCGAGATTATTTTATTAGGTGAAGAGGAAGCGATTTCGGACGAGAATTTTTCGTTTGAGAAAGTGGTGGAGATTTGCCTGATAGGGGGAGCGAGACATACCGAGGTTTAGAAAAGGGTAGAATACGAAGAAACCGGCTTTCGGGCCGGTTTTTGACGTGGTTGTGTAAAAAAGAGATTAAATTAGCACTCTTTACAAATGAGTGCTAATTTGCTATGATGGGAGTAGAGCTCGGAATTACCGAGGAAAGTTAATATTTAATCCGAGCGAGGGAAACGGAATGGATAGTGAATTTAGTGAAATGATGAATCGATTGTCTGAGAATGCGAGATTTGCACTTCAGAAGGCGGATTTGTTTAGTAAAAAATATAATAATGGCTATATGGGGACGGAGCATATTTTGCTGGGGATTTTGGCGCAGGATGTGTCAGTTGGGGCGAAGGTTTTGTCATCTTATGGGGTAACGTTAGAGAAAGCGGAGAAAGCTCTAGGTCAGGAAGCAAGTGAGGTGAATGGGAATTCTTCGATGGCGATGATGTCGCTTTCGGAAGCGGCGGTTTTGACGATTAGGATGGCAAGTCATTATACTATAGAACGAGGGGTGGAAACTATCGGGACGGAATATTTACTTTATGCCTTACTTTGTCAACCGAATTCGCGCGGAGCGATGCTACTGAAGAAAATGGGGGTGGATAATGACGATGTGCAAAATGCGTTGGAAGCGGGGATGGACGCGCAGGTGCGTATACAAGAGAACTTAAAGAAGCAGAAAGAGTATCAGAAAAAGCCTTTGAAGTGGCTAAAGCGTTTTGGGACGGATTTGACGGAATTAGCAAAAGAGGGGAAACTAGATACAGTGATTGGTCGCGAGCGAGAAATTGAACGCGTGGTGACAGTACTAAGTCGTCGAACTAAATCGAATCCGGTTTTGATTGGGGAGGCGGGTGTAGGTAAGACTGCGATTGTTGAAGGGTTGGCGGAACGGATGATGAAAAATGACGTGCCAGGAGTGTTGATTGGGAAGAGAATCATTCAGGTTGACCTTTCGACAATGGTGGCGGGGACGAAATTCCGCGGGGAATTTGAGGAGCGGATAAAGGGAGTGATTGACGAAGCGACCGAGAATGACGATGTGATTCTGTTCATTGATGAGTTGCATCTTTTGATGGGGGCAGGTGCGGGAGAGGGGTCGATGGATGCGGCGAATATTTTGAAGCCGGCGCTAGCCAGAGGACAATTACAGTTAATCGGGGCGACGACGATGGATGAATATCGTAAGCATATCGAGAAAGATAAAGCGTTGTCGCGTAGGTTTCAGGTTGTGATGGTGGAGGAACCGAGCGCTGAGGTAACGTTGAAAATTTTGAAGGGAGTAAAGAAACATTACGAGAAGCATCACGGAGTGAAAATTCCGGATGAGATGTTGGAAACGGCGATTAATATGTCGGGCCGATATATTAATGATCGGTTTATGCCGGATAAGGTCATCGATGTAATTGATGAGGCGGCGGCGATTAGTAAGGTGGCGGCAGATAAAAAAGGCGGAAGCGAGTATAAGAAGTTGAAGGTGCAGGTTAAGGAAGCTGAAGAGAAAATGGCGGAAATGGCCGAGAAGGAAGACTTCGAAGCGGCGGCACTTTGTAAGACTGAGTTGGAGAAGGCAAAAGCGCGTCTGAAGGAAATGAAGAAAAAGAGTGACGACGAAAAACGTCCAGTTTTGTCGGAAAATGATTTGGCGCAAGCGGTGAGCTTAAAGACAGGTATTCCAGTATCAAAGGTGCACGGATCGGAGCTTGCGATGTTGGGGGATTTGGAGGGACATTTACAAAAGAGTGTGGTGGGGCAAAATGAGGCGGTGAAGGCGGTGGCGAAGTCGATTCGACGGGGGCGAAGCGGAGTTGCGGATGCGCGGAGGCCGATTGGAAGTTTTCTGTTTATGGGTCCGACTGGTGTTGGTAAAACGGAGCTAGCACGGGTAATTGCGAGAGAGGTGTTTGGGGGAGAAAATGCGCTTATTAAAATTGATATGAGCGAGTTTGGGGAGAAGCATAATGTTTCGCGACTAGTGGGGGCGCCAGCGGGGTATGTTGGCTATGAAGATGGGGGAAAGTTGACAGAAATGGTGCGACGAAAACCGTATTCAGTAGTCTTATTCGATGAGATTGAGAAGGCACATCCAGATGTATATAATATGTTGCTACAGATTCTTGAGGACGGAGAGTTGACGGATGGTCAAGGTATGAAGGTGAAATTTAATAATGCGATTGTGATTTTAACTTCGAATCTAGGCGCGGATGAGATGTATCGTGAGGATGAGATGGGGTTTGTCGGAAAGGGAGTAAAAGAGAAGCGAAAGCTCGAGGCAGAGTATGAAGTGAGTAAAAGTGCGGCGATGCGCGCACTGAAAAAAGCAATGAAGCCAGAGTTAATCAACAGGTTGGATGGAATTTTAGTGTTTAGGCCGTTGACGCATGAGAATGTTGAAAAGATTTTCGATAATTTGTTGGAAGAGCTAAGGAAGCGTTTGGCAATGAAGAAACTGGGCGTGAAGGTGAATGATAATGTAAAAGAATATCTGATTGAGAAGGGATATGACCCGAAGAACGGGGCAAGACCGTTGCGACGAGTGTTGGAAGATGAAATTGAGACTTTAGTGGCGGATGAGATTATTGCGGGTAAACTTCAAGATGGAGATATTGCGGAGATTAGTTTAGCGAAGGCGAAGGATGGCGAAAAGAGTTTGAAGCTAAAGGTTGTGAATGGATGAGGAACTAGTTAGAGAAGAGCCGAGGCGACAAAAGGGGATTAGTAGTTTTTGGTGGGTGGGGCTAGTTATAGCAACTGTGGTGGGGTGGATGATTTGGCAGATTCCGGCAGTGCAGGATATTTGGATGGGATGGGGATATGAGCTGGAGGGGAAAGTAGCGGAGACGGTTGAAGGACTAGAATTAACAGAAGGAGCGGAGCGGATTCTGAAAGCATCGAGGCCATTGGTGGAGGAGAGTGAAAGTTTTAATGAACATTGTAACAGTCACGATGCAGATATTTCGTTACTGGGATGTTATGCAGATGGGAAGATTTATGTATATGAAGTCACAGTAGCAGAAATTGCGGCGGCAAATAAGGTGACGATGGCGCATGAGCTATTGCACGCGATTTGGGATCGGTTGGGATTCTTTGAGAAGGGCGAAGTTGAGGGGTGGTTAGAGGAAATCTATGCGAGTCGGCGGGAGTGGTTTGATGGTGAGCTGGAGACGTATAGTGATGAGGAGAGATTGGAAGAGATTTATGCGCGGGCGGGGACGAAGTTAAGGGATTTGCCGGAAGGACTGGAGCGACATTATGCGAAGTTTTTTCGGAATCGTGCGAGGGTAGTTGATTACTACGAAGAATACGAGGCGCCGTTTTTAGCGTTAAAGATGGAGATGGAGACGCTCGCAGAGACGATTATACGGGTGAAAATGGAGATTGACGTGGAAAAAGTGGCTTATGAAGGGGAAGTAGCGGATCTGGATATGAGAATTCGAGAGTTTAATAGTTGCCTAGAGGTGGCGGGCTGTATAGCGAGTGTTGAGGAGGCATGGGGGCGAGGGACGACGCTAAATCAGGAAAAAGAAGCACTAGAGTTAACAAGAGATCGATTAAATGAGAAAATTATGGAGAATAATGAAAGGATTGATAATTATCGAGAGATGCAAGAGAGAATTGGTCGGTTAAATCGAGCGATGAATTCGAATTTAGTAACGGTGGATGAAGTATAATTAAATAAAGGAGTTTTATGGAGAAAGCAAAAAATTATTTAGTACCAACAGTGATCGAAGAAACGAGTCGAGGGGAGCGGGCATATGATATTTATTCGAGATTATTGAATGAGCGAATTGTGTTTTTGGGTGATCAGGTGAATTCGCAGACGGCGAATTTAGTAGTAGCACAGTTGCTGTTTTTGGCGAATGAAGATCCGAAAAGAGATATTAAGCTATATATTAACTCACCAGGGGGTTCGGTCTATGATGGGCTGGCGATTATTGATACGATGAATTATATTAAGCCGGATGTGCAGACGATTGGGATTGGCCTACAGGCTTCGATGGGGGCGATGTTGCTAGCATGTGGAGCTAAGGGAAAGAGGTTTGTACTACCGAATGCGAGGATTATGATTCATCAGCCAAGTTCAGGAACAGAAGGAAAGATCACCGATCAGGAGATTGCGCTTAAGGAGGGTGTGTATTTGAAGCGAAAGTTGGTGGAAATTTTTGCAGAGCGAACAGGGAAGAGTGTGAAACAAGTAGAGAAGGATATGGATCGGGATAATTGGATGGGGGCGGAAGACGCGAAAGAGTACGGAATTGTTGACGAAGTGATTAAGGTTGACAAATAGAAATAAGTGTGCTAGTATAAGGATATGGCTCTGCTAGACGAGCAGGGATTTTGAGGAGGTAAAAATGAAAGTTTTATGGACGGATGGTAGTGCGAGTCCGAACCCGGGGCCTGGGGGGTTTGCGGTGATTGAGGATGGGAAACCGGTAGTGTTAGGATGCGAAAAGGATTCGACAAATATTCGGATGGAGGGGAAGGCGATGATTGCGGCGATGAAATATGCTGGTGAGGAGGGGTGTGAGATTCATAGCGACTCGGAATTTTGGATTAATGTTTTAACGAAGTGGGCGTCGGGGTGGAAGGCGAAAGGTTGGAAAAAGAGTAAGGGGGAGATTAAGAATTTGGATATTGTGCAGGAGCTTTACGGACTATATGAAGAGCTGATACGGAAAGGAAAGGTAAAGTTAGTTTGGGTGCGGGGGCATGTTGGAACAGAAATGAACGAGCTTGCGGACGTGTGGGCGAATAGAGCGCGACGAGGGGAGACACTTGAGGAGGTTTAGCGGGGGTTAGAATCTGCGGCCAGGGCGGTAGGGGCGACGACGGTTGGTGATGATAAGAACTACAATAAGTGTAAGCGCGACGGAGATGATGAGGATTTGGGGGAGTAAGCTGGTGAGGCGGAAACGACTATCGGATTCGGGGCTGTCGTTAGTAATATCGTTAGTGAGGGGGATGTCGATGGTTTCCGGAGCGGGCTCGGGGGATGAGGTGTTGTTGGTATTGTTGGTGCTGGTGAGGGTTGCTGGGGTGGTTGGAGCGGTTGGGGTGATCGGAGTGGTTTGAGTGTTTGAGGGGGTTTGGGGGTTGGAAGTTGGGTTTGAAACGACTGGAGCTGAATTTGAATTTGAATGCTGAGTATTAGGAGTGGAAGGTCGGGTTGTGGGGTTAGTGGAGGTGTTTTTGTCGGCGGTGCTGCCGGAAGTGTTGCCGGAAAGGTTGGGGTGGGAAGCTTCGTATTCGCGTTTTGTGATGCCGAATTTGAGTTTGCAGGCGATAACAGCGTCGCTGGCGGTTTTTTGTAGAGCAATGAGATCTTCGGCGCGCATGGTGTCGTAGATGGAGATGACGTGGCGAAGATCGGCGACTAGACGAAAGAGGTACTGGTACTCTTTGTAAAATTCGGTCGTGGAGGCTAAAGTGGTGGGAGTGAGGGAATAATAATCAAAATAGTGATCGATGGATTCGATGCTTCGGATAGCGGATTCGAAATCGGCACGGGTGGGGATAGTGGTGGTAGTAGTTGTAGCGGAAGTGGTAGTCGTAGCGGAGACAGGAGCTAGGGTGAAGGGTAAGCATAGACAGCTGTTGATAAAAATTGCGCACAAAAATAATAGTTTTTTCACCGATAGTTCCTCTTTAATTAAGCTCATTTTAGCAAGTGGGAAAATAAATGGCAAGCAGTAGCAGTTTAAAAATTTTGTTGTCATAACTCGCGGAGTTATTAGTAGATTTTTGAGTAACAGATTTTTGGGCTGACGATTGATTTCTTTGCGTTAGTGTATGATATAATGAGAGGTATGAAGAAGATCGTAGTGAAGAGTTTGCTTGCAAATGTAGAGAGGCTGGAGCGACAGATAGCGCGGATGGGCATGGAATTTACACCGATGGTATGGCAACAAGAGCGAATTTTTGTACCGAGCGATTATCGGCCGGGGATGAACCAGGCACGGATGATTATCCGAACAGAGGTTCAGACTACGAAGCAACCGGCGGGCTATAGGCTTTTCTTGAAGCGGCATATTGGGGATAGCGGAATAGATATTGTACATGAAACGGCGGTGGCAGATTATAATGAAACGGTGGAGATTGTACAACAATTAGGATTTCGGACATTGGCGGAGATTAGTCGGCGACGGAGGGAGCTAAGGTTGGATGAGCAAACGGTTTTTAATCTCGATACAGTGGAGGGGCTTATGGGGACGTTTTTGAAGATTGAGGTGGGGATTGGGAATGGTTCGTCGGTAGATGCGGCAAGGAAGGAAGTTTTTAGGACGCTGGATTTACTGGGGCAGGAGACTTTTATTATGCAGACTTATGCGGATTTGATGACGCAACAGATGCAGCCGTACTATTTGCCAGGGAAGGAAAAATAGGGGGGATTTTTAGTGCACCGAGAAACCGCTGAATCGATAGTAGTAGTGCGACGGGTAGACGTTAGTGCTACCGAAATCGAGGTAGTACGCGTTCGTAGCATTAGGATAAGTAGTGGCTAACCAATAGAAGCTGCTGATGCTAGCATATTTTAACGATCCAGTATCTAGACGAATATCCCCGCCGCGTACTACTATGATGGAGTTTAACTGTGGATGGGGGTTATTGTTAGCCCCGTGGCGGTTCGCCTTCAGGTTCGGAGAGGAGTTTTTTGGATTTAATCTCGTAGCGGCGACCATTGACGGGGGAAATGAAGTAATCTTCGGCGAGAAGGTTGATAAACATGGTGAGATCTTTGTCGTCCATGATGATGATTGAGCCGTCATCGTCGGTCATTAGCTCGAGTTGCATTTCGTCAGCATAATCAATAAGTTTGTCCTGAGACATTTCTTCGGCGATGTCGAGAGATTGGAGTTTTTTGACGAGGGGCTTTTTGTCCTGGAGAAGGCCGTTTAAGGTTAGTCCTTCAGCGAAAGAGAGTTTGTATTTGTCGCTGAGCTCTTTGGCTTTAGCATCGGCGATAACTTGAGATTTGTAATCGTACTGGAAGAGGTTCTCAAATTTAGTTTGGTTGAAGATGATAACGGTATTATCGACGATGGCGACTTGGTTGTCGTCGGGGACTTTAAGGGCGACTTCGGCAGAGAAAGGTTCGAAACCTTCACCATTAAGCTCCCAAGAAGAGCCACTTTTAAGGGCAGAGGAGGCTGAAATGGCTTTAGCAATGTAGAAAACTTTTGTGCCGCCTTCGTTACCAGGGTAGGTGAAGCGAGCGATGATGCCTTTTATTTTCTTGAATTCGTCAAGGTGGTCGCTCATGGAATCGATATTGCGATACTCATGTTCGATGAGGTGGATGAGAGTTTCGGCGCGGCCGACGTTGCTGAGGTTAGTACGGTAGATAACCTTGTCTTCGCCGTCGGATTTTTCATATTCGCGACATTCAAGACCTTTGTCGGCTTCTTTTATAATATAGCCAGTAGCTTCTTGCATGAAGAGGGCTTTAACGCTAGCAGTAAGCTGTTCGGAGTAGCGGACGCGATAAGGTGTGTAATTTTTGTTGAAAAGGAAGAGTTCGACGGAGACGTTGTTTTTAACTTCGTCAATTTCGTTTGCCCAATGAAAAACATCGAAGGTATTTTTAGGTCGGGAGGGAGATAATGGGGCACTAGGTTCGGAAGAAGAGCTGATGTTGCTGGAGTTTGTGCTGTTTGAATCGGTGTTTGAATCGTTTGAATCAGTATCGTCGGAGCTTGTAGGCAAAGACGCATCATCGGTTACTTCAATGGTAACTTCGGTAGTTTCGATTTCGATAGATTCATGGTTGGCATCTTCATTTGTGTTTACAGATGTATCCTGAGCGGCTTGGTTAGCGCGCATGTCTTGTTCTTCCATATTTACCTCGCTTTTCGTTAAGTATAACGCAAAAAAACAGAAAAGGGAAGGACGTTTTTGGAGGGATGTGAGCTCGGGTTGAGATGAACTTAGGTGATTAGAAGAACGATGATTTTGGGATAAAACTGATATAAACATTGACTTTTTCTATAAAGTATGCTACAATGGAAGTATAGGGGTATTATTTTGTATGATATCCTGTATAGCAACTTAAAATCATCTCTAATTTTAAGAGAATTACGCATAAATTACGTAAGGATCAGACGTTGATGACAAGGTTGCTAGGGTAGTTGTTGAAAAAAGATCATGATGAAAGGTCATAGAAAAGGAGGGAAACTATGAGTAATGTAGATGATCGGATCAAGCAGATGATGAACCAGAAAGGAGGGGAAAGGAAAGCTGCATCGAAGAAGCCAATGTCGCCAGACGAAATCTGGGAGCAGACTAAGAAAGAGACTAGTGAAGCGGGTGGTAGCAAGAAGACATATGATGATTTTGAAGATTTTCAGGAGCCGAAACGGAAGAAGAGAAAAAGGAGAAGACTGTTTAGGAAACGTCCAGGGAAGTGGACACCGACTTGGTGGCAGAAGGTATTGCTGACGGTTGGATTTTTGCTGGCTATATATATGTTGGCAAGGATTAGCATTAGCCTGGTCGGATCGTGGCAATCAGCAGCAACATCGACGATCAATACCGATACGGGGAAGATACGTGCATATACTCATGTCGAGTATATGGAATACGTACAGCGACATTCGAAGAGAGCTGTTAGTTCTGAGCAGCTTGTAGATTACATGGTCGAGCACAATGTTAGCCTCCGGCGGGCCGAGAAGGAATTGATTTGGTCGGCTTGGAAACAGGCGCTAGTAATGGCGACAGGGTGGATGTTTACCGGTAATCACTGGTCGTTCAAGTCCTGGGCAAGGTTCTCGATGAATTTTAGCCTGTTTTTGATTGTTGCAGTGATTGGTGTTATGGTGATTTGGAATTTAATCGCCAACTACCGAGATGCAAAATTAGATCACAATGAAAAGGAGCAATGGATATATATTGCTTGGCACGCTTTGCCACAGTGGAAACTGGTTGGGGGAGCGGTCGCATTTGTGGTCGGTGTGTTGCAGGGAGTAGGTAGCTTTCGAGCTTGGTACTTGAAGGCTTTCTTAATTGTCGTAGTGGCTCTGATTTTATTGAAGGTATTAAAGAGTCGCGCGCTCAGAAGAATTGGCTATCGTTTGCAGGAGTCGGTGGATTTAGAAAAATTAGCACCAGAACTTGCGAAGAAGTTGCAAGAACGAAAATGCAAGCAGAGCGACTATATACGTCGGAGACGTAGGAGAAATAGTGGTTGGAGGTGATTAAGTAAAACTGCCCAGTTTGGGCAGTTTTTTCATGAGAAAAGGAGTTTTCCACATTATAGTTACCCCTGTTGTAATCTAGGAGTTATACACATTGTGGAAAACTTTTGGGAGTTATAACAGGGGTGAGAGGGAATTAACAAGTTTTTAGAAAGTTTTTAAGAAAAATGCTTGCGTTTTTAGAAAAAGTTCGTTAGAATTAAATCAGTGGACGAACACCCACACAAAAAGCAAATAAAACTAAAATAAAGATTAAGTCAACGAAAAATAAAATTGATTAATTGAAAAATAAAGGTATTATTGCAACTGCGGGTGGACAAAAACCACAAACAAAAACAAAATATCAAAAATAGATAGTATATTAACAGAGTTTGAGATCGGCCAACTAGGAGTTTTTGCGCGCGTTTGGGATACGCGTAATCGAATCCAATACGTACATACTAACAAACACCTCCCAATTAACTCTATTGGTCGATATCTCTGATATTGACTCAACCCACTTTTACACTTTAAGTCTCTCAACGGCCGTGTATATGGTAGGCTTCGGCTGGTCAGATCACGGTAGATATATAAGTGTTAGTAACAAACAAAAATTTTCAAAAAACAAAAACGTGGAAATTTCTAGTTGAACGGTCTCAAACGTAGGTAGTTGTAATTGTTGAGACCTGGATTTTGTTTCTTGAGCTTTAAAATAAGCGATGATGGCGGAATTTAGGAAAAATGATACAATTACAATATGGAAGAACTTCATAAACCTGTATTATTATCGGAAGTACTTGAAGTGCTGCAACCGAAGCTGGGGGAATCTTATTTAGATTTAACAGCGGGGTATGCGGGACATGCAAGGAAGATTTTGGATGTAACACAGAATTATAAGGAGTCGACGTTAGTCGATAGGGATGAAAATGCGATTCGGTTTTTGCGAGAAAAGTTTAAAAATGAACCGATCGAAATAATTCATAACGATTTTTATAATGCGGTGCTACAGGAAATTGAGTGTGGAAATACGTACGATATGGTATTAATGGATTTTGGAGTGTCTTCCCCGCAGCTAGACGAAGCTCAGCGAGGGTTTTCTTTTGCGAAAGATGGTCCGCTTGATATGCGTATGGATCAGAGTCAAGAACTTGATGCTAGTATGATAGTGAATAGATGGCGAGAGAGCGAGATTGTAGATATACTAGAGCGATATGGCGAAGAAAAACCGGGTTTTGCGAAATTAATTGCGCGGACGATTGTGCATGGGAGACCGTGGCAGTCAACGGCAGAGTTAGGAAGGGAACTTGCGAAATATGGACGACATACAAAAGTGCATCCAGCGACGAGGACTTTTCAAGCGATTCGCATAGCGGTGAATGATGAGCTAGGGGAGATCGAGAGAATGCTTGGGAAAGTAACGAAGGTTATGAAACCTGGAAGCAGGATTGCGATGATTACCTTTCATAGTCTAGAAGACCGGTTGGTAAAAGATTGGATGCGAGAAATGTCGGGATTTGGTGAGGAAAGTCAGATTTCGGTGATTACGAAAAAACCAATTACTGCGGGAAATGAGGAGTTGTTTATCAACCCGAGAGCAAGAAGTGCGAAACTACGCGCCGCAATCAAACGTTAGAGTGTGGAGACTTTACGAGCGAGAGCGTAGGGGGCATTTCGGCTTGAGTGATATGCGGATAAAATCCACTTGCGAGGATTTTTGAAGCTAAGTTGCGGGCGATAACACTTGATCGGAAATTTAACGAGAGAGTGAAGGAGCTTGGGAATGATAAAAATAAAAATATAAAATAAATAAAAAGGAGGCAATTATGCCACGTCAAATCATTGTAAATAGCAATCGTTCACGCGCCCAAAAGGTGCAAGTGCACTTTCGCTAATTTGTGGTAAGTTTTTATAATTACTAAAAAACTAGTTTACGAATAATATATAAATTTAGGCGGGGCCGCTGCGCTTAATCTAGCGGTGAGTAAATTCGGCATTAGATTTCGGGAGTCTTTGCTAATGCTGTTTAGGTACCGTTTTGGATATGTCAAGATTCAGAAAGGTAAGACATGGGCCGGAAGGCTCACCACGGTTGTAGAGTTAAAGCCGTAGAGTGTTTACCCAATATACATGACCTTCTCGGAGCGGGCATGCGATTACTTATTGCTCTGTCGTATGTGCCGCTTCGGTCTAGGATAAAAGGTTTGGGTTTAGAAACTAGTGGTTTAACCTAAAGATGAGGGCGGGGAGTTTTTGGTGATGATTTCTAGGACGAGCTGGAAAGGCAGATTCTGGCTGGGTTTAGAAACTGATATAGACGATCGGATACTAAGCGAGGTAGCGATCGCTAAGAAAACTAGGGGGTGAAGGGGGCGAAAATAAAATTAAAACAGCGAGGAAAAGAAAAATGACACCACAATATAGCATGAGGCGAGGAGCAACAACGGCGACGATGGCGTCGTGGTCGCGGAATCGAAATACTGTTCGACATGAAACGAAGGGCCTGGGATCGTTTTCGAACGGGGTAATTGTGATGATGCTAGTGGTGATTATGGGTTTGATTTATGTTGCGCAGGGGACGCAGGCGACGAACTATGATTATGAGCTTTCTGCCGTGGAAGATGAGATTGCGGAGCTTGAAGCGAAGAAAGAGGACCTTGCGGTTGAGAAGGCAAGGTTAACATCGATTGCGGCGAGCGAAAATAGTGAAGTTGCGAATGCGATGGAAAACGCAGGCGTAGATGGGTACGCTAGGTAAGTTTGACATAAAAATTACTTTTGGTCGTAAAGGCCAAAAGTAAAAACAAACCATACTTTCTATGTTAGCATCAATTCTTGGAAGTGGCAAGGATTTTTGAGGACATTACCGTCTAAAAAATATGATTGTCGCTTAGGTTAAGAGATGCAATCTGCTCGGTTTAAAAACTGAAAGAGTTGAAGGAGACAGCATGACACAGATAATGCATTTTGATGAATGGAATGAACAGAAAAAATCATTACATAGTGATGGGCATATTCCGCGAATTAGTGAGGGGAGTGTGTATTGGTGTGGGTTTGGGGAGAACGTCGGAGTGGAGATTAATGGGAAAAATGAGATGTTTTCGCGACCGGTGCTGGTTTATAAAAAGTTGAGTAGGTTTGGGTTTCTTGGGATACCGTTATCATCACAGCCACATCGGGGAACTTGGTATGTGCCATTTCAGTTTCAGGGGAGGGATCAAGTAGCGGTTTTGTCGCAGCCGCGACTTTTTAGCGTGTCGAGACTTTATAGTAAAATGGGGGAATTGGATGAGGAAGATTTGGCGAGGATAAGAGAGGGGTTTAGGAAGTTGTACTGTGAGTAGGTAGTTTTCTGTCTTCTCTTACTTTTTATTTTTCTTCTCCCTTCTCTCTCCCATACATTATCTTCCTCACGGTGAGATATTCCAAATCGAATCCCTCACTTGATCGTTCGGGCCGTGATTTGGAATATCTCAGCCCAAAAGGATCAGTTCGTCAGATAATGTATGGGAGGGAGAAGTAAGAAAAAGGAGAAAGAAGAGAGAAGGAGGAGAATAGAAGTTAAAAAAGGAGATGGGAGAAAGAGAAAGAAGGTAGAGGAAAAGACAACGCAACCCACCGAGAAACCGTTGAACTGATAGTTGTAGTGAGACGGGTAGACGTTAGTACTATCAAAATGGAGGAGGTACACGTACGTAGCATTAGGATAAGTAGTAGCTGACCAGTAGTGATTATTGTAGCCCGCGCTCCTCAATGAGCCAGTACTTAGATTAACGTACCCGCCGCGTACATATGCACCGAGAAACCGAGGAATCGATCGTTGTAGTCCGATGGGTTGACGTTAGTACTATTGAAACCGAGGTAGGACGCGTAGGTAGCACTAGGATAAGTAGTAGCTGACCAGTAGATGCTACCGTTTCCCGCGTTCCTCAATGAACCAGTATTCAGAGCGACGTACCCGCCGCGTACATGAAGTGTGGATTTTGGAAGTTGCGCACCGAGAAACTGTAGAATCGAAGGTTGTAGTACGACGGGATGACGTTAGTACTATTGAAATGGAGGTGGTACGCATGCGTAGCATCAGGATAAGTAGTAGCTGACCAGTAGTTGCTATTACCGCCCGCGCCCCACAATGAACCAGTATTTAGATGGACGGCCCCGCCGCGTACCGAGAAACCGTTGAAGCGATTGTCGTAGACCGACGGGTAGATGCTAGTACTAGCGAAACCGAGGCGATACGCGAACGTAGCATTAGGATAAGTGGTAGCTGACCAGTAGTAGTTATTGAGGCCCGCGTTCCTCAATGAACCAGTATCTAGATAGACGTGCCCGCCGCGTACATTAGCGCACCGAGAAACCGGCGAATCGATCGTGGTAGCGCGACGGGTGGACGATAGTACTATTGAAACCGAGGGCGTACGCGTACGTAGCATTAGGATAAGCAGTAGCTGACCAATAGAAGCTATTGAGGCTCGCGTTCCTTAAGGAACCAGTATCTAGATAGATGTGCCCGCCGCGTACCGAGAAACCGTAGAACCGATTGTTGTAGCCTGAAGGGATGCTGCTAGTACTACCGAAAGATAGGCCGTATGCGAGTATAGCATTAGAATAAGTAGTAGCCGACCAGTAGAAGCTATTGAAACTTGCATCCCTCAATGAACCAGCATATAGAGAGATGACCCCGCCGCGCACCGAGAAACCGAAGAACCGAGCGTCGTAGCCAGACGGGCCGACGTTAGTACTACCGAAACCGAAGTAGTACGCGCTCGTAGCATTAGGATAAGTAGTAGCTGACCAGTAGTAGCTATCGAAACCCGCGTCCCTCAATGAGCCAGTCTCTAGAGAGACGTTCCCGCCGCGACATGTCCGTTACGGACGAAGTGAAGAGGGAAGGGGCCGAAAAAAATATATTCCCCTAGCCTTTCGACTAGGGGAGTGCGGGAAATCCCCGAATATGCTCCAAGTATAGCAAACTTTAAGCGGAATGTCAATAGTTTTTTAAGATTAAAAACATATTTAAATAAACTGTTATTTAAAAGTAAGGTTGATAGGATCATGAGATGGAAATTTGCTGAAAAAAGATGAATAAAACGCTTGTGGATTTTGGAAATATGGACTATAATTAGAGTGCAACAACTTTATATTATACAACTGCACTTTTTGCGAAAGTATTTACTAAGAAATCACGAGCGTGAGCTCGCGGAGCTAAAGTAAGTAAAGTGCTTGTAGCATTTTAGCATGATGGTGGTACTAAATATCGGTGGGTGGATATTTAAGTAATACGTTCGGAAAGTTTTTCAAAAACTTGATGTAAACGAAGAAAAAACAGTAAAAGGGTACCGAGAGGAAACCCAAAACATTGTTTTTTCTTTGAAGTGGACGTATATATTATATATATTCGAATCGAGAAATCGTAACGAAAGTCATGCGTGTGCGGAGAGTTAGCAGTTGTAATAAGGTTGTTGCACCTCGCGGTGCCCTTTTTGTAATCTTATGTTTCATGTGGTTGTTCCTTGATACGACTAAATTTGACCTTATATAATTTAGTTAAACTATACCATTGACATTTTAAACAAAATTGTGGCACTAGCGAGAGCCAAGCGGGATTAGAAGACGCAAGGTAACTCAAGAAAAGTTTTCCAAAAGCAGAGATCGCAAAGCAGGATATGAAAGTGGCAGACGGGCGATGGAGCTAAAGAGATTTGGAGAGGTTTAGACTGAGTAATGAGATTGGTTGTCAAACTAAGCATAGTCGATGCGAGGTTTTTGATGGCAGTTAATAATCACGGAGGTAAAAAGTGGGACAAAGTCGCACAGCAAATCGGAGCCACGGACGCATGAACGCTTCGGGGCGGAAAAACAAAAAATCAGGAAAACAAACTAGAATTATGAATAGTCCAATTAATTTTTTCGGCAAAATGAGTATGGGGGTATTGGGTTTGTTGGCGGTTGCATTGCTTTGTCCAATAGGTGGATCGTCGGCGAGCGCTGATTCCGATACGCAAGCGACGATTGATGCTTTAATTACAGTTCAACCGATGATTTCTTTAGGTGTCCAACAAGCAGTTGAGATTGATTTGACACCTACGAGTCAGGGTATTTTTGGTACTAACTCGGCGAAAATGACTGTCAGCACGAACAGCAAAGAAGGCTATAAAGTTTTAATTTCTGCAGATGGCGACAATAGCTTGAAGAGCGTGGATGATTCTAATACGCGGACGATTGCGGCTTTAACTGGCGCAGTAAGCGAGGCGGACTTTAAAAAGCAAAATAACACTTGGGGTTACTCGATTAGTCCAGAAGGCTCTACAGCGACAACTTATCAGGGTGTAACAACGAATGCGACGGAGATGAATGTTGGGGCAACGGCTGATCTGTATCAACAGACTTATGACTTGACCTTTGGGACACAGATTGGCGCGGATCTTCCAGCAGGTAGTTATACTGGTTCGGTGTTAGTTTCTGCGGTGGCTAATCCAGTAACTATTACAAGCCTAGAACAGCTGAGTTATATGCAGGATATGTCTCCTACGATTTGTGACAACACGGCAGTTCATCAAACTAAGCGTTTAATTGACACTCGCGACGGTAAGGCTTATTGGGTTGCCAAACTTAAGGATGGTAACTGCTGGATGACGCAGAATCTCGACTATGACATGGTAGCTGGTAAAGTCCTT
>CARBGY010000006.1 GCA_948945085.1 uncultured Candidatus Saccharibacteria bacterium
CTGCCTTTGTCAACAAAGATGATAGCTTCTATAACCTCTTAGCAGAGTATGGTTATGCTAACTCTAAAGGTTACAACTGGAACAATGGTAACCCTTATACATCGATCATTAAAGGTACGAGTGCCGATAACTACTTAAACAACACCGCAGCCAGTCCCTTATATTATGTACGCGGCGGGAACGTCCTTCTACATACTGGTTCATTGAGGAGCGCGGGTCTCGGTGGCAGCTACTGGTCAGCTACTACTTATCCTAATGCTACGGACGCGCACGCCCTCAATTTCAATAGAACTGACGTCGTCCCGTCACACTACTACAATCGGTTCTACGGTTTCCCAGTTCGATGCGTTGCCCAGTGATTATACTACATTCTAGTACTTAAACCTGCACTGGACCAGTGTCGCCCAGCATTACCAGAATCCCTCAACCTACCACCATCAAATAAACGCACATATCCGCTACGGACGAAGCTGCTTATCTTCCTGCTTCTTCCGCCGCACTTCTTGGTGCGTGTATGAACTGCGTTGCCGCGGATTCTTGATTTCCCGCAAACACCACTTTCCTAATCCAAGCGTCCGCTGGACCTGCCGACATTAAGAGTACTAAATAACCTTTTTTGTGCCAATCTATCAACTGTTTTTCCAACTCCTCGTTCATCTCCGCCGTCTCTGCAACTTTCTTGTTGCTCAGCCCAGAAATAAAATCCGCTGGTTTCATAATATCCACGTCTTTATTTTCTCTCGTTAAATAAGTTGGAAGCCAATATAGCTTCTTCACCCCCTTAAAAGCATTTTCGTATGCACCCGCTAAGCCAACTTGCCGACTATTTTGATGAGGTTCATATACAACCACGACCCCCTTCAACCCGCGCCGATCCGCTTCCTCAAGCGCAATCTCTACTGTGGCCGCCACTTCCTCTGGATGATGTGCGTAATCGGAATAATAACCCTCCGAAACCTGCTCAAACCTTCGCCCTACACCCGGAAACTCGTTCATAATTTCTATTAGCTTCTTATGCTGTCTTTTTTTGCCACCCAGTAGCTTTTGTATGGCTTTTTGTTCTGGTAAAATCTTTTCTATCACGTCAATCGCCAGCGTAGCATCATACCGCCGTGCTTCGCCCGCAAGTGTCAAACCTGCCGCAATCTCATCACCTTTTAAAACTTCGCGGCTCTGGCTTTCAAACTGTTGGAATGCCTCTCGGTATTCTTCCTCTGTTTTATAAATATCTGGGTGATCGTAAGATAATGTTGGAATTACTGCCAACCAGGGTCTAAACGACAAGAAGTTTCGATCGTATTCATCTGCTTCATAAGTAAAATACTCCGACTTCGGATCGTAACAACCTGCTGGCGCAAAAGGTAGCGTCGTGCCTACACTGTACGACATTGGAATTCCCATCTGCTTCGCCGCCCAGACAATCATGGCTGTCGTTGTCGTCTTGCCATGCGTACCTGCCACAGCAATTAACTTCAATTTCATTTTCTTAATTAAGTAGTTTAAAAACTCATCCCGTTTTGAGATCTTTAGTTTAAGTTTTTTCGCCAACAAAAGCTCTGGGTGGTCTGCCGGCAAAGCCGAGGTATGTACAAACCAATCAACTCCTTCATCCTTCATCCTAGCCTTCAAAAACTCGCCATTCTGCTCTCCAAGATAAACTTTAATTCCGCGATTTACTAGTTCATTCGTTACTGCTCCGCCGGAAAGGTCCGAGCCAAACACTGTCATTCCTGCGCTCTGCGCCATCAGAGCCAGCGGCCCCATTCCCGTACCAGATATACCAGAAATATAAATTTTCATAACTTCATTTTAGTACAGTCACTCTTTTAGCGCAAGCATATCAAGCTGTGTTATAATAAAAGCAGTTATGGGTGGTAAAAAATCAAATCACATTCGTCAAGCTCTACGCTCGGTTGGTGCTGTGCGGAGTTGGCAACTTATCCTTATTCTGATTCCGCTTGCCTTTGTCGCAGCGACTCTATTACGCCTTGATCATTTACGAATGGTTGAGTTGCGCGCTGCTGTTATTGAGGCTGACGAAGCCAACGACGACACCGCCATCCAAACCACTCTTACCGCCCTTCAAGAATTTGTTTTTACACACATTGTTGTCAATGTTATTGAGCATAATGGCAATCAAGAAATTATCTTTGGTACAGGACCATTTTACCTGGAACATCAGTATCTTCGTGCTGCCAACGCCGCAATCGCCGCTGCCGAAGCTAAACTCTCAAGTGATGCAAACCCGTACGGCAATATCTACTCCGCCGTCTCTAATATTTGTCGTCCAATTGCCGTAGTAAATGGGTGGGCTTGGAACAGCCCAGGCTACCTTGATTGTTGGACCTCTGAGCTTGCTAAATATCCCGCCAGTGATAATCTCGAGGTTAATCTCACCGCCGACGTCCCCTCAACAGAACTTTACCGCCATAACTACGCTTCTCCACTGTGGGCCCCTAGTTGGGCTGGTCTCGCAATTCTTGCTTGTATAATAATCCTCACTATTATCGTGATCCGCTTTTTAATCTGGTGTATTTTACAAATTGCACTTCTCTTTGTTGGCAGAAACTAGCTAAAGGTTATTTTTAGGGAAAATAAGTATTGACACCCCGATATTCTCGTCTTAAGATAGAGATATAATAACTTAAGGAGGGACCTCATGGCCTACGAACACACCAACAGTAAAGGTGTTACCTACTATCTACACAAGAAGGAAGTTACTCTGCGCGGCGGTAAACCACAGACGATTTATTTCTTCACTAAGACTGCCGAAGGTAGCAAGGGCACTCCATGTGATTTGCCAGAAGATCGTGTTGTCAACGAAAACCCACGCAACGGTTTCTTGACTCTCAAAAAGAAAGCGTAGTTTTTAGCACGCTGATCAATATTTAGGTACAAGATCCCCGCTTCTAGAGCTCTGGAGGCGGGGATTTTTGGTGTTATTTGGATAAAGCTTTTGACAAAACGTTTAAACTGTGCTACCATAAAAATATGGGTATCGTTTTTAGCCATACCTAGTTACTTGAAATCTTGATTTTACTATGGAAAGGAAGTGATATCTTTGAAAGTCCGAAGCTATGAAGTGGGCAATCTCATTGGTGAGGCCCCCAAGTTTCGCATCTATCTCGGACATGATGACGGAAAAAATGTAGTTATTAAAGTCGCTAAAACGTTTGAAGACGGCGATCTTCTTATAGAAGAAGCCAGCTGGTTCAACGTTTTACGAGCATTCATTGCTCAGGTAGCAGCAATGCAGGAAGAATTAGATCAAATAGACGCTCATTATGATTGGCTGTTTGCAAATTTAACCTCTTCTTTTTTGGAACCAACTCAGCAGGACAGGCGCATTAACGTCTTAGAAGTTATTGATGTGGATTTCAATAAGCTGATACCACTGTCAAAGTTACGTAGTCAGACCGAAATAGACGCCCGATCGAGTGTCTGGATCTTGGGGAGATTTCTCAAGATCTACAATTTTTATGAACTGTTGGCTGCATCAGGAGATAATCCGATTGTACAGTACGCCAACTTTTCACCGGGAGATTATTTAGTTGGACCGGAAAGACATCGGTTGATTTATTACAATCATTCTGGAGCCACTGCCGACGTCATTGCAAACACATATGTCATGACAATAGCAAAGTTTATGTTGGAATGGACGGCAGTAGAGGATGATCCTGCTGAGCAGAAGTACTATCAATTGCTTAGTAATTTTGCAGCTCATGGTCGTGCGACTTGTAAGGAGGCGCATACTGAACTCTATCAGCTTGTGAACGAGCTTTGGGGAATTCAGTACCACCCCTTCACTTATCGCACTCAAGACACCAGTAGATGGAAAACTATTAAAGAGAATAAAGAGGAATAAAACATGGGATACAGGACTTTTTCAGAAGATGATTATCGTACAGCACGTCGTGATTACGGCGTAACATCAGACACGGGTGTGACACGTAAGGCGGAACAGCGCGCTCAGGATACTGGGCATTTGAGTGAGATTGTCGATCCGGCTATAGAGCCGATTCGACGCTCTATGATTCGTTTAGACCCGCACCAGAAGCAGTGGATCGTTACGATCGGCTGCCCGATGGATATCGAGGTTAGTTGTGATACTACTGGCTCTATGGGAGGCGAAGTTGATACGGAAATGGCAGTTCTGCCTGATCTGTACAAAGCCGTCTCCAAAGTTTTACCGGGTTATGATCCGCAGCTCTGTCTGGGTATCTTTGGTGATGTGAGTGATAGTTTTGTAATGTGCCGTCCTCAGTTTGAGATGGAAGCACCTAAGATCGTAAAATATCTCAAAGAGATGGCACCGCAACGCGACGGAGGCGATTCTCCGGAAGATCCGCAGTATGCTATGTTCGCCCGTGCGTATTTGACAGATGCATATACGAACAAAATTGGCCTGAAGGGTTATCATTTTATCGTAACTGACGCTACTTGCCATAAACAAATTACTCGTGAAGAGATTAAGCGCATTTTTGGCGAAAACGTCTTCAATAACGAGTTAGAAAATATGAGCAGGATACCTACGGTCGAGGGGGTGATTGAAGAATTAAAGAAAAAGACGCACCAGTTTATTCTGGTCGTCAAAGGTTATGAATCTACGACCGACTTCTGGAGCCAGCTTTGCGGTGAAAAATCGGTAATTGAACTTAAGTCCACCCATCAGTTGCCAGAAGTCATTTCTGCCATTATCGGTTTAACTGAAGGTACGCTTGATATTGGCGATTTAAACAATCATCTCAGCAGTCGCGACCTTAATTTAGTTCGTCGGCTTTCTAAGATTGATATCGGTGCACAGGCAAGATTACGTCATGCGCTACCGTATCCAGTTCCTCAAAAGGATGATGTTTTTGTTAAAAAGGGAGATCTCTGGCCCATTTCGGCGAAAAAACCTAACACTGAAGTTGTACCCGAAGTCGAAGAATCCGCAGAGGATGAAATTAGGTACCTGTAAAATTAAAGATTCGAGAATTAACAAGTTGATTTTAAGACACGAGGTGGTGTTAAAAAATGGATAAAGTCTATGTAATCACCGATTTTGGTCCGGGAGACGGCGGAAAAGGTGGTATAGTCCATGCTTTGTCTTGTGCGCAAGATGATGAGATTAATCTCATCATCAAACGTGGAGGAGCCCAGGGTTCCCATGGGGTACGTACGTCTTACAAGGAAAGTTTTAACTTTTCGCAATGGGGATGTGGCACTCTGGAAGGAATTCCGACTTTTTGCTCCGAGCAGATGATAATTTCGCCCGTAGGTTTACGCAACGAATCAGAGGCCTTAAAACGATTAGGCATAACCGACCCATTCTTACTGCTCAATATCGATCCGAACTGTATTTGTGCAACGCCTTTCCATAAGATTTCTTCACAACTTGAAGAATTGTTACTTGGTAAAAACCCGCGTGGTACAATTGGCACTGGTGTTGGTCGTGCCTACCGTATGCTTAACGAACAAGGTGAGCAGATCACGCTTCGGGCATCCGAGTTGCAGAGCCCAGCTATCATCAGACGAAAGCTGCAGCAACAATGTGCGTATTATCAAGCCAAATATAAAAACATGTCCGAAGACCTATTTTTATCTGAGGATATCGAGTTAGCCAGAGAAAACCTGAATTTACTTAAGGATAACAACTATCTACAGTACTGTCTGGATTTATTTGTGGCGATAGGTAAAAAGTTAAGTTTTATGGAATTACATAAGGCTCTGTCGCAAAGTGGCACTGCTATTGTTGAGTGTTCACACGGAGTTTTGACTGATGCTGGCATGGGATTAAAACCTCATGTCAGTGCAATTCGCACATTGCCAAAGTTCACTAGCAAAATGCTACGCTCGGCAGGATATGACGGTAGAATAATTAATTTTGCTGTACACCGTGCTTACGAAATTCGTCACGGGGCTGGTCCAATGCCTACCTATGATGCGGAGTTCACAAAAGCAGCATTGCCGGGCAGTCATAAGGATACGAATCGCTGGCAAGGTACAGTTCGAACTGGTGCTCTAGATTTTAATCTTTTTCGTTACGCTTTGGAATGTTGTAAAGAAACGCCTATGGACGGCCTTTGTCTAACTTGGTTTGATCAAATCATCAAAAATAATCGTACCTGGCCAATCTGTGCGACCTATAAAAATCCCGCGCTGGTCAATGAAGACTATGTTGAGTATTTAAAAAACCAGGCAGAGCCAGAAATTAAGAACCATTTTGTAAAAGATGGATTAAGCAATTCAAAATTATTTGATTTTGTTGCAAATGTTTTACAGAAATACACCGATTTACCCTTAATGATGCTTTCAATTGGTCCTACAGAGCTAGATAAAATTAGCTCAAAAAATATAAGGAGGATATGACCATGAGTGAAGAGAAGAACAAAGTAACAAATGAGGAGAAAAAAGCAGAAGAGAGCGGTGCTCCGGTTATCAAAGCAGTTAAACCTGAACCAGTAACTATTGAAGGTGGTGAAGTCCATGCGATATTAAGCAAATACGGTGCGAATCAGGAGATAATCGACAAGATTGTAAATGATCTCGGTGCCGAAAGCATTGATGAGCTGGCGTCTTTGGAGGTGAGTGACTTAACTGGTGCCGGAATGAAGTTGGCAAAGGCCAAGAAGATGGTTGCTGAGCTTGGCGCTCAGGAACAGGAGTCTGAGCCTAAAGTAACTGCACCGGTAGTGGACGAGCGTATTGTCCAGCGGCAGTTTGAAGCTTTACTTCCGTCTATACCTAACGACGACTCTTGGATGAATGCCTTAAAGAGTGGTGGAATTTTGAAGGTTGATGATTCGTCCTATATCGCCGCCATCCGTGCGGCTTTGGCAGACCTTGCCGGGCTCTATGATGTTCCGGAAAAGCTAGCCAAAGCGATGGAGCAGTATGCTGATGAGACGGAAGAGCAGGTCGATCCGACATTTTATGCTCTACGTAAGTCTCTGATCAGACGCAATTATGGTGAAATCTTTGCCGCAATTGACGGCTTAGACGGATCATTTATCACAGAAAGTCGAAGGAGAGAATTCTTAAGTCGCATCCGTACCACGCTGTGGCCGGCGATTGTTGACAGCTATCGTTCTCTTGACAGTTGGTATCAGGCATTTCGCGCAGCTTACACGGACCCGTCTATGCTGATTGCGGCATTGGGTGGTGGTCTGGCCGGAGCTGGCATGAGCATGGTTGCTCCGCCGGACGCTTCTCAGTTGCATGACGCCGGTGATGTTCTGGTGGATGCTATAAATCGCGTATTCCGTGGCACTGGAGTTCAGGTGGCAGCCGCTATGGCATATGATGCTAACATGATCCGTAATACTCTGGAAAAACCGGGATTACCGGCAATGGTTGGAGTAAAGAATCGTGAGCTGATGCTGAAGAAGATTAAGACTGATGTTTCCAGTAACTATATTCGCCTCGAGCAGAATCTGGTTAAATACGTTTTGAGTTTTGTTAAACATGACGCTGTTACTTCCGATGTGGAATCACAGTATTTTGCCGCTCTGTGGCAGCTTGGTACCCAGATTAACTGGAGTGAGCTGAATGGCGACGAGAGTGGAATCAATGGTATGACCGGCAAACGTGTCTTGTAAAAATCAGGTAACTTATTAAAATGCACAAAATTACAGCCCGCTAATCGCGGGCTGTTTTTAGTCCTATAAACCTCCGGCTTTAGCCGGAGTGTACATTGGCAGACGAAGTCGTATAATAAGGGTCATCCGGCAGGATGGCCCTTATTGGAGATATACGTATGCAATTAACTCAAGCCATTCTGCCGGCATTGCCGGCGAGTCCAAAACCACCGGATCGAGTATCCGGTGGTCGATTATAGTAATTGAGGTATAAACACATACTTCGCAAAAAGCTCAGTTGCAATTTTACGATAACCTTCATCATAAAATGGACAATCGCCGTCAAGATTAGGGTAACCCTTCGCCAGGGAATTATAACCTCTCATAAACCGCTGGTAGCCTTTATGTAACAAGCGATACTGTAACAAATCGATCTCAAGGCGCTCAATTGACCTTCGCCGATCTAGTGCGCCACAATAAGCTTCTGCTTTTCTTATTGCAACTTCTAGCAAATCCGTCACTCCATCTCCCCCAATCCAGATAGAGTCGAAATATAAATGCGCTGCGTGTGGGCTTCCCGCACACATTTCTTTGCTACCTTCCAATCTTTTCAAACTAAAAACATCAAGATCGGAGTCAAGCACTCCATAACCCTTCAGTCGTGAACCTCCCACAATGGCGATATCCTGCGGCTCAAGTTCTGACTGGACTTTTTCAAAGTCTCTCGCTAACGCCGGCAAGTTAGCTGAAAACGGCCCCATAAGCATTGCATTTGGTGTTAGTAATACTTGTTCGGTAAAATGATTTTTACGTGCTTTTAGCCATCTGTGGCGTTTTTCAGAGGTAAATAATGGTGCAATCCTTTTGCGTTGTGGTACCATTGCGGTCATATCGTGCAAAACCTTTATCTCATGCGCCAGTAATAGACGTCGATCAGATATAAAACTTAAAGTATTAGCAAAACTTCTTATCAATACTTCATTATCTATGCCTATATTCAAGATGTTTGTTAAGTCGCGATAATTGAGATATCCCGCCTCAATCAGCCACGGCACGAGATGTACGCATTTTACTATCCGTTCCATTTTACCTTCCGGCCTTGCATCCACTTCAAAAGCGTCTCCTTCGTAGAAGTTTTCACGCACATCTTGAACGTGCAATAAATTATACCAAGCACCAAGATACGCTTCCCGAAAAAAGTCAGGTGCATCTTTTAGGTCAGCTAACGGTAAATATAGTAGTATACGTCTATAGTCGGGATTCTTTAACAGTGCAGCTATAGCGTGATAGTATCTAGTTTTAGCTCCTAGTAGGATATTTTCATTACTCTGTGCTACTCTAAAATACTCCACGACACATTGTGCTATTCTCCGGCGTTCGTAAACTTGTTGGGCTAACTTAGCATTCATAAGACTAATGTCTCCTGACGCTAGTCGCTCGATTAATGGAGTTATATAATTGTTTAGCATAGTGCTGTCCCCCTAGCATATTATTAATGTACTTTCTACTAGTATAACATGTACTATCAACGTAGTCTAGAAAAAATGATCTTAGTTCAATAAATGGACCTAGAGGTTATGCTGAGCTCGTTTATTGAACCGCATAATTCGCTCAGAGCCATGAGTGAATTGGAAGGCATCTGTAGTTCTAGTTCTTCTCAGAAAGACAATTTTATTGAAAAAACTATTGACTTTTATAAAAAGTGTGCTATAAATTAAAGCATGTGTAGACCAAATTTCACACATCAGTATTGGCACGAAACAATGGCTTGTATTGGCCTTGGTTCGTCATGCAATACGAAATGTGCGGGATTTAGGTTATTTTAATCTTGAGAGTTAACTATCTAGAAAAATTTCGAATTCACCTTGGCGGAATTTCTCTAGCCGCAGATTTCTGAAAGCGGCTAAACTTTGTACCTTAATAATCTATTCTCTCAAGGAGGAAAAGCTATGAAACTTAAGAACCAAATTGCTACCGCTAGATGTAATCTTGGACTCGTCATGTTCGAATCAGCATTAACGAGTGCACTGCTATCGATGTCTATTATGACGCCCTTTTTCTACTCTATTGGTCTAAGCCAGCTTCAAATATCACAGGCTCAAGTGATTTCTACCGTAGTAATGGCGTTTCTAAATCTCCCCACAGGCTGGCTTGCGGACCGTTTTAGTCGTAAATGGGCTAACGTGATTGGTGACTTTGGTGTAGCTCTAACATTTATGGCATATGCATCGGCAGGTAATTTCTTGATGGCTGTAATCTGTGAATGTCTTCTAGGATTCTTTATGGCGCTGAGTCAAGGTATAGATCAAAGCCTACTAAAACACTTTTGTAATAAGATTAGCTCCAGTGAAGATTTCTTTCGTCGAAAAACTGCTCAACTCAACTGTTGGCACTATATAGTGACACTAATACTAGTTTGGCTTGGTGGTCCGATCGGTGCGATTAGTCTGCGCTTGGCAATCGCACTTTCTGGCGTCCCGCACATCCTGGGCGGTCTTGCAAGTTTACTAATTACTGATGATAGTAAGAGAATTACCACCAATCAAAGTCCCCTTCGCGATATGTCGCGGATTATAGTAGAAAGTTTTCAGAATCATCATTTGCGATTACGTATTTTTACCTATGCTATAGGCAGAGAAATGACGCATGCTATAATCTGGGTATTTACACCACTTTTAATCATGGCTGGCGTGCCACTGGTGATCGTTTCGACGGCCTGGGCGCTCAATGCTCTAGCGTGTCTACTCGGAGCTAGGCTAGCCGTTAAACTAAGTCTCAAGCTTCAAGATTGGCAAATTTTTGTTTTACCACTCGCACTTATGTCGATAAGTATGACAATTATTAGTATACATCTAAACCTTATAACAATCTGGCTTTACTTGCTAATGGGTGTTGTACAGGGTTGGACTGGCGCTACTTTAACGCCTCTAGTTCAACGTTACGCTCGACCAGAAGAACAAACTTCGATTCTGTCTCTTGCGAGCATTATTGGACGTTTGGTTTATATTCCTACAAGCCTACTTGTCGGATGGGTTGGTAACTGGCAGCTAGCGCGTACTCCTTTAACGGTTTTGCTTTGTTTCGGACCAGTCGGGTTGTACCTGACTTTTTGCCTTTTGAGGGAATAAATTTTCTCTAACCCCACAGTTACGCTGTGGGGTGCTTTTACAAAAACTAAAATAATATACTTTAGAGTACTACTTGTAAAACATTAATGCCATGTTACACAAAAAATAGAGCCAAAAGGCTCATTTTTCGTTGGTGCACCTGCGTGAATGAAGTTAGAACCATCATTATAGATATGCTGATGGCTGGCGAGCAGATTAACTTCCAATATCATTACTAGAAATTATATTAGGATGTTGGCAGATATTTTTGTAAAATACGTAGGGTCCCCACCACTATTTGTCATAGGTAATGGGCTACGGAGTTGTGATAACTAGCTAAGTGGTCATATAGGTGGTATAATTAAAAACATGGAAAGAAGAGGTATTTCAATTTTTTGCGACGAGTCTTGCCATTTAGAGCATGATGGACAGAAGGTAATGGTTTTGGGTGGAGTGTGGTGCGCGGACGTCGATAAGCAAAAGGCGTATGAGCGAATTCGAGAGATCAAAAAGGAAAATAATTTGCCAGCCGATAAAGAAGTAAAATGGACTAAAATCTCCAACAAGAACGTTTCGGCTTACCTTGACTTGGTTAACTATTTCTTTGATAATTCAGAGTTGCATTTCCGTTGTGTGGTAATTCCAAATAAAGACGAGTTAAATCACGAGAAATACAACCAAACCCATAATGATTGGTATTATAAGATGTATTTTGATCTGCTAAAAATGATTATTAGAACGGATCAGGAGTGTCGTATCTATCTGGACATCAAGGACACTGTTGGCGCACCAAAAATCAGACAATTAAGAGAAATATTGCAAAATAATGCTTTAGATTTTGATCGCAAAGTCATTAAGCGCATCCAGTTGGTCCGCTCGCATGAAGTTGAACTTTTGCAGCTCGCAGACATCTTAATTGGTGCAGTTATGGCCGCAAACCGCGGAACAACAACTAGCAAAGCTAAGTTGAAAGTGATTGAGCGAATCAAGGAAAAATCTAATTATTCACTAACAAAGACGACGCTATTACAAGAGCCGAAGATGAATATATTTATTTGGCAGCCTAATTGGGGAGATTAAATAATGTCTATCGCACTTCCAGAATGGTTGCCAGAGATTATCCAATGGGATGGTGATTGGGAAAAATATGTAGAGACTATCTATGACGCTTATAGTCGAACATATACGGAAGCTTCACCATTTTACTATCGTGGAATGGTGGTAAAGTCACGTAGACGCCCAGTTGCCAACGACAAAGATGGCGGCTTTTGGCATATCATAGGCGGCAGCAACGGTAAACCAGAACCTAGACGCTGCGAGAGGGTATTATGGGCGAGAGCGATTATTGAGAACGCGGACGATGAGCGTGTATTAGTATGGGATGAACCAAGTCCGCACGATGGCGGCGTTGTTGACACAGTGTTCTGGCTAAAGGAAGCAGATTACTATGTTATTATCGCTAGACGAACAAATTGCTGGGTGATTCGTTCTGCATATAGTGTAGTGTATGATAGCAAAAGGAAGCGGCTTGAACGGAACTATAGTCTCTACGGCAAGAAATAAGTAGAAGAAACTGAAATCGCCAGCATATGCTGACGATTTCGACCCTTCTTTCTACGACTCGGTAGATGAATTGATCTTATTTTAGCACGAAAAAGCAGCAAAAACAAGCATTTTTCACAAAAAGAGTAGTTTTCTACGAAGAATGTGGTATAATAAAACACCCAAGATTGCCATCAAATGGTAACATTTTAAAGAACTCTCAATATCCCCGGCGAAAGTTTTTAATTACTTGCTTCTACTTCGATTCTTTATTACATCCGCTGGTGGGTATTTCTTATACCACGGCATATTCGGATCATCTGCTGGCTTTTCTGAGGGATTCTTCTTCTCAGTAATGGCTATAACTATCCCCGCAAAGCTCATCAGAACTACAAACCCAACTCCACCCCAAAACGCAGTCCGCCAAATCCACGGAAACCACCATTCTCCACTACTGCCACCAATCCAGAATAATAATAAAATCAGCCCAACAAAGCACCACCCGAAAATCGTCAAAATAATCGATCCGCCAATCATTGAACCTAAAGTCGATGATTCACCCGCAGATAAACTACCGCCGTCTATCGCTCGTTTAATTCGTTCACGCTCAGCTTGTTTGCCCTCTTCGTAACCTCGATTATAAGCATCGCCACTACCGAACCAATACCCATCCTGCCAGCCATCGTTGTAGTTGTTATTGTTTGACATTTTTAGCGATATCCTTTTGATATATTATATCACAGCTTAGTATCACTGACGGATCCCCCCAGTTAAGGGATTAAGTTTGTAGTATAGTAGATGTCCTAACGCGACATTAATCAATAGCGCAACTTGAATCGCGTAATTTTTCAGGTGAGCTCCTACCTATCACTAAAAAAGCAGTCACCAAGACTGCTCCTCAAATCATTTTGGTAAAATCCCGAACAACATAAATCAAACCGCCTAACCGACAGCAAGAATTACTGTTGGTGCGCTCGACTAGACTCGAACTAGCACAGCTTAAAATCGCCACTACCACCTCAAGGTAGCGTGTCTACCAATTCCACCACGAGCGCATGGAACTGCACTTATTATAGCAAAAAAATCATTTTCCGCAAGTAGTTTTCTTGTCATGATCGCACAGTAAAATTTTCTTCATTTCGTCCGTAGCGGAGGTGTATATGTTGACGTCGGTACGGTTAAGTATGCTCACATAATTGGACACGTTAGATCTAATACTGTAGCAAATTATCTTCCAACTAGTACATGGGGCGCGTTCTATTTAGATTTTGATAGTAATGCTAGGGTTAGCCCCTCTTGGGGACCTTACAACCGTACACATGCCCACCCCATCCGCTGTCTAGCATACTAATTATATATATATTATGCATCATATATGGGTTAAATCTTGCGCTTATGAAGAAAAGGCGAAGAAGAGCTGAAAAAATAAAAAGGCGCCTCTATCGGCGCCATCGACAATTACAGTATTTTCCTCCTTTCTTTGTACAATCACTTCAAATTCAGCCAAACTGTTAGATGCGACTTCAATCTGTTGATACTGACTTAGCGCGCTTAGAGCGGCATTTAATTGTTTATTGCTCCAACGTCCGGACTGGCTTGGATGCCTTGCCGTTTCCGCTGCATAAATTGCCCTCAACCACGTCTCCTCATCAATTCCAGGCACATAGGTATCCACGACCGTTCGGAGATTGTTATAGCGTCTCATTGCATGAACATTATTTCCGTCTCTCAGCGCTATGCTCCACATTGTCCCTTTTAGTACTGGACTGTACTCATCTATATTGATGCCATACATGTTGAGCAGAGCTGCTTTAACGTTATAATAATAGGTTTCCGCTGCATACTCGATTTGTAGTAACGAAAACTCATCTGGTCGCTCACTATAAATCTGTTTCCAGACCTCACTAAGTCCTGACCGCGTTCTCATTACTGCCTGACCAGACTTCGTCGTAATAAACTGCCCAAAGCGCGCATAGGTCTCATCATAGTTTATACATTTCTGTAAAAACCCAGCCAGATCGTATCTTGAATCAAACTGAAAACGCCCAAACGCGTGTCCACCATCACCTCCAGTCTGAGCATAAGATTCGTCTCCAGATTCAAATACTGTCCAACCCATCCAGATTAATTCTCCTGGCTCACTCACCGTTTCCTCAACAAAGGGTAAGTTAATAAAACCCGGCCCTACTTGAGCGTTTGAGGCAATTAGTGAGGCTTCAACAACGGGCGACGTCGACTCGACAGTCTCTTCAGGCTGATCTGTAGTTATCGCTGTCCCAGGTGTGTTTTGCGCCGCCTGTCCGTCTGTTGCTAAATTATCCAACAAAACCGACTCGCTAGCTACTGTATTAGCTGTCAGCATAGTCTCTGCATCAAGAGGTTCCACACTCGTCGCATCATATACTGCCTCAATTTCATCCGCATAAACTGGCTGAGTCATAATTACCATAAAAACCATAACGACCATCACTAAGTTCCTTAAACTCATCTCATCTCTCCTCTTCTTTTGGTTTTTTCGTCTGTCTTTAGAAAATACTACTTTGTAAGATGCTATTCTGGGCACATGCCCATCCTTCTATTGTATCACAGATTATATAAAAAGTCAAGGTAAAATTCCTAATTCCGCCATAAGACGACTATGTTGTAAAAAATACAACAATGAAAACTTAGCAAAACTCTTGCAAAAACCATAATCTTCATGTATCATGAAGATACAAAAGTCATGTATATAAATACAAAAAATAAAAAGGGAAACAAAAATGGAAGGTATGATCAAAAAACTTTTGCTTACTTCATGTATCCTCATGGGAGGTGCAATCGCATTTTTGCCTTTAACTAGCTATGCGGCCACTGATATTAGCGACTTCAATTTCGACGAGATGAAAGCGCAAAACGCTTGTCGCAACGCAAGGACACAGAAGCTCGAGGGCGACGTTAACGGGGCAATAGTCACAGGTGAGGATGGTAAACAATACATCGTTGATGGCGACTATCGCTATCTTTACGAAAACGGTACGGATGGTAGTACACCTGGGGTTACCTCTACTACTGCTGGCTTGACCCCAGAAAAAATCCAAGTTGCCCCTGGTCGAGTTGATGCGGCTGTTCAGACTGCTTCCGATGGTTCGACGATTGTTTGTGTTAACGTTGATACCGTTCTTTCGCTTGATGCTGCCGTTGTAAAAGATGAAAATGGTAACGAAGAACCTATTGTAATCTATCCTAACATGCCAGGTAGCGGTACACTTGAAGTTACAGTGCGTAGCGCAATGAACTACTCAATCCTTCTTAGTGCCGAAGAAAATCACCTCTTTGACGATGAAGGTACTTTCAGTATTCCATCCGTCGAAAATCCCGATATTCAGGATAAGAAATATGGTTGGGGTGTTAAAAACCTTTTACCGGGTATCACCGCGGAGTATAGCAAGATTAACTCTAACCCAACTCCGTTCTACGACGGCGAACCAACCGATGTCTTTGACGATAATCGTGAATTAGTAAAATTCCCAATTAAGATTACCGTTAGTCCAAAGTTACCTCAGGGTGTTTACGCAACCGACCTAACCGTCACGGCTGTTACACGCTAGCTAGGTTTCCAATTGACTTCATAGCATAATTTTCAAAGCCAAGTATGCTATAATAGATTGGTAATGCTTAGAAAATCTACTCTATTTTACGCTCTCATATATACATTGACGTGTCTCTTTAATTTTCATTCTCAGATACCAGCCTCAGCACTCGAAGTGGGCGATATCGTACTGGAAGTTAGACCTGTTGAGCAGGAGCTAGACCTCGAGCCCGGCGCGAACTATTCCAGTAGCGTCACTATAAAAAACGGTGGCCGGTTGCCTTTTACTGTTAACTTATCAGTTTTGCCTTATCAAGCCTTGAATGAAAACTACGACCCAGATTTTTCAACCGAAAATTCCTATACCAATCTTAAAAATTGGATCACCTTCCCGCGCGATTCAATTCATCTTGAACCCGGCGAAGAAGTTGAAGCCGAATTCCATATTTCTGTTCCTAAAAATATCCCTGGCGGTGGCCAGTACGCTGCCATTATTGTCCAAACTCGTGACACTATCAACGAAGAGGCTACTTTTCGCACCATTGGCCAAATCGCCTCATTGCTCTATGCACATGTTGAAGGGGAAGAACATATTGGTGCAGTCATGATGGGCCATAAGCTCCCTGGGTTTTTACTTAGTTCACCCTTTTCCTCCTCCGTGACGGTAAAAAACGACGGCAACATCGACTTCCGCGTCAGTCATAGCCTCACAGTTTACGATTTTTTCACCAACAAAGAAGTCTTCACCCCCGAATATAAAGATGCCGACGGCAAAACTCCCGGTCGAGCCACTCCTATTATTCTTCCCGACACTACTCGTACTAACACTTTAACCTGGGAAGGCGCACCTCAGCTTGGCGTCTTTCGTGCGGTCCAGCATATTTCCTTCCTCGACCAAGAATATACTTTTGAACGTCTTGTCGTTGTTTGTCCGATCTGGCTCGCTCTTGGCGCCGCTTTTATCGTTTTCCTTATTATTCTCTGGATTGTTTTAATCATCCGTGGTCGCCGCGGTCGCCGACTTCAAGTCATGTAGATATGAAAAAGGAGCGTCTTTCGGCGCTCCTACTTGCCCCCTCTAGATAGTTGATAATTCGTTTTAATTACTACTGTATGGGCACCGTGACCGGTGAATGTTTGAATTACGTTTTGGACATTCACACATGGCGTCACCAGTTCCGCACGTTCCTTGTAAATAATCGTTCAGAGCAATATCACACAGAGCAGTGTGACTCCCAGAATAACACGTTGACGGAAAGAAGCAGAGCTTATCTCGTTCGACCCGACTCATTGTTGTCTCGAGTCCTCCAGTGCCAATGTCAATATTTTCTGCTCCTGTCTCCATCTGGAATCCTCCAGGAGGTAACTTCTCGACTTTCATTTCTGTTTCCATCTCTGCTTCCGTTTCTGCTTCCGTACAGTTCTCTGGCCTAGTTGGCTCTGGCCAGCATATTGTTTCTTTTTCTGTAACAGATATTGACGAAGAGATAGAATTCATGCTCTCGCCAGTTGTATCTTGCGGAGTTGAATTCTTTGGCTCCGGCTGTCCTTCCGACTGATGTCGCTTAAAGCTATACTTTGTTGTGTACGGACCTGTAGAACTGCCACTATCAACTTCTGGCCTAGTTCTATAATGCTCACTAGTTGCTCCGGTATAAAATTCTAACCAAAGCTCACCATCAAAGATGTCAATGTGTATAGTTTCTGACGTATCAACACTACTGCCATGTACTAGATTTAAACTACCTTCCGCTACGAAACTTAAGGATCCAACAAAGACCTCCTCGTCTGTAGAAACTTCAACCAGAATCGTGCCAACATGTCCATTCCTAACATAACTCGGATAGGACACGTCAACTACGAATCTTTGGCCGTCAATACCAACATCAGGTCCTAAATTTAGGATAACTCGATAGCTAGTATCTTGTTTCCAAACATCCTGATCGACACTTGTCTCATCGCTACCGTACAGCAATTCCGATGTCGTATAAACACCGCGTTTGACTTTGTCTTTTACTATAGCCTCTTCCTGCGCCTCGTTGTCGGAGTTGCAGTAGAATACGGTAGAATCATCATAAAACGCGGACACGCTACTCTTTGGTGCGTAATTGCCGATGTTCTTGACCTTACAGTACTCATCATAACATGCCCATCCTGTGCCGCTATCGTCAACGTACTCCATAAGGTCACATTCGTGACCTTCATGTTTACGCTTGAGCTCCTCGAACTCCCGATCCTCTTCCTCCCACGGACTTACCGTGGTTTCTGACACGACGACTTCGCACTCATCAGGCCTCTTCTGGCAACCCGTACCGAATAACATCATCAAACCCAACATCATTAAAAACATTTTCTTCATATTGCCCCTCCATTTTGAGTATGTTTAATAGTTACAAAAGCAGGAAATCACTCAGTATTCTGAATCATCTAATCTAGATTACTAATGTACTCAGTAATCCCCACATTTACCTCATACCACCATTGTATCATACATAAGCTAAAATGTCAATACCATTTATGCTATTCTTGCAATAAATCCAAAAATATCATCTGAATTGAATGTATTATGCCACTTTTCCGGCATAATCGCCAAAATCAAATTACCAACTCTCCAACCTCGAAACTCTAACGTTTTAATTATGCAGTGCGACCTCCTTGCATTTTTAGAGAAAAGTGATAGAATAGACAAGATATGGTAGAAAAAATTCGCAACATCGCAATTATCGCTCACGTCGACCACGGTAAAACCACGCTTGTCGATGGTCTTTTAAAACAATCGAATACTTTTCGGGATAATCAAGCCGAGATGTCCCAAACTCTCATTATGGACTCTATGGACCAAGAGCACGAACGGGGAATTACGATTACCGCGAAACAAACCTCCGTTTTCTATAAGGATTATAAAATTAACATTATCGATACTCCAGGCCACGCTGATTTTTCCGGTGAAGTTGAGCGTACTTTGAATATGGCTGATGGGGTTTTGCTGATTGTTGATGCCCAAGAAGGCCCTATGCCTCAGACCAAGTTTGTTCTCCAGAAAGCTCTGAGCCTACATCTTAAGCCAGTGGTTATTATAAATAAAATTGACAAACCAGCCGCTCGTATTGAAGAAGTTGAGAGCGAAATTGCCGATCTCTTCCTTGAGCTCGCCAGTGACGAAAGCCAACTCAACTATCCTATCTATTACGCTGTTGCTCGCGATGGTAAGGCCGGTAAAACTACCGATCTCGACAACGATTTGCACGTTATCTTCGATGCAATTGTAAACGAAATTCCTGCGCCGAAGATCGATGATGACGCTTCAAAAGGTGCGCAACTTCTAGTTGCGGCGCTTGCAGCCGATAACTATCTTGGTAAGTATGCCATTGGCAAGATCTTCCGTGGTAAGCTGAAGAAAGGCGAAACTGTATCGGTTTTACATACCGACCCTGCACAGAATGATTCCGTAAAAGCCACAAAAAGTAAAATCGACCGCCTTTTCGTCTATAAAGGCTTAGGCAAGGAAGAAGTCGAAGAGGCTTCCGCCGGCGATATTGTTTCGATTTCTGGTATCACTCAGGCTAACATCGGCGATACAATTGCAACTGGCGATAATCCTGAAGCTCTCCCGACTATCGAACTTGAACCACCTACTCTTAGCATCTATATCGGACCAAACACCTCCCCTTTAAAGGGTCAGGAAGGTGAGTTTACTACTTCTCGCCAAATCGCTGAGCGTCTCGAACGCGAGCTTGAAACTAACATCGCTCTTAAGATTGTCCCAGATGGTCTTGGTTATAAAGTTTCTGGCCGTGGCGAGCTCCATCTTTCCGTCTTGATCGAGACCATGCGCCGTGAAGGTTACGAACTCGAAACTGGCCGTCCCGAAGTTGTTTATAACGTTATTGATGGTAAAAAATGCGAGCCAATTGAAGAACTAACGATTGAAGTTGGACCTGAATTTGTCGGTGCCGTGAGCCAGGAACTTGGCATCCGCAAAGCCGATTTAAAAAGTCAAGAACTTACTAGTTCTGGCAGTACACGGTTTGTTTACGAGATTACGACTGCTGCCCTCATTGGTTTGCGCAATAACCTCCTTACTGCTACAAAAGGCACCGCCATTATGTCCTCACTGCCGAATGGTTACCGACCCGTCGAGGGTAAATACCGCCCCGAACGAAATGGTGCTTTGATTGCGTTTGAAGCTGGTACTAGCACTGCTTATGCTCTCGACGCTGCTCAGGCCCGTGGAACTCTCTTTATTCCGCCAGGTGTGCCAGTTTATCAAGGTATGATTGTTGGACTTAGTAACAAAAAAGATGACATCGATATTAACGTCTGCAAGGAGAAGCAACTGACAAACATGCGCACCCACGCGTCCGATGGTGCCATTCAGCTTACACCATATACGCAGTATTCGCTCGAACAATGTATCGATTTCTTGCTCGATGACGAGTTGCTTGAAGTTACTCCAAAAAGTCTCCGCTTGCGTAAACGTCAACTCGACCCCGTAAAACGTAAGCGTGAAGCTAGAGCTTAAGTTACTAGTTTATACTATAATATATATTATGCTAATTGACACTCACTGCCATCTCCATGACTCTGAATGGTTTACGCCCGCGCAACAGGCTGATTTTCTCAAAGAAGCACACGAAAGTGATGTTCAAAAAATCGTCTGTATCGGCACTAATCCTGAGGATTCAAAAAACGCCAGGGATTTTGCCACTTCTCATGCTAACGTCTACTGGACTTACGGCATCCATCCCGAATTCGCCAATTCTGAAATGATAACCGGGCGAGAAGGCGATTATTGTTCTTTTCTCGAGGCCGTCCGCAACGCCACGAGCGAGGAAAAGGCGGCTTCCACCCGTAACGAATCTCAGAGGAGTCCGAGTGAAAGAAGAGCTAGCTCTTCTTTCCGAGGCGACGACGGGGAATCCGAGCAAAGCAAGGACGGGCCGGAAGAACGCCGGGCCTCGAAAAAGGATGATAATCGCGCTTCTCGCCCGCTTTCTCCCGTTGCCATTGGCGAAATCGGTCTAGATTATCATTACGAAGGCTATAATCGTTCCGCCCAAATTAGACTTTTTGAACAAATGCTTGAGCTTGCCATCAAGTTAAAATTGCCCGTTTCTCTCCATATTCGTGAAGCTTTTGATGATGCTTTTGGTGTTCTTGATAATTTTCCAGACGTTAAAGGCGTAGTCCATAGTTTTACAGGTTCGAAAAAAGTCCTTCAAAAAGTCTTGGAACGCGAATTTTATGTCGGTGTTAATGGACTGGCAACCTATTCCACTCTTCCTTTACCTCCGCTTGAAAAAATGCTTTTAGAAACTGATGCTCCCTTCTTGACTCCAGCTCCATTCCGTGGTAAAATTAATATGCCTGGCTACGTTTCGTTGGTTGCTGATTTTCTCGCAACGACGCTTAACGTGCCGAAAACATTAATTGCGGAGCAAACTACTAAAAATGCCACAACCCTTTTCAAAATATAATCCCCAAACCATAACTTCTCTATCTGATTTTGACACGATTGATTTTGCTACCCCTGCTTCGCTCGAAGTTTTTCATGAACTTATGGAAATCGCAAAGGAAATTGAAGCATGCCGTGCGTCTCTTTAAGACACCGCCGAATTTATAGTGACTTAATTAAGCAAAGTTCTCTTAACTTTGTAAAGCCCATAAATCCTCCCGAAACCCAAAATAACTCAAGTCTAACAACAAAAAATCACAATAAGAGCAAGCAAAATCAATTTACAACTCTTCTAACTGATGGTATGGTCGTACGTATTCACCAGTCGCGTTACCTCGTTGCTTCTGCTCCGAAACCTACTATCTTAGCTGGTGCTCAGTCTCCTCAAAATCAGTCTCCTGAAAAATCTTCTAACAAAGCGGTTGCCCAAACTATCTCCGAGCCTACTCAGCCTAAAGCTAAAAAGTCTAAGACGAAGGGGAAGTTTAGCTTAAAATCTAAAGTTAAACTGGGGAAACAGAGCGCGACCAAAGCTAAAGACTCGAACCTACTTACTTCTGCTGGGCTTCCTCGACCTAAAAGGCTCAAAAAACTCCGTCGTCTGACTCGCGCCGATCTGATTAACGCCGAATCTCGTCTCGGTAGTACAATTTTTGGCCCAGTTCCCGAAGGTCACCGTCGCGAATTTTTCCACGATCATGATAACATTTGGATTTGGCACGAGAGTTGGACCGACTCTAAGCATCGCCTCCGCCAAACTACGATTCGCTATGAGGTCCGTCCCGACGGTGTTTATAAGAAGGTTTCCGCTGGTCGCTACATCCGTCTTACCTCCGCTGAGCTCACCAACTTCCGCCAAGCCACCCGTACCTACCTCAGACTTATTAAACAACACCTCTACCTTAAACGTTCATAGATTTCGAGTATCTTTTTGTTTCCACCAGAGTTGATGTCCCTTGCAGTAAATGAGGATTCTATGGTATAATAAAGATATGATTTATCTTGATCATGCCGCCGCAACTCCAGTTACGCAGAAGGCTCTTGACGCTATGCTGCCGTATTTTACGGAACTCTTTTTTAATCCCTCTGCTCCTTATCTTCCTGCTAAGCATGTACGCGAGGCTTACGAACGAGCTAAGGATGATATTGCTCATGTTATTGGCGCAAAAGGCGCTGATTTAGTCATTACCTCCGGCGCAACAGAATCAATCAACCTTGCTTTTACCGCTAGTCATGGTAAAGTCTTAGTTCCTACTACCGAGCATGCTGCTGTACTTGAAGCCGCCAAAAATCGTAATCATGGTCTAATTAACGTTGACAAAACTGGCTTAATCCAGCTAGACGATTTGCGTTCCCAACTGACAGACGAAGTTGACCTTATATCTGTTTCTTTAGCTAACAACGAGCTTGGCACCATCCAGCCACTTGCTGAGGTTGCCGAAATCGTGCGCACCGTCCGCCAAAATCGCCTCGAGCGGGGAATTACTATGCCTCTTTTCTTGCATACTGACGCTTCGCAAGCCCTTAATCTGATCGAAATCAGTGTCGCTCGTCTTGGAGTAGATCTTCTTACACTTAATGCTGCTAAATGTGGTGGCCCGAAGGGCGTCGGTGCGCTTTATGTTGCACACGGTATTAAACTTCATCCCATTAGTTTTGGTGGCGGTCAAGAGCGTGGTCTTCGTTCTGGTACGGAAAATGTCCCTGGTGTAATTGGCTTTGCGACCGCTGCTACTGAATCAAAAAAACATCTTGCTGGAAATCGCAAGAAGTATCAAGAAATGTCAAACTATCTCCGTCAAGTCATCAAAAACCCAACCGAAACACATTCGGATGCTCCAATTGTAGCGCAGAATAGTGAAAAAGTCAAGCATAATCTCAATTCACCTACAAAAAGCACTCAAAACTCCCCCGCACATTCAATTCCTGAGCCAATCTTCCTCGGCAACCCTAAAAAACAACTCGCGAATTTCGTTCCCGTTTGTTTCCCGGGTCTTGATGCTGAGCGTCTGGTTTACAAACTTGAAGCCGAAGGGATCTTTGTCTCGACTGGCGCCGCCTGCGCTGCGAACAAGGGTACTAAATCGCACGTTCTCGCCGCTATCGGTCTCTCTGACGAAGAAATCGCTGGCTCCCTGCGCATCTCACTTGGCAGCACCAATACTCAGGACCAAATCATGAATGTCGCCCCTAAAATCGTCGAAATCGTCCGCAATGAATATATTAGACTAGCCGAAAGGTCATTAAAATGAAAATTTGTTTCCAAAAAGTAGCCCCAGCTGAACGTCAACCACTCTGGAATTTACTACAATATATGATTCTCGAAACTAGCCCTTACGGTATCGTATTTCAAGGTAATGCTCTTAGCGGCAGTTGCCATCCTCTTTTTGAGGAGATTCGGAGCTACGGCGAGAACGAGCGCGACGACCCCGTAACGACGGGCGTCGGCGACGCGCTCCGAAAAAAGATGGATGACAACTGTGCTTTGGAGGATTATCATGAATAAAAAAGTCTACCTCGGCATGTCCGGTGGCGTTGATTCGTCCGTTTCGGCTATCCTACTTAAAGAGCAGGGCTACGATGTTACTGGTGTCTATATGAAAAATTGGTCTAAAGATCTCCCCGGTATGAAATGTCCGTGGGCCGAGGATCTCGCCGACGCGAAGCGTGTCGCGGTTGGGCTAGATCTTGATTTTGAGGTCTGGGATTTTGAGGAGGAATATAAGAAGCGAGTAGTGGATTATATGCTCGCTGAATTTCAGAAGGGTCGCACCCCGAATCCAGATGTTATGTGTAATGAGCAAATTAAGTTCAAGCTTTTTTATGAACGGGCGATGGAACGCGGCGCTGATTATATTGCCACCGGTCATTATGCTCGGGTCGGCTCAAATCTAGAGGGAGATTTCAAAAAAAATGATAACACCCTATCAGAACCCCAATTCTTGCTTAGAGCCAAAGACGAGAATAAAGACCAAACCTACTTTCTCTATCGCATGAGCGATCAGGCGACCGCAAAGACAATTTTCCCGGTGGGGAATTATACCAAGCCAGAAATTAAACAGCTCGCCACCAATCACGGTCTTGATGTTGCCAACAAAAAGGAGTCAATGGGTGTTTGTTTCGTTGGCGAGGTTGGTATGAAGGATTTTCTTCGCGAGTACCTCGATACTAGCCCTGGTGAAATCCGCGAACTCGAAACCAATCAGGTTCTTGGTTATCATGATGGCGCTATTTTCTATACAATAGGTCAACGTCATGGTTTATACATTGGCGGTGGCCTGCCATATTATGTAGTTCAAAAAGACCTCGACCGTAATCTTGTTTATGTTTCACGCAACCTAAACCACGAGTCTCTCTGGGCGGATGAGCTAAAAATAGAAGATTTACATTTACGTAATGGCTTAACGGTAGCAGAGCTTACTAAGATTACCAATCTTAAAGTCCGCCTTCGCCACCGCGCTCCTCTCATCTCGGCCAGTTTGGTAGGGGAGATGAAAGATAGTTCAGTGTTATCTTTTAACTCTCCCGTCAAGCGCCCAGCTTCTGGTCAGTCTGCCGTCCTCTATTCTGGCGATATTTGTCTTGGCGGCGGAATTATTGCAAAATAACCATACCCCCCTCACAACCTTTGCAACACTGCGAACAAAGTATTTGCCAGTACATTCTTCTTGCAAAGTCCGGTTAAACCGTTCTATATGTGCATTGTCGTTGGGACGTCCTAGTCTCGTATGCCGTATGCTTATGCCCTGAGATGTTAGCCTATCTTCAAAGTACGAGGAGAACTCTGAGCCATTGTCACTTTGCACAGTCTTGAACTTAACTCCTATATACTCTTGTGCTTCAAGGATAGTCTTAAGGGCTAGTCCAGGCCGTATCTCATCATAGGCCTTAGCATAAGTCATACGACTATATACATCAATGACAGTATAGATGTAACGTTTAGTCTTGGAGATAGGATTATATAGGTGAATCGTATCAATTTCCACTAGATCGCCGGCTTTCTGTATGTCTGGACGTTTGAGCCCTTTATACTTCTGACGTTTCTTTCTACGTGTAGTATATTGACCATGACGCTGTAAGATACGGCATACACTAGATAGACTAATCTTAACTTCTAATACGTGATTAATATAGTGCCATACCACTTCAGCACAACGCTGCAGTTGCTCCCTTACGTCTAGCACTAGTTGCACTAAATCATCAGATAAGCAGTGCGGATGAAGTGGTATGGCGGGCTTTGTTGGTATGCTCCATGTGCAGCTGTCGAGTCGGAACTTGGACGTTGGCGCATCCTTATGCCGTACTGCATTATGTAAGTTGATATGTCTATTCTGCTCCAGCCATTTTTGTTTCCAGCGCCAGATTGTAGTACGATGAACACCATACTTATCTGCTACTTTTTGGATAGATTGTCGTTCCAAGATTAGCATACGCATTGCTTTGCCCCTAGTCTGAGACATGGTCTTAATGGTACAATAAGCCATAAGGTAAGTTCTCCTTTTATTTATGTGGTAATAAATCTAAGTATAGAACTTACCTTATTTTGTTGCAAAGGTTGTGGATCAATACGAAACTATTGACAAAAATGTAAACCTGTGATACAATGAAAGTATGGAGTCGTTGCGGCTCCGCAAACCAATTGATACCGGTACTGGTATTTTTATGCTTTTGGTATAAAAAAATACCCTACATTTAACTGGTCGAATTTTAAAATCTTTTGGAATGGCATATTTCACCCTGAGCTTTCATAACGTGACAAGTGGACGGTCAGGGTGAAATATATAAATTTCGCCCCAAAAATCTTCAGGAGGGAACCATATGGTAGTAAGATTTTTTAGTTTCTATAGTGTATTTTATAGTAATCTTTTCGAGGCGTTACAACAGATTATTGCTGATCAGACTTTCTGGATCTTAGCCGTCACTTTTGTCCAGTTTATCGTAGTGCTGGTCGCTACCTGCACTACTATTATGGAGAGAAGATTTCTTAAAAAGGGCTATGGAGGGTTAAGCAAGGCTGTAAACCGCTTAAAGTATCATTTACTCGGAGCTTGGTATTGGCTAGGCATTCCATTTATGTGTCTAAACTACGTGGCTATGTTTTACGCTCTTTATACCCTGGAAGATTCCATAGCGCGTGGTAGTGTAATCAGCATTATCGCAAACGGTGGTGCAGTATTTTTTGCCTGCCTAATGGATGCAAATACAGAGCGTAACCCCTAATGGATGCAGATACAGAGCGTAACCTATCTAATTCTCGCCAAAGATCCCACCGCCCCTACTTACAACTAGCCAACTTTCAACTCATCACTGCTTATCAACCGTGCATTCCAAAAGCCTATCTAAAAGAGCTTCACCTAACGGCGGGGCTCCTTTTTATGCCACACGCTTCTTTTTTATAACTCCTCAATCTTCACTCGTACCTACTCAGTCGTGTCTCGGTCTCTAACTGTCACCGTTCCGTCTTCTAGACTCTCAAAGTCCACCACCACACATTTCGGTGTCCCGATTTCGTCCTGTTTCTTGTAGCGTTTCCCAATATTTCCCGAATCATCCCACGTTACGAACGTGTACTTATCTTTTAACATCCCAAAAACTTCACGCGCCCGCTCTACTAACTCCAGCTTATTCTTCAATAGCGGCGACACACAAAACTTATATGGCGCCAGATTCTCCGGTAACTTCAGTACTACTCTACCCTCTTCCTCGCAATACGCACTGCTCATCACCGCGCATTTCCACCAATCATCTGCCCGATAATAGCTTTTTGGAATTTCGATATCGGTAAGCGCTCGCTCCAGAAAAGGTTGCACGTAGCGTTTATTCTCTTGTGTCAAAAAATATAATGCTTTCGACCAGCGTCCTCCTGACTCGGTGTTTGTTAGATAATCATCCAACTCCTCGTTTACTACCGTAGCATCTAACGGAGCCCACAAATCAAGTTTCATAATATTATCCCTCCGACATTAATTTACTAAGAGTACCATAGGCACTCTCTACATCCTAAATTATAGCATACATAACCTAAAAAGTCAATAATAAAATCATAAATAACCACCAAAATAATCAACACTAGACTCTAAAAATATAATTTAACCATTGACATTTTACGAAATCTGTGCTACAATGAAAGAATAAGCCTAAGCTTACGTACTTTCTAAAATTTATTTTCCAATTCAGGAACGTGCAGAGCTTGGTAAAACTATCCAGGAGGGTGCTTTTATGAAAAAAGAGTTAAGTACAACGGAGATGTTCTACGGGATTCTTAACCAGAGGGGGATCGCTATGCTTATTGAACAAGTATTAATGGTCGCCTGTGTTAAGATTGCAGGAATCGAGGCAAGTATCGTATCGCTTCTAGCGATATCAATGACACTTTGGCTTCCTACAATCGTCTTCGTCATCATCTGGGAATTAATCCTCAGACCAGACGCGATTAAACGTTTGCCAGATTTTGCTGGTCAACCGACAGCCTTTTCAGGTAGCTTCAGTGAACGCTGGCATCAGTTCTGCGAGTTGCCATTCCGGCAACGTCTTATACTGGTCTGTATGGCTGTGGAGTGTGTATTAACAGTAATTTCAACAATTTCAGTGGTATTGTTGGATATACCACGAATGTCACCGTATGCCTTCATGATGCTTAGATGTTCGATTGAGTACGTCATCTGTCGAGAGTTATTCAGATTTACTCATCCATCAGCCATGCGTGAAGCTGGACAGAAGAATCCCTGAATGAACGAAAACCCGAGGCGCGGCCATAAAGGCTACGCCTCATTTTTAATGGCGCATGACAAGACTAGATATATGAGGTATAATACATCTTATGAACGCAAACGAAATTCGCAAAAAATTCCTAGATTTTCAAGTTAAACACGGTCATAAGGTTATTCCTCCTGCTCCGATTGTTCTCGAGAATGATCCGACTACTCTTTTTACCGGTTCTGGCATGCAGCCACTTCTCCCTTACCTTCTTGGCCAACCACATCCTGAAGGCACACGTCTGACCGACTCCCAACCTTCTATGCGCCTCCAAGACATCGAAGATGTCGGCGACCCGCGCCATACCACGGTTTTTGAGATGCTTGGCAACTGGTCGCTCGGTGATTATTTTAAAAAGGAGCAAATCGAAAATTTCTTTGAGTTCTTAACTAAGGAAGTTGGTCTTGATCCTGAAAAGATTTACGTTACTTGCTTTATCGGCAACGAAAAATATGGTATCCCTAAAGATACCGAAGCGGCCGAAATTTGGCAAAACGTCTTTAAGAAAGCTGGCGTCGAAGCCAAAATCGTTGAAATTGGTTCAGCGGCAAACGGCGATAAACGAGGTATTAATCCTGGCGAGCGCATCTTCTTCTATGATGACAAAGAAAACTGGTGGAGCCGCGGAGGTGGTATCGAAACCACTCCACTTGGCGATCCTTGTGGACCTGACTCTGAAGTTTTCTATGATTTTGGTGAGGATAAACAAGATATCAAAAAATACGGCAAAAGTCATCCCGCTTCCGACGGCGCTAGATTTATGGAAATTGGCAACCAAGTTTTCATGCAGTATAAACGCAAAGAAGATGGTACCTTTGAGGAACTGGAGCATAAAAACGTCGACTTTGGTGGTGGACTCGAGCGCATTACTGCGGCTTCGATTAATAGTTTTGATGTTTTTAAAATTTCTCTTCTCGCTCCAATTATCGAAAAACTCGAGGAACTATCTCATAAAAATTACGATAATAACACTGACGAAATGCGCATCATTGCCGATCATCTACGTGGCGCCTATTTGTTAGCTGCGCAAGGTCTTTTGCCGAGCAATAAGGCACAAGGTTATGCACTTCGTCGACTAGTGCGTCGGGCTATTTTGAAGGCGCTTGACTTAGGTATTGGTCAAGAATTCTTAGCAGAAATTCTACCCGTGATTGAAACAAATTATCAGGATTTGTCGGATGATATTCTGCCTAGTCGTAAGAACGTGCTCGAAGTTTTAACTAAGGAGGAAAACGCTTTCCGCAAGACCATCAATAAAGGCCTGAGAGAACTGCATCGGATGGCTGCCAGTAGCGCTGCTGGCGCACTAACCGGCTACGATCTATTTAAGCTCCAGGACACCTATGGTTTCCCGCTTGAACTTAGTGTTGAAGAAGTTTACAAAATGGGTTTCACGCTCTCAAAGGACTATCTGACTGAATTCGAAAGCGCCTTAAGTGAACAACGTGAACGCAGTAAAACCGCTTCAAAGGGTATGTTTAAAGGGGGCCTCTCCGATACTGGCGACCAAACCGTCAAATATCATACCGCTTGCCATCTTCTACTCGCCGCCCTCCAGGACGAAATCGATCCAAACATTGCCCAAAAAGGTAGCAATTTAACTCCAGAACGTTTACGTTTCGACTTTAATATTGATCATAAACTTACTTCCGAAGAGCTTAAAAAGGTTGAGGATCGAGTGAATGCTTGGATTGAAGCCGATTTTCCAGTTGTCTATGCTGAATATGACAAAGATTACGCTTTCGACACTTTGCACGCCCACGGCTCCTTCCGCGATCGCTACCCTGATCGTGTCACTGTTTATGCCATCGGTACGGGCACTCCAGAGGATACTCCTGACACAATAGATACTGGCCTGATCTCTATCGAAATCTGTGGTGGTCCACACGTCACCCACACTGGAGAACTAGGGAAATTCAAAATCACGAAAGAAGAATCGTCCTCCGCCGGTGTTCGTCGCATTAAGGCGATCCTGGAGTAAGGAATATCTTTCTAACCCTTTGCCCTTCATTTCTTCGTCCGTAGCGGATTTATTCGAGAGTCCACTGGATCGCTTAGGTTTGGACAATATTATTGCTACTCATGGTCAAATACGGCAGAAACTTACTCTTCCTTGTCTTTGTTCCTGCTTTGGGGTCATTTTCCTCTATCTTAAGCTTCCTTCCGTATTCCTTTTATGCTAAAATAGAATTAGGCTACTACGGCAAAAATCAAAATATACCCTAACCTTTAATTATATCACACATTATTAAAAAAGTCAATACATTTACTTAATATCTAAAAAATAACTAGCAAAATGTGCAAAAAGTCCTCAAGAATTCTTAAAAAAGGTCAAGAGCTCATCAAAAAACGTCGCTACCGCTCTAAAAAGGCCATTTTTCAAACCAAAATTCTTGCTATGCTTGGATTTTTTAGCACTTCTGTTGGACTCTGGGAAAATTTCCGCCAACTTTGGCTCCAAGATAACGGTTTTTCTGCTACTGAAGTCGGTAATATTACTAGTGTCGCTACATTTATTAGCGTTGGCGGAATTATTCTAGTTGGCCTCTTTGTTCGTGCAGCAAAACTCAAAACCTTTATGTCTGGAGTTATTGCTCTTAAAATCCTTGCGCTGATTTTTCTGCGTGGTCTTGATTTAACCTCTCAACGCTTCCTGATTGACATCTGTGTGATTATTGATGTCCTCACAACTTACCTTATCATTACTAGTATCTATCCACTCATGACAACGGTTACCAAAAGCAACCGTATTTACAGTAAACGCAAGCTTGTTGAATATTTTGGTCGCGATTTAGGTGTTCTGGTAGGTGGCATTATGATCGGTCAACATGCTTGGATGATTTTTGCAAATTATAACGCTACTTTACTCGTTTCAATTATTTTTCTAGTTATTGCGCTTATTCTCATGTATGATATTGACGTTACTCAGACCTCCAGCTTCGAAGAACCACGTCGTCGACATGCTCTCTTCCGCTCTGTTTTCCGAGATAAAATTCAACGCTTCTACCTCACTTACTCCTTTCTAGCCGCCATGTCCTTTGCGACTGCGCTCGGACTTAAAATGCTCGTCCTAACTAATTACCTAAATTTCTCTGCCAGCACTGCTACTAACTATCTTCTAATTATCGGCCTACTTTCGGACGTTGTTGGTTGGCTCGCTCTTAAATTCTTTACACCGAAGAACGACTATATTACGATTTTTCTTAAATTCGGTATTCGTCTCATCGCCTACATTATAGCCATTTTCGCCGAAAGTCCGTTCGTTTTCCTTATGGCAATCACTTGGTCAATTCTAATCTCAACGGCGTATGAAGATGTTACGGACGGCTATTATATTAACCTTGTCGACAATCGCCATCAGTTTAGCTACAGTACGGTAAAGCACGTCATGAGTTATCTCGGCGAAGCTAGTGGTATTATGCTTTGCGGTTGGACCTATGCGTTTGGCATGGGTGTTATGATTGGCGCCTCGGCTGTTATTATGGTTATTCAGATTATCATTGCTTGTTATCTTATCTCTATCCGCCACGGCCGCCATCGTTTCCGTCACTCTGCATCCCGGGCTCGTTACGACGAAAGTTTAGTTGATCCAGACTAGTGCTTCCTAGAAAGCCTCCAGTATCATCCCTCAAACGTCGGCAAATCATCTGGAAACGGATCGAACTCTTCGCTTACTATAAAATCATCAAACCCATCGCCAGCACTTCCTTTCTTTGCTTTTTGTGGTGTACCAAACTCCCCATCCGGATCTCCTCCCAAAATTCCAAAATCCGTATCCTCATTAAATCCCTCTCCGAATCCTCCAAATAAGCCGCTATCATTACTCATTTCGATATCATACTCCCCCGACTCACCAAATCCACCCGATCCATAAGGATTGTACCCGAGTTCCAGCAAAAACTGCGACGGTTCGTTATAGTTACGTCCCCCAAAACTATATCGTGATGCTGCAAAAGTCAAGAAAAGGTTCTTCATTGCCCTCGTCATTCCGACATAAGCCAGCCTACGCTCTTCTTCTAATGCTTCTTCCGATTCACCAGTTCGTGCGCTCGGGAATAATCCTTCCTCCAAACCGACCAAGAAAACTACCGGAAATTCTAGCCCTTTCGCTGCGTGTAGAGTCATCATCGAAACCACATTACTTCCAGCCGTCGACTCATCAGCTGAACTAAGTAATGCTGCATCTTCCAAAAATTCCACTAACTCGTCATAAACACTCGCGTTTGCCGCCAAAACTTCTAGGTTACCCATCCGCTCAGCTCCGTCTGGTGTTTCGCTATGCAGAAGTCCCGCAAAATCAAAGTATTTGACTGCCTGTTCAACAATTTCGGCTGGTAGCAGCCTTTCCGTATTCTCGCTCGAATCACCCTCGTCCCCGTCCACTTCATCGCCAAACAATGTCATCGCCTCTGTCTGGCCAGGTTTTTCTCCCTCGGCGCCGTAATTGTCGATAAAATTCACCAACCGCATCATTGAGGTTTTTGCGCGCCCAGTCAACTTGTCTGTCGCCTCACGCAGCTTTGTTGTGCCAGACACTTTTACCTCTTGCTCTGCACTCTCAGCCTCATCTAAACTTCTAAACATTTTCTCCAGTGAAGTTTGTCCAACTCCAGCCAGCACATTCTTGGCTACTCGCTCCAGGCTTACTCGGTCGCGTGGGTTTACTAAGAGTTTTAGGATTGCAAGTACATCCTTTACTTCTTTTCGATCATAAAATCTTACCCCGCCAATAATTTTGTAGGGAATCCGCATTGCCATGAATGCTTTTTCGAAAGCATACGACTGCGCATTAGTTCGGTATAAAATCGCAAAATCACTAAATTTATATTGAGGTTGCAACTTCATGATTTGTCGCGCAACGTAGTTGGCCTCGCCTTCTTCATCGCGCAAACCCTCAACTGTAATGGGTTCACCTTTCCCAGCCTCTGTAAAAAGTGTTTTATTTGTCCGCGTTTTATTCTGATTAATAATCTTTTGTGATGCCGCCAAGATATTGCCCGTACTACGATAGTTTTGTTCCAGTTTAATAACTTTTGCACCCGGAAAATCGCGTTCAAAGTTTAAAATATTTGTAAAATCCGCCCCTCGCCACGAATAAATCGATTGCCAGTCATCGCCTACGACACAAATATTCCGTTCCGAATTCACTAGATATTTAATTAATCGATACTGTACCGCATTTGTGTCTTGATACTCGTCAATCAGAATATGCTGAAATCTCTGTTGCCACTTTTTACGAACCTCTTCGTTGTGCTGAAATAAATCCGCTGTCTTAATTAATAAATCATCAAAATCCAGCGCCGCCGCATTTGTTTTTTCTCTTTCGTAGCGCGCGTAAACTTCGGCCGCATTTTTTTGTGATGGATAGTATGCCTCACGGGCCGCGTCTTCTGGCGTCAGTCCACTATTTTTCCAGCTCGAAATCATATTTTGCGCTAATTTTGGTGTAAAACCTTTATCATTTGTTAATTTTAAGCTTCGCACGATTCTTCGCACAAGTGTTAATTGGTCATCCGAATCATAAATGGTAAAATTCCGATCGATTTCCGCCGCCGCATATTCAATATGTAGAATTCGCACGCAAATTCCGTGAAAAGTTCCCATGTAGGGCATAAAGCTCTTCGGTGGGTCACTCTCAACTTTAAAATCACCAACCGGCAAGGAGTCGAACTTTGTTACATCATCTTCAAGATCTCGTCTACCAATTGCCTCCTCTCTCTGTCTCTGTAATAAATTCCAAAGTCGTACTCGCATCTCCTTCGCGGCTTTGTTTGTGAATGTTACCGCAAGTATCTGATTTGGTCGCGTTCCGTGTGCTATCAAATTTGCTATTCGGTGCGTCAGTACTTTGGTCTTACCTGAACCTGCGCCAGCCAAGATTAGTACGGGACCACTCAATGTTTTGACCGCCTCCTGTTGTGCTGGATTTAAACCTCCTAAAATCGAATTCATTTTTCCATTGTACCACCTCTAATATTGGAGTGCAAACTAAAATTATTACACTTATGCTTATCAAACGAGATTCGGGGTACTTGTCTAGAAAAAGCTCTCTTTAATCTATAAATTGAACTATTTTTACTTTTTTCTTATGCTAAAACCTTGACTTTTTCACCGATCTTTGCTATAATGATTATGCAATGATGAAATTGCAATATAAATTAAGGAATTTTTGTTGTGCGCTACTCGTTATAGCGATGGGTTTGTTTTTGGCATCCCATGCTTTTATGCGAGCAGGCGCCGTTTTTGCTGACGATGATTTATCCACTTCTGCAGTAACTGAGCGTTTCGTGACTATTTATGATGAAAAAGATAGTTTAATGATTAAAACCACGGCCAGTACAGTGCGCGAGGTCCTTGAGAAAACTTCTATCGAATTTACTGATGCCGATTTAATCGAGCCAGCGCTTGATACTCCAATCGATAGTAATAATTTCAACATCAACATTCACCGCGCCCGTCCAGCACTTGTTATTGATGGTGTAAATCGTCGTTATGTGATGACGGCGAGTTATGATCCTAAGACAATTGCTCGTGAAGCTGGACTAACAGTTTATGATGGAGATAAAATCGAAACTGTTACTAATGTCAGTACTAACTTTCTCGAAGCAGGAGCTGTCTCGACCTATCGTCTTGAGCGTAACGGTGGCCGTACTGTTACTATCGAAGAAAACCTACCATATACCACCGAAACACGCTACGACTACAATCTTGCCCGTGGTGAAAGTTATCTAGAGCGTGCCGGCGAAGATGGCCGTCGAGTTAGTATCTATGAAGTTACCTTTGAAAATAACGTTGAAGTTTCACGCACGCTCATCTCTGAAAATGTTAAAGTTGAGCCGATCCCAGAAATCGTTGTTGTTGGCGCTAAACTTTCTATCGCCCCCGAGCAGGAAACTTGTGTAGGCTGGCTACGCGAAGCGGGTGTGCCAGAAGAACACCTTGAGGCAGCTATTTATATTATCTATCACGAATCTGGTTGCCGCGTCGACGCTACTAACCCCTACTCTGGTGCTTACGGCATTCCGCAGGCCCTACCTGGCAATAAAATGGCGACAGCTGGCGATGACTGGGAAACCAACCCTATTACTCAAATTCGTTGGATGAATGGTTATGTTACAAGTCGTTATGGTGGTTGGCCACAAGCTCTTGCCTTTAAAATGGAAAAAGGATGGTACTAAATGGTCTTCGATTTCTGGACAGCTTTGCGCCTTTTACCTGCCGATGTTCGAGTTTTTACGAAGATGAAGCGTGACTCAATTAAACTCAAACGTCGTCGTTAAATAGGGAAGCATGAAAAATAATAAATCTCTCGGACAACACTGGCTCAAAAACCGTACTATTTTGGATGAAATTGCTAATCTGGCCGCCGTTGAAGCGAATGAAGAAACCATCTGTCTTGAAATTGGTCCTGGACTCGGCACTTTGACGTCTAGTTTACTAAAACATTTCTCAAAGGTTGTTGCTGTAGAATATGATTCTCGGCTTGCCGAGAATTTACCCAAATCTTTTCCCGGTAAAAACCTCGAAATTATTAATGCTGATATTTTAAAGGTTGATGTTTCTGCTCTCATCAAAAGTGATAACTACGTTGCTGTCGGTAATATTCCATATTATATTACGTCTCCCATTGTAAATTTACTTATTAGTTCAACTCCTCGCCCGCGTCGAATCGTGCTATTAATGCAAAAAGAAGTCGCCGAACGTATTACTGCTAAAGCCGACAAGTATTCACTTATTGCGCTTGCCGTCCAAAATCAAGCTGAAGTTGAGCTGGGTCCAGTCGTCAAAGCTGCCGAATTTACCCCTCCGCCAAAGGTTGACAGTCAAGTCCTTGTCCTTACACCGTTAGACGCTCCCCAAGTCGACCCGACCGTTCTAGAATTAGCTAAGCAAGGATTTTCTAATCCACGCAAAAAACTTAGTGCCAATCTTGCGAATACTCAGCTTGGTATATCTAAAACATCCTGGGAGGATCTTTTACGCAATTGTGCCATTAATCCGGATGCACGAGCGGAAGATCTTGGCCTCTGGGATTGGGAAGAATTATATCGCCAGGTGCAAAAAATATCTACAGCTAACGAGATTTAATATAAAAACAAACTTGCATTTTTTTGACACAAGCGTTAAAATAAGAGTAATCGTATTAAATTATTATCATAACAAAACAGGCAAAAGGGAGGCATAATGAACCCTGAATCAAATAATCCACTAATGAATCCTGGTACCCCATCCGGTGCCGGTATGGTAGGCGGAGGACCCGCTACCAACGGTATCGGAAGAGCTGGTCTCTCGATGGCAGACAGCCTCGCTTCCGCCGAAGATAATCTTACTTCTGCTGGACTCGCGGCTAATAACGGTGGTAATAATATCATGGGCCTAGATCAACTTGGATCGACGAATCCTGAAGCCATGATGACCCCGCCCGACGATGCTCCGCTTGTGCCGGCTGCGCCTGTACCGGGTTCGATTGGTAGCGTCACTTCTGTTCCGCCTGCTCCTGCCGCGCCAGTACCAGCTCCCGGCTTTGGCGCAGATTCCGCTGCCCCAGCGGCTGCACCATTCAATCCTTTTGCTCCACAACCCGCTAACGATCAAGCGGCTCCTTCTGGCCAACCCCTACAGGAACCTATGAATAGTTCACTTCCTCCAGTCGGAGGTCCAATCCCAGCCCCGGCTCCCGTGCCACAGGCCGCTCCGATTAAACCCGCTAAAAATAAGGCAAAACTCGGTGATGGTAAGAGCAACATCCTAACAATTATTTTAGCCGGTCTCGCTCTCGTCTTCCTTATTTCTACCATTGTAATGTCTGTTCTCTACGTTAATGCTATTAATAATCCTAAAATCGTCTACATGCCAACTGTTTCTAACGGCACACTTAAATCATTAAGTTGTTCTCGCGCCTCCGATTTTGGATCCCTGGCGGGCTATGAAGGGGTTCCAGCCCTCGGAACCGAAACTGTTATCGCAAATTACGTCGATGATAAACTTAATGGTATCAGTTTCGAATATGAGATCGGGTACACCGATGCAGATGGTGCTAACATCGCGAAGGATGCGTTGTTGCAGCAAAAAAATGAAGCCTTCCTTAATGAGCTAGGTAACGCTTTTGATACTGACTTTAAAGTCGATGGTAATGTTTTAGTCGGCGCAATTAAGTCAAAGGGCGACAGTATCTCTGAGTCAGTTGCTCAGCGTGTAACTTACGGTTCTGTTTCTGACGATAACTCAATCGCTTTAAGCGATCTCCGTACTCTTTATGAGGGCGCTGGTTACGTCTGCGTAGTTGAATAAAATCCTACATTTTCAATTTCTAATCCTCCAAGTAATTGGGGGATTAGGTTTTTAAAGAAAGTGTAGTATAATATATACATGTCAAAAGTTTACATTTGTACCGCTATTCCATATGTTAATGGTAATCCTCATATTGGGCATGCTATGGATTATCTCTTAGCGGATACTTATGCTCGGTTCCGTCGGTTACTTGGCGATGAAGTGCGTTTTCAGGTTGGTACTGACGAGCATGGCAATAAAGTTTTCAGCACCGCACAGAAAAACGGTAAAACTGTTGAGGAGTACGCTGCCGAGAATTCGCAAAAGTTCCAGGATTTTGTAAATAAGTTAAACATTACTTACACTGATGTTATCCGTACCACTGATCCGGACCATATTCGCCGTTGTCAAGAAATATGGCAAAAACTTACCCCCCATATTTATTCTGCCGAATATGATGGCTGGTATTGCGAAGGTTGTGAGAGTTTCGTAACTAAAAAAGAGTACGATGAAAATGGCGGTGTCTGCTCGGATCATAAGAAGCCTTACGAAAAGCTCTCTGAAACAAATTATTATCTACGTATTTCTGACTTTAAAGCCGAAATTCGTCACCAGATTGAAACGGACGGGATGAAAATTCTACCTGAATTTCGCAAACAAGAAGTTCTGCGTCTACTTGAAGACGCTCCGGACATCTCGATCTCGCGTCCACGTGGTCAGCTAAACTGGGGTGTTCCTGTCCCAGGTGACGAGACGCAGGTCATGTATGTCTGGCTCGATGCGCTCAGTAATTACATTACCATTCTCGGGTACCCCGATCATGAAATTTCCGACTTTTGGCCTGCTACTGCTCAATTTGTTGGCAAAGATATTTTGCGTTTTCATACTATTACATGGCCCGCTATTCTACTTGGTCTAAATCTTGATTTGCCCGAAAACATCGTTTCTCACGGCCATATCCTAGTTGATGGTCAAAAAATGAGTAAGAGTATCGGCAACGTTGTTGATCCGATTGCAGTTATTGAGCGTCATGGTTTAGAAGCTTTTCGCTATTACTTCTTGCGTCATGCTGATACTTTTGCGGACTCGGATTTCACTTGGGAAAAATTCGATAACGCTTATGCCAATGAACTTGCAAACGATCTAGGTAATCTTGTTCAACGTCTCGCAACGCTATGTCGCAAAAATGAAGTCTGTGGCTTAAAGGTTGAAACTGAATTCAGCCCAGAATATCTTACTATGATGGGAAACTTCGAATTCTCTAAAGCTTTCGATTATGCCTGGACAAAGATCCAAGACCTCAATCGCTCGATTGACCAACAAAAACCGTGGGAACTTGCCAAAACTAGCCCAGAAAAAGCAAAGCTTGTTTTAACGAACCTCGTAAAAGACTTACTTTCAACCTCATCTTACCTCGAAGCCTTTTTACCAGATACTGTTTCGCGAATTCTTGAAATTTTTGGAACAATGGAGATTATTACACCTCCAGCCACACCACTTTTTCCTAAGAACTAAAAGTCCCCCATTAGATCTAACGTGTCCAATTATGTGAGCATACTTAACCGTACCGACGTCAACATATATACCTCCGCTACGGACGACCTAATAATCCGCCCCCCGCAAGCTTTGATACCATAGCATCAATTCTTCGGCAAGATATGAACACTCTTCCACAGTTTTAGAACCGAAGGCTTTGTTATTGGCTAGATCTTTTTGTATTTTCTCCATTTCCGCAATAAACTTTGTTTCTTGTCGAGCTAATCGCTCACGTCGGTATTTTTCCCACATCTCAACTTCATCCGCTGCTAAGCTATCTGGATAATTCTTTGCTTTATAATGAAGTAATAATTCTGCCAATCTCTCATCGCTAAACGGCGGATGATAATTTGACAATTCTTCTGTCCCATTCCTTCTGACCGTCGAACATAGCATCATATCTCGATTATCAATAAAGCCATCATACAATGCCGATTCTGCATCAATTGCCTTCGGATAAGCTGGCTTATCGTTAATAATCTTTTTTACGCGCTTAATAAATTCTGGATGTTTGCGTAAATTATCCAAATGTCGTTCAACTTCTTCTCGCGTCAACTGAATCTTTTCCCAACCATTATCCTTCTCAAGCACACCAAGCGGTGCCACAGCTGGACAATGATTAAACTGAAACGGCTTTACTATCGGCGAGAAGTCAATCCTTGCCTTTTTGGGGTTTTCTTTTTGCCAAAAACTACCATACTTTTCAATGTACGTCCCGTCTTTTTCTGCCGCCAATAGATCTTCTACATCATATCTTAAATCAAACACCAAAATAGTTTTATTTTTTCCTTCAGCAATTGGATATGCAACCGTTGTCTTTTCGAACTGCGAGGAGTATCTCCCCGAAGCGTAGACAAACGGCTGCGGAGCTTTTAGACTAACTAATTTTTGAACTGCACGCTTATCTCGCATACCGTATAGATAATCGAACAGTTGCGGTTGTTTAGCTTTTATCAACTTCGAAACTTCAATTAATGCAACCACATCCGCTAAGGCATCATGCGCATGCTCGTGCGAAATATTATTACACTTCGTCATTAACTCTAAGCGGTTTGTCGAACGACCATCAGAAGTAACGGGCCACTCGATCCCCTCCGGCCTCAACGCTCTCGTCATTCGCACAACATCAAGTAGGTCCCAGCGACTTCGCTTATCCTTCCATTGCCATTCATACGGATCATAAAAATTCCGCCATAAAGTATGTCGAATAAACTCATCATCAAATCTCACCGAGTTGTAACCAATAATTGTCGTACCTGGCGTCGCAATTTCATTCATGATAAAATCACAGAACTCCCGTTCACTCATCCCGTCTTGCTTGGTAGCTTGTGGTGTAATTCCGGTCACCATAATCGCCCCAGGACTTGGAAGCGTATCGTCCGCGAGTTCGACTAGAATGTTTGACGGTTTACCGATCGGCTTAAAATTTCTATCCGTCCGTTGCCCCGCAAATTGCATCACTCGATCAACCCTCGGATCTAAACCCGAAGTTTCCAAATCATAGAAATAAAAACTTTCCGCCATATTGTCATTATATCATTCCTCCCATTATCTAAAAAATGATTTTGTAAAATACTTAACACTTTATAAAGTTTACCCTAGTTTATAAAATGAAAAAAATCCCGCTAGTTTCCTAGCAGGATTAATTCTAAACTAAAGTTCCAGGTGATCTTAATAAGCTACCGCTCCTCCAAGCGACTTTATCGTCACCGATCCGCTTTTTGTAATAATAAAGCGGAGTCCGCAACTTCCGTCCCTGAAGAACGTTGCTCTCGTTTTGAGTATCTTTGCCATCCTCAGGAAGGCATCGATTAGCGTGTCCTCTGTGATCTTTGAGCTTTCGAAGATTACTTCACTCCTTTCCATGAGTTCACTCAACCACGGAGCGTCATCCAGGTAAGAAACCAACATCTCAGTTTGTTCTGGCGTTAGCCCCTTTATCGAGAATGGATGATTGGCTTTCTGCGATTTTAGCTCCCCAATCGTTTGTACCTTTTCCGGCGCCACTGATATCTCTGTAGCCACCGGCACAACATCACGAGCTTCCGGCATCGGTATGGCTTCCGGTGCTACTACGGGTGCAGTACCGATTATACCCGGAATATTTTTCCTGATAATCGCTTCCACAGTTACAGCTGCTTGACGCCTGTATGCTTCCTTGCGTGCATTCTCCTCCATGCAGTCTATAACTGCATCTAAGAGTTTTCTTTCGAACTCTGGCATTCTGCCGTAGAGCTTAGCGATAAAATCATCCCGCACTGCGCCGTCCTGACAAGAGGTATCCATAATCAGCAACTGCCGTACGGCCTCTGCATCTAGCTTGCCTCTAATCCAGTACCGTCGCGCCCCTCTCGGGATCGCTACAGTCTTGTTATACAGACGCAAACGACCCCGCTTTGGCATGAGAATCTCTCCAGTTACGTACAGAGGTTGTCCTACCTCTTCAAAATACCGAGAAATCATCACTAGTGCAAAACCGAATACACAGGAAAATTCACTGAACGCTATAAGCGCCAGTAGAAAATCCATCGCCGTCCATTTCTCTTTCCCCAGATACGAGGAGATAAGTTGCATTGCGCCACTCAATGACTCCACAATCAGTAGAACCATGAGTATCGTTGATACACAAAAAGCATACATAACATACGCCCAGCAACCAAACCTTTCGATCCTCGGTTGCACTACGCGTCTCCTCATTCTTAGCGAATGAGTCCGACAATACCCGAGCATGACTGCCCCTAACACGAAGCAAACACTCGCCAAGTACCACCAATTCCAAGAAAACATAATAGCCCCTCCTCTATATATATAATTTTTAATAATAGTCTACAAAGGTAACTATAATGTTACCTTATACTTCCATTGTATCACACATCGTTATTTTTGTCAATAGGTTATGCTAACTTATTATAATAAAAACAATTCTATCAAACTGATAATCCTTATTTCGTCAATTCTAGTGCTTCAACTATCTCCAGTGCCGCCATCACCCCATCTCCAGCCGCCACAACCGCTTGCTTAATCGTGCCAGAACGCACGTCGCCTGCCGCATAAAGTCCTTGAATCTCGGTTTCATGATAGTCTGACTTTCTCTTCGTGCCCGTCACAATATAACCATCTGCATCCAGCAGCTCTCGTTCCATAGTAACCTCTAAATTTACTAACCCTGCATGCTCCACTAAAGTTTCTTCCTTTATCCCCTCAAGAAAACTTGTCGCCGGCTTACGTCCAATAAACACAAAAACATGATCAAACTGCTCCAAAACTTCCGCAATAGGCTCCATATGCTCTCGTACTTTAATATTATCGGTACTATCTAGCCTCTCTCGTAGTGCCCGATCGGCCTTTACTTCTGATCGCACAATCATCGTAACCTTCCTAGCTAGCCCCGCCAGATACAGAGACTCCTGTACCGCTGAGTTGCCTCCTCCTACTACGGCCACATCCTTACCTTTCGCTAGCGCTCCGTCACAAACCGCACAATACGATACTGGCTTTTGTATTTCGAAATCTAAAGTCTTTGGTTCTGCGCCGGTCGCTACGAGCACCTTTTTTGCCGTCTGCGTTTCATCATCTATTGTCAGCCTAAATCCCTCAATCCCTCCTTTTTTGGCATCAATTTTCTCCACCCAGGTACATTCTCCATAGACAACCTCCGCTCCCGCCGTCTTCGCCTGCTTCCGCATTGTTTCCGCTAACTCACTGCCTTTGCCCAAAAAACCAGGATAGTTACTAATTTCTGCGATATTATTCAGTTCTCCCCCGAAGCTACCTTTATCGAAAACTCTTACCTCCTTGCCAGCTCTCGCCAAATAAATCGCCGCACTCAGCGCTGCTACGCCACCCCCAATAATCGCTACATCAATCATCTATTGACCTGCCCCTGCATAGTAAGCATAGTAGAGTTCTAAGGAAATTCCCGCCAATTCTTCATCTAGCTTAGCTAAGTTCTCGTCTTTTTCGAGTGCCATGACAACAAACTTTAGCGGGGAATTTTTCCCACCACAAATCTCTTTCGTTTCACCATACGCAAGCTCACCTGGAATCGTCAATTCTCGCACCCCACCCAACTTCATCCCGATAATACCCTGACTCCAACCCTCAATCATGTCCTGATTTCCAATCATTGGCGCATTCAGACCAGTTGGATCGTCGCTACTGTTAAATGATGACCGAAATACGGTCCCATCCGCACACCATCCCAAATAGTACGCCATATAATCATAGTCGCCCTCTTTTAGTTCTTTACCGTCACCTCGTTTTAGATCTTCGATGTGAAGCCCACCTGCGTTAGCATTAGCAGTATTATAAGCCTTAACTCTTGCTAAGTAAGTTTCGAAATCCTTAAAATATTTATCTGAAAGTGGCTTTGCTGCCTCCTGAATTTCTGCAGTTTTGCGGTCGTATTCTTCGGTAAGTTTCTCGATACTACTAGTGCTTGCCGAACCTTTAGAACCGTCCCCATTCAGCACTATAAACATATAAGCAAAGATTGTTGATCCCAATAATAATACGGCAATCACCAAAATAATTATACGTTGTTTCCAACTTGTTTTTAAAGCTTTTTCATCCATAATTAGTCTCCTTTCTCTAGACTATTGTTGCACCAATTTGTGCCATCTCCACGTTAATACTTTCCATTATAGCAGATATTTCATCCGCTCCTAGAGTTTGTGTTGGGCTGGAAAACTTAACGTGGAAGGATAAGTTTTTCGTTGGACTATCTTCGACCTGATAAATCGAAACTGGTGTAATTTCGGTATTTAAATTTTGTCGCTCCATGCAACTCTCTAACACATTTAATACTCTCCCAAACACCATGTCAGAAGCCACAGTAAAAGTTAAATCACGTTCCACTGCAGGGAATTTTGAAATTTTTACCTTTGCCTCAACTTCTCTTTTTACACCAATTATCTTATCCAACTCGATTTCCATAGCAGAAATTACTGTCTCAAGCTTAAACTTATTACGCACCGACTTCTTAATTTCTCCAAAAGCTCCGATTTTTCGACCTTCTACAATTAGTTCCGCCGATCGTTTCGGTTCCAAGTATGGATATTGCTCCGTCATCTCCGCCCCTATTGCCTGGTATTCTACTTGTACCCTCAACTCTTTAAGCATCGCCAAAACTTTAGCCTTCAACGTATAAAAGTTCCCTAATTCAACGACACCTAGGTGCGTCTTTAAAACAGGTGTTTCTTCATCACTTAACCCATCCTCGCGATTTGTAACCTGATTCATCTCGTAAAGTGAGAACTCTCCAAAACCAGCCTTAGTATTCTCGCGCACTTTATCTAGCAAACTTGGCACAATCTGTTGGCGGAAGCATTGTAATTCTGGCGAAATTGAATTTACGATTTCATAACTATTCTCAACTTTTCCCCCGACTTTTTCGATCAATTTTTTACTTATGAACGAATAAGTCAGTAACTCGTTCATATTAAGCATATTCGAGAGTATTTCCCTTAGCTCATTCTTTAACTCTACCATTGCGTCAATTTCTGGCTCAATAAACTTTCGCATTGGCAAGCTTAACTCAATATTATCATACCCCAGCAGTCTTCCCACTTCTTCAATAATATCTTCTCGAATATGAGTATCCGTTCGCCACTTTGGTGCCGTGACCGACAACTTATCTTCATTTTCTGCTACTCTAAACCCAACATTCTCTAGAGTTCTGACGATCTCTTGCTTATCATAATGTGTCCCCAGCAATCCATTTACATCGTCGACCCGTAGCTCAATTTTTACCTCCGCTGCTTTTCCTGGATATTCGTCAACTATTGCTAAAGGTTCGACCTTCAGTAGCTTTATCGCTTCGCTCAACACCGGCATCGTCATCGCTGCGGGTTGACCCTTCGTAAACCTTGTAATCGCTTCGGAAAAAATTCCGTGCGCCATTTGCGTTTTGCGCAAGTTATATAGCGAAAAAGTTGCACTTTCTAGTATTACTCGTTTTGTGCTAGCATCAATTTCGGTATTCTTTCCACCCATCGCTCCAGCAAGCGCTACTGGTGCATTATTGCTAGTAATTAAAATATCTGTTGGTACACATTTAATGGTCTTACCGTCCAGCAACTGTAAAACTTCATCCTCATGAGCTTCTCTAACAATAATTTCCGCTTCACTTTTTCCTCCCACTGCTACTAACTTATCATAATCGAAAGCATGTAGTGGTTGCCCAGTTTTGAGCATTAAAACATTCGTCAGATCTACCATCGGATCGATCGATCGCATTCCTGCCTTTGCCAAAAACACCGCTTCTCTCGTCAAAAACTTACTCGGAGTATTATTTTTCAACTCAAACACGGCGCAAGAATATCTTGGACAAAGTTCTTTGTTGGAGATGTTTACTCGTATCTTAAGATTATTAGCGCATTCCAGCCCCCCAACTTCCGTAAATACTTCTGGCTCCTCAAATCTTATTCCGAGAATGCCAGCCACCTCACGTGCAAACCCAATCAAACCAAAACAATCTGGCCGATGTGTTAAAGATTTATTCTCGACGTCTAGTATCGTGTCGTCCAACTCAAAAACTTCTTTAAAACTGTCTCCTGCTTGAGCTATTTTCGGATCGATTTCTGCAATTGCTTTATGTTCGTTATCAAAACCTAACTCATCCGCTCCTGCTAACATGCCAAAAGATTCGTAACCACGCAATTTACGCACGCTTAATCGGAAATTCTCGTTTCCGTAAGTCTCTGGAACGATTGCGCCTGGGGTAATCCAGACCGCTAACATCCCAGCATGCACGTTTGGAGCGCCACAAACAACTTGGATTAACCCGTCTTCGTCACGTAGTTCTGGCATAGCCTCACCCGCATCGATTCGACAAAGATTCAAATGTGTTTCTGGAATCGGTTCCGCTTGTACGACCTTTGCGATATAAATTCCGTCATACTTTTTATCTAAATCTATAACTTCTTCAACTTCAACCAACCTTGCGCCAATTAATTCAATTAACTCCTTATCAGTTACACTATCTGGAATATTCACATATTTTTTTATTTCATTAAGTGAAATCTTCATTAAAACTCCTCCAAAAACTCTAACTTACCCGATTCGAAATATCTCACATCGTTTAATCCATATTTCAGCATCGCAAGACGATCGATACCTCCACCCCAAGCGAAACCATGATAGACTTCTGGATTAATGCCTGCCATCTTTAGAACATTCGGATGAATCATTCCGCAACCCAACATCTCTAGCCAATCACCACCTTTTCCACCTAACGACTCTGGTTTTTCAATCAAAAGTTCAGCCGACGGCTCCGTGAAAGGGAAATATCCTGGCTGAGTTTTGATGCGCAAGGCTTGTCCGTAATACGCCTCAAAAAAGTGCTTCAAAACCCCAAACATTTGTCCCATCGTCGCGTCTTTCGAAACAAAAACTCCTTCACATTGGTAAAAAGTATGTTCATGCGTCGCATCCGCATCCTCATTACGAAACACGCGCCCTGGAATAACTACCGCAATCTGTCCACCATTTTCTAAATCTTCTTTGTATTTCTTTAGTGCTCGATGTTGCATTGTCGAAGTGTGAGCTGGTGGAATAAAGCCTTCACTAGTCCGAAAAGTATCATATCCATCTCTTGCTGGATGACCTTTCGTAAAGTTTAAGCTATCAAACATATGAAATTCGTCATCAAGCTGGCGCGACTCCATAACGTTAAAGCCCATGCTAGCATAAACGTCCACTACTCGACTTAGCTCAACCATTAGCGGATGTTTTGTACCGCGTTTAACTTTCGGGATCGTCTCATTTGGCGCGCATGGAGCCGAAATATCGATCGGAGCCACATCAATATTCTCTGCCTCTTCTTCCGCCCTGGCTAGTTTTGCTAAAATCTCCTGTTTTTTTATGTTAATCTCCTTCCCGAAACCACCACGCTCTTCGGGAGGTAAGGTTTTAATCTTTGCATATTCAGAACTAAGTGCTTTTAGCTCAGCTCGCAATTTATCTATCTCTGACATATCTATATTATAACATGCTCTAAGATTACACTTTAAACTTCACAAGACTTCTAATCTCGTTTAATCTAGCAACAAAAACAACACGACAATGTATTAATATATTTTTATTAACAACCCAACTTAACCTAAATAAAGGCAATGCAAATTAACGAAATAATTGCAAGCACAATCAAAACAATCCAGACCCAGCCAAACTTATTAGTCCTCTTTGTACTTTTTCGATCGTCAGCATACTCTTCATCGTCCTCAACTTCTCGCATCATTTGTGCTCGTTGACGTAGATCCGACGAAATTCGAGAATTAAGTCTCGTATTCTCCTCCATATCTTTCGAAACCATTACGCTCATCTTTTCCTCCACTTTCTTTTATATAATATATTATTTTAATCCAGTTCTAACTTCTCGTAGTACATCCTAATGAGTGCTAACAACTGACAATATTCTTAACTTTAAATTTGCTTAAGATAACCCTAAAAAGTTACTTAACCTTTAGAATATTGATTTCATGTTTACCATTTTACCACACGTGTGCTATAATCAAGAAAATATTAGTGTAAGGAGGCATAATGGCAAATCCAAAGCCAAAGAAGGCTCTTAAAAAGTCTTCATCAAAAATGGAAGCCCAGTCCGCAACTACTGCACCAGCAATCCAGACCGCTAGCGCAGAGCCAAAGACAAAAGGTTTCTTCGCTCGTAAATGCGACGAGAATGAAAATGTTATTACTATCTTTAAATCTCCAAAAATTTGGGGTGCTCTATTGGGTGAGTTAATCGGTACCATGCTTATCATGGTTTTCCTCTTAACCATTGGTGTCCAACCATTATACCTAATTTTTGCTACCGTTGGCGTCTATGTTGCGATCGTAGGTCTATCTGGGGCAAATCTTAACCCACTTATTACTGTTGGTATGATGGCTACCCGTCGCATGTCCGCAATTCGTGGCGTGCTTTACATCTTGGCACAAGTTCTTGGTGCGTGGATTGGTCTTATCGTTGTCAATGCCTTCCGACTTGGCAGCGGTACAGCCCATGAGCTACCGATGATGTCTGAACTTGAAGGTGAAACATTTTGGGTTGTCGCTCTTATTGAATTAGTCGGCGCGATCATCATTGCTTTTGCTTTTGCTCGATCTCTACGCTATGCCAAAAAGAGTCCACTCACGTTTGCTCTTACCGTAACAAGCGCTATGACATTGGCAATCATTTTTGGGTTAATTGTTTCCCAAAACTATTTTGGCCTCGAGAGTGCCTTTATTATGAATCCGGCTGCGGCTTTGATGTATCAAATTCTGCCAACTACTGCCAATGGTATTGGTGAACTCGCTGGGCTTGCGGGTCTTGCGCTTACAGCCTACATTATTTTCCCAATGATTGGTGGAGTTATCGGTTTCTATCTTTCTGACCTTGCTGGACATTTGTCTATGGGCGGATATGAGTGTGATGACTACAACTATGGCGATTGTGAGTATCACCACCATCATCACTAAAGTGATGGTAAACGCATAAATTAAAATCACCCCCATCAGTGGGGTGATTTTTCTGAGTAAACGAAGTTATTTCTAGGTCGAAGACCTATGATATAATGTCTTTATGGTAAAGAATCAATCTGAAAAAAAAGAACGCGCCATTATTGACGGATATATCCTCAAGCAGCCTGAAGAACTGTCTTCAAATCAGGTATCCAAAGTAAAAACAGACAGTTCTAAAAAACCTCTTAATTCCACATCTCAAACAGAATCAAAATCTCCTCGTCGCACCGTAGTTACAACCAAAAAGACCATAAAAGCTACCCCGAATAATTCCAAAAAAACCAAAATTAACCCCAGCTCGCATAAAGCTAGTACGCATTCCGATGTTGTTTCCGATGTTAAGAAAAACTCAGAGCCTAAAAGTGATTTCATGCAGCAAAGTACTACAACAAACGAGATGTCACGTGATAGTATAGATAATCGTTCTCAGGTAACTGATCCTGAAGCAGCCAAACTTAGTCGCAAAGAACGCCGTCTCGCAAAAAAGAAACTTCGATCGCGCCATCCAATGCCTGCAGTTTTTCGAGTGCTGTTTTCATTTATCTTGATTGCTTTTACATCAGTTATGTTTACGTGGTTTATCATTTGGCAACAAAATTTGGGAGATTTTGATGCAACTTGGGAATTTGTACGCGAGAAGAATACACTTTTTTCTTATAGTTGCCTAGTTATCTTCTTATTTATGGCTCTAATTGCATCGTTAACTTGGCGCACTTTTTTCACTGTTGGGCTAAGTTTTGCAGCGATTAGTATTATTATGTATATTAATACTCAAAAGTTTGCAATTCGGGCCGCTCCTTTACTTCCGGAAGATTTTGGTATGGCCGATCAGACTGGCGCACTCATGCAGTTTGTTGATGTTTGGAGCGTGGCAAGGCTATCACTAGGTATAATATTTGTTATGCTTGGTTCTTGTCTATTGGAATTTTATGTCCGTCGTACTATTGGCCAAGACAGAAAGAGCTTACCGTGGTGGCGACGTTTTGCATTTGTTCCACGTCTAACTTTTACATTGCTTTCGGTTACAGCACTAGCCATGACCGTTAAGCCGATTTTGCACTACACCGCCACATCCAAAGAAGAACAAACCTGGCTAATTGATCTTGACCTTGTTGGGTGGAGTCAGACCGAAAACTATGAAAAAAATGGTTTTGTGATCGGATTCCTTTATAATCTTGGCCGCCTAGATGTTCCAGAGCCCGAAGACTATAATATGGATAAAATTCGTAGTATCGTTGACAAGTACCGCCAGCTTCGAGCAAACGATCAAACCGAACGAAAGCCTCTAGATGAGGTGGTGGATAATATAGTTTTAGTTATGAATGAGAGTTTCTACGATCCTGAAATTCTCGGTAAGCATTATGCGCACACTGGTGGCGACGTTGTGCCGAATCTACATAAGCTATTCCAAAAGTACCCAAGTGGGTATATGTATTCTCCAGAATATGGAGGCAATACTGCTAATATCGAGTTTGCGGCATACACGAGCTTATCTAATTATTGGGCCAACACTATCCCATACATTAGCTCAGTATCAAAGATTAAGCCAATGCCTGGTCTCGCTAATACTACCAGACAACTTGGGTTTTCAACAACTGCAATTCACACATACGACGGATCAACTTATAAACGCGACATTGTTTACCAAAACATGCTTTTTGAAAACTTCCTTGACAGTGGCACGATGACTCATACTAAGCAAGAAAATAATCAAGGCTACATCAGTGACAGCGAAATATATCAAGAAGTCCTTGATATTCTCAACGATGGTAAAGAGAAACACATGGTTGGCGCTATTACAATGCAGAATCATACACCATACAATGCTGCACATTATGACGAGTTACATTTTCAACTCCTTGAAGAAGTTTGGAACGGCGAAGCTGCCGAAAATTCCTTTGAATCGTTGCACTATTCTGACCAGTATCTTGCAGACTTTATTGCTAAATTAGATAAGTTAGAAGGACGCACTATTATGATTTGGTTTGGTGATCATGCGGCTGGAGTTTTAGATGATTATGTTGGTGCTGATGATAAGTGGAAACGTGATTTAACTCATTTTACACCGTATTTTATCTATGCAAACTTTGAACTTGACGACCTATACACGACTACTGAAGTTGCTAAAATGAATCAAGAGCTTGGCTTTACTTTTCCAACGAAGGGTATCGATCTGCCAACTGTGACGCCTAATTGTTTAGTAAATCTAATTTATGAAATTCTTGGTGCCAAAAAACCTCTTATTCAATATGTCGCTGATGCAGTTTGTAGCGAAGTTCCAGTGCTTGCTCCGACCTATTTTGGCAATAATACCCCAGACAATACAGAAACTTTACATGATTATGAGCTGATTAACTATGACATTTTAAGTGGTCATCGCTACTGGATAGAAATGACCAACGAATAGATTAGCTACCTTGTATTTTCTTGAAATTTACTATATAATATATGCGTAATGGACGACAGCTATATTAAAGTCCGCGGTGCGCGGCAACACAATCTGAAAGACCTAAATGTCGATATACCTCGTGATCAGTTAGTAATTATTACTGGACTTTCGGGTAGCGGTAAATCTAGTTTAGCTTTCGATACGGTTTACGCAGAGGGTCAACGTCGTTACGTAGAAAGCCTCTCTAGTTATGCCCGTATGTTTCTTGGTGTAATGGACAAGCCAGATGTTGATAGTATTACCGGCCTCAGTCCAGCTATTTCCATTGATCAGAAATCGACTAGCCGTAATCCGCGCTCAACTGTCGCAACCGTAACCGAAGTTTATGATTATTTGCGTCTTCTTTTTGCGCGTGTTGGTATACCTCATTGTCCAATTTGTCATCGCGAGGTGCATCGTCGTAGTGTGGAGGATATTGTTAATGAAGTTATGAAGCTACCACTTGGCAGCAAATTAATGTTACTTGCTCCAGTTGTTTCTCAGAAAAAAGGTAGCTTCCAACATATTCCTGACCAATATCAAATTAAGGGATTTTCACGCGTACGTGTAGATGGAATTATTTACGCTCTCGATGAATTTCCCGACCTAAACAAAAACGATCGCCATGATATTGAAATTGTTGTCGATCGCTTTATCTTATCGCCCGATTTATTAAGTCGCATTTCCGGTTCTATTGAACAAGCCCTTGATCTTGGACAGGGAATCATTAAGTTACTCAAAATAAATGATAACTCTACAGCTGTTGAAGGTAAGGGTATAGGTGATGAGAACAGTGAGATCCTGACTTATTCTCAACGCTACGCTTGTGAGCTTCATCCTGACGAGTTAATCCCCGAACTTGAGCCGCGCCTATTCAGTTTTAACGCACCGCAGGGTGCTTGTCCAACTTGTACGGGACTTGGTACTCGCATGGAAATCGATCCGAGTTTAGTTTTAAACCCAAACTTAACTATTGCTGAAGGCGGAATTAGACCTTTTAATCGCATCAACCAGGAGTCTTGGTGGTTAAAGCGTCTTGCTGCGGTGGGTGAAAAACAAGGTTTTTCCATTCATACCCACATCCGCGATCTGTCGGAAGAAGCCATTCAAAAGATTCTGTATGGCACAGGAAAAGAAAAATACACCGTCGCTGTTGGTGGACATGGTAAGTGGGGTGATGGAGCGACTTATCAGTCAACTTACGAAGGAGTAATCCCCACACTCGAACGTCGTCATCGCGAATCTGAATCGGATTTTGTTAAAAAAGATATCGAACGCTTTATGCGTGTGCATGAATGTCAAACTTGTCATGGCGCCAGGCTGAAGCCTGCCGTTTTAGCGGTGACAGTTCATGGCTTAAGTATTGTTGACATGTGCAATATGGATGTCGATGCTACGCTTGAAGTTTTGAATAGTGATTTACAATTCTCTGAAAGCGAGTCAATGATTGCTGGGCCAATTCTGAAAGAGATTCGTGAACGCGTAAAATTCATGCAAGATGTCGGGCTTGGTTATCTTGAACTTGGTCGTGCCGCCAATACGCTTTCTGGTGGCGAAGCACAGCGTATCCGTCTCGCTACTCAAATCGGTTCTGGCTTACAAGGTGTGTTGTATGTTCTTGACGAGCCAAGCATTGGTCTACATCAGAGAGATAACGATAAGTTAATCTCTACCCTAAAACATCTTCGCGATTTAAAAAATACGGTTTTAGTCGTTGAACACGATGAAGACACCATGCGTGAAGCGGATTATATTATTGATATTGGCCCGGGAGCTGGTAAGAACGGTGGACGTTTGATGGCGGCTGGCACTCCGACGGAAGTCGCTAAGAACGATAACTCTATTACGGGTAAGTACTTATCTGGCAAGTTGGAAATTCCGATCCCTAAAAAACGCCGTAAACCAAAGAAAGATCAAGCACTAGTTGTCGTTGGCGCACGTGAGAACAATTTGAAGAATATTGATGTACGTTTTCCGCTTGGTGTGATGACGGTAGTTTCCGGTGTCTCTGGCAGTGGTAAATCGACACTGGTTAATGATATTTTAGCTAACGAACTTCTCGCAAGGCTACACCGCGCTCAAACCGTACCCGGCGAACATGATCGAATTGATGGTATTGAATTCCTCGATAAAGCTATTGTTATTGATCAGTCACCAATCGGTCGCACTCCGCGCTCGAACGCCGCAACTTACACAGGTGTATTTAATCAAATTCGCGAACTTTTTGCTAAACAACCCGAGGCGGAAGTTCGAGGCTATAAGGCCGGTCGGTTTAGTTTTAATGTTAAAGGTGGTCGTTGTGAAACTTGTCAGGGTGACGGTGTCAATAAAATTGAAATGCACTTCTTACCAGATGTCTATGTAACTTGTCCAGCTTGCCACGGTAAACGTTATAATCGTGAGGCGCTCGAAATTAAATATAAAGGTAAAGATATCGCCGAAGTTCTTGATATGACGATCGACGAAGCTGTCGAATTCTTTGAGAATATTCCCGCCATTGCTCCTAAACTTAAAACCATCCAAGAAGTAGGCCTGGGCTACATCAAACTTGGACAACCTGCCACTACGTTTTCTGGCGGTGAAGCACAGCGTATTAAACTTGCTACGGAGCTATCACGTAGAAGCACTGGTAAAACTTTATATATTCTTGATGAACCAACGACTGGTTTACATACTGACGACGTCAAGCGCTTGCTGGATATCCTTAATAAACTTGTTGATGGTGGTAACTCAATGATTATTATCGAGCATAATCTTCACGTTATTAAGTCGGCTGACTGGGTTATCGATATGGGACCTGAAGGAGGACTCCACGGCGGAACAGTTTGTGCTGAAGGTACACCCGAAGATCTCGCTAAAGATAGCAAAACCCCGACAGGGAAATATTTGAAGGATATTTTAGGTAAATAAAATTCTCCACCCCTGCGAGAGGATGGAGAATTAAAATTTATTAGCTTGGGTAATTAGTTCTCAAGAGCAGCCGTAAAGACAACAGTACCAGTATATATGTCAGCCATCTGACTCGTACTAGCAGACGCACCGAACTTAACAGATGTTACCGATTCATATGTATTGGTGTTATTGAGAGCCGTCGTATCAACAATTTTGGAGGCTGTCTCAGGTATTTTAGAATAGGACGTAGCGAAGTTTGCCCCAGTTTCGTCCCCAAGTTTGTAACCCCAAGCAGAAGTACCAGGTGCAACATTAGTATCAGTTGGAATTCTCGCACCAGGCTTAGTCCCAACCATGTCTGTAACACCATTAAGTGCATTCATGTAAAGACCATACTTTGCGTCTTTTTGATCATTTGAGGTAACCTTAACATATAAGGTTGGAGTATTTGCATCATCGGTAGCACCACCAGGCATTAGTTCACCCAAATCAACAGTTTTCGTATCTGTGTTATATGAATCTGAATCAGAGTTATCTAGTGTTGTTGCGATTGAAATAGCCCCACCAACTTTAACTTGTACCTGAGCTTGAGCCTCTTGTTTATACGCGTCTTCTGGAAGAGCGTCACCTAGTGCCGCATAAGTACTAAGTGGTAAAGCTGCTACACCAAGACCGGCTACTACACCAAGTACAGCGATCGCTTTTGACATTTTAGACATAAAATTTCTCCTTTTTGTGTCTTTATTTCGTTTTTTATATTTATATATGACCTTTGTAATTGTTATTATGTTGGTATATTTTATTCAGCTTTTATGTAACAAAGGAGGAAAATGTCTTATAGCTTAGAAAAAGTCACTTCAGTAAAGGAGCCAATTTATCAGCAAATGCATAGTTACTATCATTTTTGCCAAAACATTCGTCATATGTCGCCAGTCACTCTAACAAGTAAAATATATACACTTAATAATTTCATTCTTACTTCACATCTCACTGATTTATGGAACATTTCCAACCACCTCATTTTTGAATGGATTAGCCAACAGTCTCAACGAGGAAATAGCGGACGTTCGATAAATGACCGACTCGCTCACTTAAAAGCAATGCTTCGATGGCAAAGAGATATGAATCTAGAAATGCCTCAGCTTAAATTAGCATTAATCCCGAAAGTTTGTGAAATTCCTCCGAGAAAAGTCTGCTTTTCTCGTGAACAGATCGCACTAGTATTAGCACACGCAGATTTACAAACGTGGTTGTTAATTAGGATTGCTTTTGACTGTGGTTTACGAATTAGTGAGCTACAAAAACTTCAAATTTTTGACATCAAAGACGACCAAATAACTATTACAGGAAAAGGCAATAAACGTCGACACGCTTATCTTTGTCCTGATGTTCAAAAACGCTTGAATGACTGGATCTTAAGCGTAAAAATTCAAAAATTTCTTTGGCCAAGCCCAATTCGTCCAGACGCTACGCTTGCTACTTGTACAATCCGTGCTTATATGAAGCAAGCATTTCAGAAAGCGGGGTTCAACAACTTTTGCCCACATGACTTAAGGCATTCATATGCAACAGATTTAAAAAAGCTAGGAGCAACTACTCGTCAAATTCAAGCTGGTCTTGGTCATATGTCAGAAGCTGTCACGGAAAAATACCTCAGTGACTTAGAAGGCTTTGATCTCAGGGAATTGTATGAACTTAAGTATAGCGATGTAACTTCACAATTATAAGTAAAATATAAAAAATCTTTAAAAAATCATTGACTTAACCATAAGCATCCTATATAATAACAATTACAAAGGTCATATATAAATATAAAAAACGAAATAAAGACACAAAAAGGAGAAATTTTATGTCTAAAATGTCAAAAGCGATCGCTGTACTTGGTGTAGTAGCCGGTCTTGGTGTAGCAGCTTTACCACTTAGTACTTATGCGGCGCCTGGCGATGAAGGAACTTACTCCCAGAGCACTAGCGTTCAGGTTCAAACCAAAGTCGAAGGTGCTATCTCAATTTCTACTAACATCGATACAATTGGTGCTGGTACGGATCAGAAGTATATCGACCTCGGCGAGCTTATGCCTGGTGGTGTTACGAACGAAATGGCAGATGCTCTCGAAGTAACAGTTAACTCTAACGAAAAGGCCGTAGACTACAATCTCTACATTAACGGTCTTAATGGCGAAACCGCTATGAAAGGTCTAGCTACTGGCGCTACTATTCCTACTGGTGCTAACATTGTTGCCGGTACTTCTGCTTGGGGTTATGCTACTGACGACGACAGCTACGCAGCTTACAAGGAGATCCCAGCAACTGCTACTAAAGTCAATACTGCTAAATTGACAACCGCTCAAAATGGTGGCACTGGTGACTTCGTTAAAACCAGCAGCTTTAAGTTCAAAGCTTCGGCCTCCAACAACCAGACCCCAGATACCTACCAGGGTACTGTTGTCTTTACTGCAACTGTCGAATAATTAGAGGTTCGAACTAGCTTGAATCCCATCCTCTCGCAGGGGTGGGATTTTTTATTTAAAATAGTCTTAATTTTCCATAACTTTTCGAAAACTTGCCCTTCCTTCTTGAAAAAATACTCCTAGTGCTATATAATTATAGGAAATAAGGAGGTAAATGAAGATTTTTCAGAAAATAGGTACGCTCTTTGGAGCAATTTTATTGGCAAGTACGCTTGTCCTGTCCAGCTTTAACGGAGCTTACGCTGAGGAGCTACCAGATTATCGCCTGCAACTTTCCCCGGCTCGTCAAGATGTGGGTAACCTAAAACCAGGAGAAACTTTTACTGGTACAATTAAGGTCCAAAATACTGGTAAGAACCCATTTAATTATCGTATGAGCATTTCGCCATACACCGTAATTGATGAGATGTATACTCAAGATTACGATCAGAGTAATCAGTACACCGATATTGTTGAATGGATCGAATTCTCTAAGGAAACTGGATCCCTAGAGCCTAATACCCAAGACGAAATCACCTTTACAATTAAGGTTCCAGCCGATGTTCCGGCCGGTGGACAGTATGCTATTCTTATGGCTGAAATTGTTAACGATGAAAACACCAACCAGTCTTCAGGTGTTGCCGCTATTCGTCGTGTTGGTATGTTACTATATTCTAACGTCTATGGTAGTACCCGTAAAACTGGTTCAATTATCGAAAATAAAGTTCCCAGTATCCTGTTTAACCCTCCAGTAACAGCAACTTCAATCGTAGAGAACACTGGTAACACTCACGCAACCGCACAGTACATTCTCCAAGTCTACCCGCTGTTCGGTAATGAAGAAGTGTATACTAACGAGGAAGACCCAGCCGAGCTTACTATCCTACCAGAAACTCGCCGCTATAATAGTGTCGAATGGCCTAATGCTCCGCATCTTGGTATCTTCCGTGTCAAGCAAACCGTTAAAATCTGGGATCAAACTTCTACAGTCGAAAAAATCGTTTTTCTCTGTCCAATTTGGTTCCTCTTCATTATCCTTCTGTTAATCTTCCTAGTTATCTTCTGGATCTTTACTCGCGTTCGTAATCGTCATCAAGAACGTCGCTAACCAAAATACAAGAAGTGAGGAGTTAAAAGTGAAAAAAATTATTTATTCTATTATTGCCATCGCACTGATGCTAGCCGGGGGGTATAGTATCAGTATGGGTGCACACGCCGAGGGGGAAGATGGAGAAAATACAACACCAGATACCGCAGTACAGATTTCCCCAACCGCTGTCACAGTAACTCTTATGGGTGGTGATATTCTCGCTGGTACTCACGAAAAGTGTCCTAAAGATCTTGAAGGCGGCTGTGTTGTCGAAGTTAAGAATACTGGTACAAAACCTTTTCGATACCGAGTTTACGCTACCCCCTACGTCGTCAAAGGTGAAGATTATCAAGTCGACTTTTCAGAAAGTGCTTCCACATCTTATACACAAATTTCACGCTGGATTACTTTTCTAAACGAAGAAGCTGGCACTTATGACACTGAAATTACTCGTCAAATTGAACCAGGAGAAACGCAAGTTATTAATTACCGCGTCGATGTTCCAGAAGATGTTCCTGGCGGAGCGCAGTATGCGGTTATCTGGGCGCAAACACTTAACGACGGCTCTGCAAGCGGTATTCAAACCACTTCTCGCGCTGGGACTGTTGTGTCTGGTCGATCTATCGGTGACACCAAACGCACAGCTGATGTCTATGAATATGGTTTTCAGCGCTTCGCGTTAGGTGGCGGGCTTGATGCTAAAGCCACTATAAAGAACACCGGCAACACTGATTTTGATGCGTACTATTCCTACACCGCTAAAACCCTCTTCGGAAAGGAACTGTACTCTGAAAGTGATTCGATCGCAACTTATCCAGACACAGAATACCACGTTAATGTTAATTGGGAGAATACTCCACTCTTCGGATTGTTTACAGTAAATTTCCGTATCTCAGCGGCAGATACCGTTAAAGAGGAAACTCATATCGTGATTATTATGCCGATTTTTGTAATGGTTTTGTTAATTTTATTGTTGACTATCGTAATTATCTGGATTATAATCATAATCAGAAAGCGCAAAGAGCGTAAATCCCGCGCTCTCGTGTAGTGGAATTCACGAGAAGCAGGTTGCCGTGATACTATTGCGAGTAGTATCCTGCGAGACGGCAGCTCTGGCGAATTCAAACAAAAACTAAAAAGAAAGAGTGTAGAGTATGCGAAAAACTAAAAAGCAACTTTTAGGGCTTGCTGGATTGGCGGCAGTTGGTATTATGACGGCTGTTGCATACAGCTTGCCAACGCCGGCTGCAGCGGCAGAGAATGAGCCAACGTCGGTTGAAGCAGGTGCGCAGGTTCAAGTCAGGGTTTTGGGCGCGGATGTAAAGGCTGAATTTATAAGTCCTAGTGACGGCGGAAATTCGGTTAATGCTGATACGAAAGTCTCAGTCGATTTTAACAAAGCTAATGAACTAGTATATCAATTAACTTTTAAAAAGGATGCTAATTCGACTCCAATAACAATCCCACTTGGTTCAAAAGGTACTTACACGATCCCTGCTGAATTACAAGATAAAGCTGGTGTGCATAACTTTGATCTCGACCTAGATTCATACGGCTATGGTTTTGGTGAGTACACTCTACAAGTTGTTGCTAGAGGAACTAATCACACTTCATATGTTGATACAGTAACATTCCGTTACTCAGCAGCAACCGCCGAAATAACTGGCACCGAAAAGAATGGTGATCCTAACCTTGAAGTTGATATTAATGTTGTTGTCGATAAGATCGCTGTTACTGTTTACGATAAGAAGGGTAACCCTCTTACTGACAAGGATGGTAACCCCCTAATCGTTGAGCTCGATCGTGACGCTATTGACCCAGAAACAGGCAACTTTAATATTACCCTACCATTCGAAGAATATAATGCTGAGGATGGAGAGTATACAATTATCACCACCGCCTATGATAAGAATGGCGACATCTTGACTATCATTACGACGCCGTTCAACTATAAATGGGTTGATCCTAACAAGCCAGACGCGGATACGCCTAACACTGGTTTCCTCACCATCGGCGATCTTAACATTACTCGCCTAGATTATCTTCTGACTGGTTTAATTGCCTTTGCCTTAGTCGCTGGTTTTGCGCTCTATCTCATCGCTCGACGTAATCGCAACGATAGATAAAGTATCTCATACGTCTAAGCATAGAATAAACTACCGATTCTTGAAGTCGGTAGTTTTAAGTTGCAAAATTTAAGTTATAATTGTTGACATAGTTTTATTTTTGTGCTAACATAAGTAAAAATAAGTTAATTTTGGAGTTTTATGAAAATCAACCGTATTCTGTTTGCTTTGTTTCTGTCTTTGGCGGTTGGTTTTTCTATGCCAGCAGTAGTGCTTGCTGATGGACCAGAAGACAATGAAACCTCCGATAGCGAAAATCCTTCCCAGCCTGATACTGGTGACGGTGACAACTCTGATAGTGACGAAAAACCTGGTAGTGATGGCGATTCAGATAACGGTAATCAAACAGAGACCCCCACTCCTCCAACTCAACCGAGTAATCCAGACAACAACCTTCCATCTACGTCGGGAGGTATTGGTGCCGGTAGTAATAGACCTAGTTCCGATAATAGTAATTCCAACGACTCCAATAGTTCATCTAACCCCTCCCGTCCTTCAGTACCCTCTGACGCTCCAGACAATAGAAACCCCCAATCATCTGGTAATTCTAATTCCTCAAACTCACTTTCAAATCCATCTAATAATTCACCTTCGCAACCATCCATAGATTCAATACCTGATGGTAGCAATGTTGATGATGGACTTGCGAATTCTGACTCCAACGTAGATACAACCGAACCTGAATCAAATTCCGCGAATCAACTCTATCCCCAAGAATCAGAAACAAAAAATGACTTGTTTTCTGACCTCAGTATCCTAATTTGGATTTTTGTTGCAGTAGTGGCTGGTATCATTGTGTTAGTTTCTGTAACAATTTTTCTCGTTCATCACTTTTCTTCAAGCAATGAAGAAACGATTTGATTGGCTACTTCGTCCGTTAGCGGGCATAGAGGCGTCTCTTCTGATAAACCTAGTCTTATTCGCGTAATAAAGTCGCAAGAATCCAACGCAAAAAGAAGACTCCATCTTGCGATAAAGTCTTCTCTATTTCTCACTTCTATGGTGAGCTGGGAGAGGCTCGAACTCTCGACACCGGGCTTAAAAGGCCCGTGCTCTAACCAACTGAGCTACCAGCCCAAATTTTCAAACACATCTGGTGGGCGATAGAGGATTCGAACCTCTGACCTCGTCTACGTCAAAGACGCGCTCTAGCCAACTGAGCTAACCGCCCATAGACACCGATGTTATCTAAAACTAGTAGATCTTCTCTACACTCGCTCATTATAGCATAGATTTTCTAAAAATGGAAGGTCTTTCAAGTTATTTTTTGCTATGATTTTTTAAAAATTATTCCCAAACCTATTAGACTCTTTTATAATTAACTTATGGATAGGGAATCAGCCGTAAAGTTCATTCACGCAAACTTTGGAGGAGTCATCGAAGATTCTCCCTGGCAGGATTCTCCAGAATACACAGTTTTTCGACATACCGATAATCGAAAATGGTTTGCTCTTTTCGCAACGGTCTCTTACGCTACGCTCGCAAAACAAAATCCCCAAAGATTTGCTGAACTTACTGAGACAGAACTCCATCTTCCAGTTGACATTCTTAACTTAAAGTCCGATCCGGATCTTATCGAAGAAATCACAAAAGCTCCTGGAATTCTTCCAGCTTATCATATGAGTAAGCGTCACTGGCTGACGATTCTTCTCGATGGTAGCTGTCCTTCTGATCAGATTAAGAATCTCATCTCTATGAGTTATAATCTAACTGTTAAGCATTTTCGCTACAAGGTATTCTAGCTCACCAGGAGTTTTTACTAGTGCGCCTTTTATTCCGATTTTTTCTGCTGCTTGAACATTTTTTTCGCGATCATCAAAGAACACGCACTCTTCCGGATTTAGATTATATCGCCGTAGTAAAATCGCATAAAACTCCTCATCGGGTTTTTTGACTCCTTCTATGCATGAATATGCGCCACCATCAAACACATCACGAATATTTTTTACATACTTGTAGGTCTCATCCGTTAAATTGGATAAAATATAGAGATTGTACTTACCAGTTTTCTTTAACCTTAGCACGTATTCTAAGTTTTTATCGAAAATTGGTAAAACTATAGGCTGCATTCCTGGTAGAAACATTTTTTCAATAGTCTTCTTATGCTCTGGATATTCCTGAATAAGTGTTTGCATATAGTCTATTTGTGATATTTTCCCCAGCATCACACCTTGACTCCAACGCGAATCTTCATAAACCAACTTGTATATTTCTTGACTTTCCTGAGGAGTTAAATCTAGAAATTTATCTAATACATTATCACCATCATCAATCAATACACCACCCAAGTCAAAAATTAAACTCTTTATCATATCTTACATTATATCGTATTTTTTATTCTTTTCTTTTGTGTTATAATGAAACCAATTATGACAAATCAAACTGCGAAACAACCTACGGCGACACCTGTTCAGGGTCAGGCCAGAAAGAAAGAAGTCATCTCTGATTACAATGGCTATGATTACAAAAAAATCTTCTGGGAAGATGCCGATCGTAAGTATGAGGATGCTGCCGATCGTATAGCAATTCGTCGTCTTTTGCCAAAGCATATGCATAATTTTGTCGATATAGCGGGTGGTTATGGTCGCCTTGCTGATGAATATATACCACGCGCTGATGTCGCGACGGTCTTTGATTATTCTGAAACTGAGTTGAAACAAGCTAAAGAGATACACGGCGACCAGCTTAAGACAAAAGCCGGTGATATTTACGATTTACCATTTAAGAATGATACCTTTGATGCTTTAATGATGATTCGCGCTACTCATCATTTTAAAGATATGCAAAAAGTTTCCGATGAACTCTATCGCGTACTTAAGCCAGGTGGAGTTGCCGTTATTGAAGTCGCTAATAAGAAAACTCTTCCTAAAATGTTCCGCTATTGGTTTAAAAAGTCCGATGTTAATCCTTTCAGCCTGGAGCCAGTCCATCTTAAAGAAATTGACGCTGATGGATTTTATAATTATCATCCAAAATATATTGAAGAAGTTTTTAAAAAATCTGGATTTCAGATTGATAAGGTTCTATCAGTTTCCAACTTCCGTAGTCGCAAATTGAAAAAAATCTTCGGCACTAAAAACCTCATTCGCCTCGAAAAAGGCGCCCAAAAACTTCTTGCTCCCATCCGCTTTGCTCCATCAATCTACTATAAGCTAGTTAAGTAGTTCTACCTTCCTTAGAAACTTTTCTTTAACTTTTATTTAATCTTCATAGTTTAAAATATTTCCATGAAAGTTTTGTATGTTGAGGACGAAAAGTACCTCGCTGATGCCGTTATCTATTTACTCAAAAAATCCAGTATTGCTGTTGATTGGGTAGATAACGGCGAAGAGGCCGTCGACCTTGCGGTGCGTGGCGAGTATGATTGTATAGTTTTGGATATTATGTTACCCAAGATGTCTGGCTGGGATGTGCTTTACACTTTGCGTAAACGTAATATTGCTGTGCCAATCATTATGCTCTCTGCTCTTGCGGAAGTAGATGATAAAGTTAAAGCCCTTGATTCTGGTGCTGATGACTATCTCGCAAAGCCCTTCAAGACTACCGAGTTAATCGCTCGTATTCGTGCTCTAACTCGTCGACCTCCAGTTATTGTTGCTAAAGAACTAACCTACGGCGACTTAGCTTACGACTTAAACAAGCGAACTTTAAACCAGCTCGTCCTAACCGCTAAAGAATCTGCTCTAATTGAGCTATTTTTGCGCCAGCCCGAACATCTCCACTCTAAAGAGCGTATCTTGCTTCGCGTCTGGGGTAACGATCCTAACACATCAGAAAGCTACGTTGAAGTATATATGAGTTACTTACGACGTAAGTTAAAACTTTTGCGTTCCAAAGTTAAAATTATGACTGTTCGTGGTCTTGGTTATAAGTTAACCATTCAGGAATAAAATGTTTCGCCGCCTTCGTAATCGTTTAATTCTCACAAATCTCGTCATAACATCGGTTGTTCTTGTGGTGGCTCTAACTTTAATTTATCTAATTGCTGTCACTTCAGCTAGTAATCGACCACTCATACCAAATGGTACAGACCTAACACCCAGTGCTAAACAAGTTATACGCGAGCGTATGCTTGCTGAGCGTGAATCAGCAAAGCAATCGCTCCTTCGCTCGTTAATTTTTTGTGGTCTTGTGTTTGAGGCGGCAGTAGCTATCGTCTCTTATGTTTTAGCTGAAATCTCTATTCGCCCCATTCGCTCGGCTTATGAATCGCAAAAGATTTTTATCTCTAACGCTAGTCACGAAATGAAAACTCCGCTCGCCGCCATCTCTGCTAATTTGGAAGCCGCCGATATCCAAGATAATCATTGGATTGACAATATTTCCCGCGAAGTACACGCTCTTTCTGATATGAATCACGAATTATTGCTACTTGCTCGCGCTGATGACCCAACCCATCCGATAGGACAAGACGAAGTATTTTTAGTGAATGATCTTATGAACGAACTCGTCTCCGAATTTCAACCGCGCATCAATGCTGCTAAGATTAACTTTCAAACGAAGATTTCGCCTAAATCCGCAAAGCTTACACTTGTTAGGTCGGATTTACGACAAATTCTAGTTATTCTTTTAGATAATGCTCTAAAGTATTGTGAACACGAAGTAACTTTTTCCTATAAGTCAAATATCTTTACGGTGCAAAATGATGGCGCTACGATCGACTCAGATACTCTTCCGCATATTTTCGAAAGGTTCTATCAAATCGATAAAAGTTCAGAAGGCGTTGGGCTTGGTCTTTCTATCGCTCACTCACTAGCAGAATGTCATGAGTGGCAGCTTAGTGCTGAGAGTCAACGAGTTACTAAATTCCGTCTTGAAGTTTAGAATATTATTGGTAGGGGTTTATATAGGTCTATACTGTAAGTTATAGTTATGATCATCCTTTAACTCTATTTAAGTTTCGCTTGCTATACTCATTTTATGAATAGCAAAATCAATTCGAACCATAGCTTTAGTAAAACCCAAAAAGCCCTTTTGGGAGGATTAGTTGGCATTATCGTTGCTGCTGACCTAGTTGTTGGTATTGTTGTTATTTGCAATGACAAACCATCCCTTAACCAAGACGTAATCATTGAAGACCAAAACGACGAGTTCTCTGGAATTACTATTGACTTAGATCTAGAGGCTAGTGATGTCTATCTCCGGGAAGCAGGGAATTATCGACTAACTGGTAAACTTGAACACTCGCTAATTATCGACGCTGAAGCCTCTGACGTTGAAATTCTGCTTGATGGAGTTGAAATTCCCAGTGCCGACAAAGCAGCAATTATTGGTTTAGCAGCTGAAAAAATTATTTTAGAAACTGCGCCTGACTCTAAAAACATACTTAGCGATGGTGGCACGTCTGAATATGACGGTTGTATTTTTAGTAATGCTGAACTAATTTTTGCAGGTGAGGGAACTTTAACTATTTCTGGCAATCAGACGGAGGGTGAAGGTATTGCAACCGAAGCGCAAGATATCACTTTTGAAAGTGGTACTTACGCTATAACGGCGAACGATGATGGCATTAATGCCGGTGGCGACGGCGCTACGATTACCTTTAATGGCGGAGAATTTTACATTGATGCTAGCGGTGACGGTATCGATTCAAACAAGGATGCCATCATTAATGGTGGTACCATTTTTGTGATGGGGAGTGACACTGGTGGAGATGCGGGTATTGATACAGATGATGGTTTTGAAATAAATGGTGGAACTGTAATCGCGCTCGGATCCGACATGGTAGAGTCGCCGTTAGCTAGCTCAACCCAAAATTCGTTCATTTTTACCCTAGACGAAACAATTAAAGAAGGTAGTTTAGTAACTCTTATGTGTGAAGACACGGAAATTATTAGCTTCATTGCGGATAAGAGTTTCCGGACATTAATTCTTAGCTTACCAACATTAGAAACTGGTGACTACCAGCTTTACACTGGAGGTATGCATAGCGGTACTTTGCGTCATGGCGTTTATTATGGTGGTGTCTACACTAAAGGAACCCTACTTAGTATTAATAGCGCCACCTCCTTTACGGTTTCCAGTACTGTTAACCAATACGGTGATTCTGGGCCTGGAAATGGCATGGGTTCTGGCCGACCCCCAATGTATTTCTAAAATAAAGCCCCCTAGGACTTTAATCTTGGGGAGTCATTTTATAGTTAAGGCTAAAACTTCTAAACGATACTAAAACAAGTTATAACTTGTTCCAGCTCACTGGTAGCGCCAGCTGGAATCGAACCAGCATTGTAGACTTAGAGGGTCTATGTCCTATCCGTTGAACGATGGCGCCACGCTTTCTGTTCCTCTATATTTTAACAAGTTTTACTCCAAAAGACAACTATGCTATTTTTGTGCTAAAATAAGATTAATAACTTATTACAACAACTGCGAAAGGGCATTATGGCGAATAACGAAAAACAGATTTCAAGGTGGCAAACCTCTTTGCGTGACCTTAACATTATTAAATCTGACGATAAGGTTGAATCTTACTATGCTGCCAACTGGGCTGAACTTAGTCTTGGACCGATCGGCTCGTGGCGCAAGGGTACCCTACTTTTCACTCGTGACAAAATTGTTTATATGACTTCATTTGGTGTTAATCAATTTGCAATCGACTATAGTGATATCCGTGATGTTAAGAAATGCTTTGCTGGTCTTCTTCCAATGGGCATGCAAGTTTTCGCATATGATAAGAAATCCGACAAAGTTAAAAAATATAAGTTTTGGGTTGGCGGTCGCAAAAAACTTATTGCTAAAATTTCCGAACGTGCCGGCCTCGGTCAATAAGCCATAAACCTCCTCTTCGTCCGTAGCGGTATGCTCTTCATTCGACAGGGTAGTGTTCGTCATAT
>CARBGY010000007.1 GCA_948945085.1 uncultured Candidatus Saccharibacteria bacterium
CTCATGACCTCTTCAATGCCATTGAAGCGCTCTAGCCAACTGAGCTAATACCCCAATACTCACATTATAACAGACTGCACGCATATATTCAAGGCTTTTATCATTGCCTAGCACCAATTGCCCTTCCGCAACCTACAGTTGCGAAGAAAAACATCTTAAGTTAGCTAAAGTTGGTAGCAAAAATTCCTCCGCAACCATAAAATCACTTATAATACTAACTATGAACAAGGTCCATATTATGAAAATTAGTGAGAACCTACAAAATCTCCGCAAACAACAACAACTTTCCCAAGAACAACTTGCCAATCTGCTCGGCATATCGCGCCAATCCGTCTCTAAGTGGGAAAGTGGCGATAGCTGTCCAGAAACCGATAAACTAATTGCTCTCTGCGAACTTTTTCATTGCTCAATGGATGAATTAGTCATGGGTCAAATTGTTACAAAAGCAGAATCCTCATCACCAGAATCCTCATCACAAGAGCAAAAGAATATCCTACACCAATACGATCTACTCATGAATAAGTTCAGCATCGCCATCGCCACAGGTGTCGGAATAATCCTTCTTGGCATTACTATCTTACTTGGTATTTTAAGTCTAAGTGAGTATTACCCTGGGCAAGTCGGCTACTATGAAACTGCTGGACTAGTAACATTATTGCTTAGTACAGTTCTAGCAATGCCGTTTTTTATTATTTATGGCATGAAACTTGCTAACTTCAAGGCTAAGTATCCCCAAATTAAAGCTCGTTATCCAGAATCAGACGTCGAGCGCCAAAATGGTAAATTTATTATTAACATCACGATTAGTGTAATACTCTTAGTCTTGGGTATCACTATTATGGTATTAGCAAGCGGTATGCATATTTTTAACAATGATAGTCCTCTTCCCGCAACACTATTAATGATGTTTGTCACTGCCAGCCTACCACTTTCTATCTTCGCTGCTATTCAACACCGCAAGTATAATATTGACAAATATAATCACACTATCAACTAGTTTTCATAAAGATTAACTCTACCAAAACGTCTTATGTCTTTGTCAAAATCAAATCAATAAGGTATAATAGAGGTATGAGATTTTTTGGTTTAATTCAGTATTTCAAATATTGTTGGCGTTAGTAAAATATCTATTTTTCGAAATTTAAATAGGCGAAACTTAATCATAAATATTTATTATCACCGCATGAGGCATCACCCTCACTGAATTAAAAACTAATAGGGAATTAACTTTTATGACAAACTCAGATTTACAAATCAAAAATCCAACCATCCTCACCGGCATCCGCGCCAACAGCGAGCTTACACTTGGTAACTTCCTCGGCGCGCTACTACCAATGGTTCGCCTCGCCAACACACATAGCGATAAATCTCATATTAACATCTTCGCACCAGACCTACACTCCATCATCGCTGACATCGACGGGGAATTACAACCCAACATTATCCGCTCCTTTAAATACTACCTTGCTGCTGGTTTAAACATGAACGAACACATTCATTTTTATCGTCAGTCACGCGTTCCGGCTCATTCCGAACTCTGTTGGATTTTAAATTGCGTTGCTAGCATGGGTGACCTTAATCGCATGACCCAATACAAAGACAAAAGTAACGGCAAGGACAGTGTTAACGTCGGTATTTTTGACTACCCAGTACTTATGGCGGCCGATATTCTACTTTATGACGCCGAATATATACCCGTTGGCGAAGATCAATTCCAACATCTTGAGTTGACTCGACGTATTGCCGAAAAATTCAACAAAAAATATGCCAAAATCTTCACCCTTCCTGCCGAACCAAAAAAACAAATTGCCTTCATGAACGTTGATGATGGTATTCGTATTCGCGATCTTCAAAATCCCGAGAAAAAAATGAGCAAATCAACTAAATCCGAAAATAGCAAAATTATGCTCTCCGACACTCCTGAACAAGTTAAAAAGAAAATCATGTCGGCTGCCACCGATTCAATCGGCAAAATTAATTTCGACATGTTTAATCAACCTGGAATTAGTAACCTTCTCCAAATTGACGCCTTAGTTAACAACATCCCTCTCCAAGACGTCATTTCTACTTGGGCTGGCGAAACCCACTACGGCGATCTCAAACAAAAAGTCGCCGATGACGTCGCCACTTTCCTGAATGATTTCCAACAAAGATATAATACTATTTCCGATCAAGATGTCCTAGATTATCTTGTCGCTGGTGAAGAATATGCCAATAAAATCGCAAACACTAAGCTCTTAGAAGCTCAAAAGGCTTTTCATTTGAGGTAAAAATGATCATAACTGGCAAAAAATTTAGCAAACCCGAGTTATCACGCGTTATTAATGGCGATGTCAGTCTCGAAACAAACCAAGACGTTATAGAGAAAGAACGCCTTGACCATCTCTTAGTTAAACAACACCCCGAGTATAATCGATCCAGTCTACAACAGTTCATTAAAAGCAGATTCGTCACCGTCGATGGTAAAATTACTCAAAAACCTAACACTAAAATACCTCAAGGTGCCAAAATCCGTTTAAATGTGCCCGACGCTCCTAAACTACCGCCTCGCCCACCAGTCATCTACGAAGATGAAAACGTTCTCGTGCTAAATAAACCTGCTGGCTTGCTAAGCATGGCAAAAGGCGAATATTGCCCAGAGCCAACACTAGAGAATTACGGCTTGCTCGTGCATCGACTTGATCGCGATACTAGCGGAGTTGTCATTCTTGCGAAAAATCCTGAAACCCAAAAAATGCTCCGTAAACAATTCCAAGACCGCAAAACCCATAAAACTTACTATGCTGTTGTTAATGGTCACCCAAAACTTCCTGAAGCCATGATTGACCTTCCCATCGCCCGCAACCTTAAACGTCCTACTACTTTTCAAGTCGATCAAAACGGCAAAAGTTCCCAAACTCACTATAAAGTTCGAGAACAGAATGAAAGGTATAGCCTTCTCGAATTAAAACCTACCACCGGACGTACTCACCAGCTCCGAGTCCACCTAAAATATATCGGCACACCTATTTTAGGTGACAATGTTTATGGAGAGGGAACTAACACAAAAATTCCCCGCCTCTTCCTTCACGCTGGTGCTCTCGAAATCACCATCCCTGGTCCAAATGGCGGCATCCGTAAGACTTTTGTTGCTGAATTGCCCACCGAATTTATAGAATTTTTCAAGCAAAGCAATACCCTATCTCCTCATTATACCACAGATAGCTATAAAAGTCAATAGAAAAATCATCGTCAATATGTTCTTCGACCAAATTTCCCAAATTCCCACCATCGCTAAACGTACTAGCTGTGCTATTTTTGTTGTATCACCCTATACAAAACTCAAGCTTCCGAACGCTCTAACGCTTACTCCCGCCGAAGACAAACAGACTCCTGTAATTACCGTTGAGCAAATTCGTGAGTTTACCGCTCTCACAAATAGCAAAGAAACTTCAGAACGCTTTTTTGTTATTGCTCCCGCCGATGCCATGAACGAAGCCGCCGAAAACGCTTTTCTTAAATCTTTTGAGGAGCCTAAGCCGCATTGCCATTTTGTTTTATTGACTGAACACCCCTCCGCGCTCTTACCTACCATCCTCTCCCGCGCCCAAATCTTCTACCCTCATCTTACTGGAGTCCTCAATCTTGCCCCTACCGCTAAAAACAAAACTTTAGAATATGCTAAAAAACTAATCGCTGCTCAACCCCAAGATCTACCCGCAATTGCTACCGAGCTAACCAAAAACAAAACCAAAACCCGCGAACAAGTCCTCGAAATTACCGCTACAGCTATCGAATTATTATATAAATCATACTTCAAAACCAGTAACACTAAATTCCTCAGCAAACTCGAGAACTTTATTCAGCTCCATGAAAATCTCTCCGCTAACGGCCACATCAAGCTCCACCTCGTTTCCGATTTATTATAACTCTCAACCTATAACCACACTCGCCTAATAATTCGTGAAGTATTGACTCCAGTACGTCTTATGCTGTGAATTCGGATCAAACACAAAGCCGATTGACACGTGTGTAAAATCTGGATTTAAAATATTTGCTCTATGGTCTGGAGATGCCATCCAGGATGCCACTACGGTTTCCGGCGAAACTGCCGCATTTCCAGCATTCAAGTTCTCGCCACTCCAACCCCCCGTACTTGGGATTGGACAAGCTGTCGACCAGCTTGAACCATCCGGACGCGTATGTGAATAGCTCGTCATAATTTCGCGCGCCCGTGTATTTACCGCTCCTTCACAAGTCGTCCCCCACGTCAAATCCGCTAATCCAGCCTTCCGTCTTTCCTGATTCACCAAAGCCAATACATCTTTCTTCCACTGCTCAACTGGCGGCGCAATCACCGTAACCGTTATTTTATCATATCTCTGCCCATCGTAAGTTCCCGCCGTAATCACTGTCGTCCCAGTCCCTACAATAGCCGGGTATCGACAAGTTTCCGAGTTATATCCTAACCATGTTCGTGCCGTATTATAAAATCCTGAAATTACTGATTGGTTACTCGACTGCCAATACATCTCACCAAGACCACTCAACCCTCCACCAACACAAATGTCAAAATCCGCTGTCTGATAAATCGTAATCGCTTCCTCTGCCCAAAGCTGCCCACGTGGAACATTACCACCAGAAACCCCACCATTACTCGCACTACCACCCTGATGTATCTCATTGCTCGCCCCACCACTAGCACCTCCTCCATTTGGCAAAGTAATCGCGTTGCCACCCGAAACAACTACCTGCGCATCAAGCTTATCTGTCACCGGATCAACCAACCCTAGTTCCTCTAGTGACCCGCCGATCGTATCACTCCGCTCTGAAACTACTCGAAATTCAATCCCACCGTTTAAATTAATTGCGCTAAAAATCATTACACCCACGATTAAAATCGCCACCGCATTCAACGACAATAGTATTGCCATTTTCGTTTGTCTGAGTAACTTAGCCGTCATTTATATTTCCCCACATTTTTCCTATGCGCGAATATGCTTTTCCGAGTCAATTACGGCCGCCACGAGATTAATAATCATTTCAAGTTGCACCAAATCACGTCGTTCAAAACTCGTCTTACCATTCGGCTTTCCGGCGATCAACTGTCCGAATGCCTTACCTTTAGCGTTCTTTAACTCTGCTACCGCCTTTAGATTTAGCTCATCCAAAATCTTCTGTACTTCCTTCGTCGGCTCCTGCCAAACCCCATTACCCGGTGCGTCCTTCAATTTCGTAATCTTCACCAGCTCATCTGCCGACACCGCCAAAGCCTTTGATCCATACAGCCTTCCATTCACCACAAAACCAATATAAGCAAAGTGTAAATGATCCGCCAAAAAAGCCGCCAAATCCCGTAAATCAATATTCTTCGTTGCTAATTTATTTAATTTCTTAATTACATACGCAATATCAACCTGCCCAACCATCACCATCGATCTTAAGACCGCATTCACCTCTCTAATCACTGGCATCAAAAGCAACACAATCACAATCATTAAGAAATTTAAAACTAGCACCGAAGTTGACGGGTTCGGAATCTTAAACAATGTCGTAAAAATTGTATAAAACAAAATCATGTACACTGCCACACTAGTTAAACCTACCACAGCATAAGTCGCAATCTGCAACCACCGCGACGCTACAGAAATCATGTGAAACTTTAAAATAGCATAAAAGTACATCGCAATCGTCACACTAATGAACAACGGTCCAATCCAAATCCAAGAATAAATCCCTAAAAGCGGTAAAACTAAGTCCACTACCAACGTCACTGCACCAGTAATCCCAAAACCAATCATCAAAATCAACGTGCCATTCTTTATGTGCTTATTGCGCGCGTGCCGCACAGTTGACCAAGCGTAGAACAAGAACAACGGATCTGCAAGAAAGAAAAATGCCATATATGCCGGATAGAACCATCCTCTAGTCAAATTAACGACATTTCCAGCAATAGTTAAATCATAAGACTGATAAAGTAACGTTTTATCAGTTAATAACAGGGTCACTAATACTACCATTAGCAAGCAGCTTATCACAGTTAGAACTTTTCCACTCTTATACTGCCATGATACATAACCCAACAGCCCCACCAACATCAACATCGGCGGAACATAAATACCATAAATCCAAAACTCTGCGCTTGTTGCGTCTGGCGCCAACGATAAAAACACTGCAATCGAAATCGCCCACATCGCTGACCCAATCGTAGCAAAACAAAACCAAGCCGAACGCAAACGATCAACCCGCGAAGCACCAATCAAGGTCAACAAACCAAAAGAAAACGACATAATCGCAATAGTAAAAAGCAGAATCGAAATTAGACTCATTGAACCTCCTATATAACTAATTTTAGTTTACCACATGCGCTTCGTGTAAGTCAAGCTTGAAAAAAGGCCCCTTATTCAGAAGCCTAATTTCCCCATTTTTTACTGCGTTTGTTACCCTACCTGGTTGGACAATCATAAATTCCAGGTATCGGATCGAACACTGACGGTGAGGCGTTCTTCCCAATTACGAATAATGTGAACTTAGGCACAGCGTGTGCCTGCGTATAGCATAGCGGGTTACCATTGCATACATCATTAATATGCTCAAACGGCAACCCCATCGATTCACATATCTCGGTCGCTTCGGCTACGGCTGCTTCTGCATTCGCCGCTGGCGTTAACTGGCTCGTCCCGTCTCCAGGCCAGAGATTGATCAACCCTGACCTTGCCAACGATGCGCCCATCAACCACCAATCAACCAGAATTACACCATCATCGTTTAATAACCGGGCCGCCTTTTCAATCAGGACCTTTTTTTCCTCAAAATGACGAAAATACGAAATCAGCCCCGTCATCCTCACTACATCAAACTGACCAAAATATTGCGGATCATCCATTACCTTCATTAAATCGTCCACATGATATTCTATATTGTAATCCTCCAACGGTTTATCAAATACCGCGGACAAAAAACGTAAAATATCCGGACTCGAATCACATGCTACAATCTTTTGATCCAGCTCGCCCAGCGGGTAACCATAACGGCGATAAGCCGGCAACAGCCCAGCCCCAGCCTCAAAAATTTTTTTCGCCTTTCTGAGGACACTCTGACATAACCAGTCAGTCTGTCGCCTACCAACATGCACAGGTTCAATCGCCCCCACCATCAAAGCCCAATCGCCTTTCGGAATTTGCTCAAAAACATCCGCACCGGACACCGGCATCGAATAGCCGTCTTTAATCTCCAAAGCCACTGCGAATCGCTTTTTACCAGTATTATATAAGTACCGATAAAAATATCGTGAGTTCATTCCTCCATCCAGCATCATTTGTGTCAGCCCCATACTCGCCTTAAACCGTTCATACATTACTGGCCAAGTCGCGTTAATCCACCTAACGTCTTCCTCCAGTGCGTCTTTGGAAGAATGAACCGACTCGCAATAATCAATCACTCCTTTCCGAATCGCTTCAAGCTGTTCGTGAGTCGGCACTTGCCCGCTTTTCATCAGCTGAATGTATTTGATAGCTAATTCATTCGGGCTGTAAACTGGCATCACATCACCGTTCATTATGAATCGGTTTAATGGATGACTAAAGAAACCTTCCTTCGCGTTAAAACCCATTTCAAACACCTCCTACAAATAAAATTTAAAAGTACAATCAACCAGACAACCCACTCAATTAGCTGCTGACACCTCCATTATACAAATAAATTTCATATTCGGCAACACGAAAATTATTTAAACTTATTTGGGAGGTTAACCAAGTTATTCAAACTTGACCATAACCACTTTTTAGCTTAAAATAAATTTAAACATATTTATTATAATAAATTAAGGTCAATGAAATGAAAATAACTAAACAAAATCTTATGAAAGGACGATTCGCTTCGGTTGCACGAGTGGTCGCTTGTGCTTCGTTTTTGGTACTTACCATTATCGGAGTATCATCCTTAGTTAAAGCGATGTCATTAGAAGCCATTGCCAACGAAAACGGAATTCCATCTATCTGGCAAGCCGCTTCTCTTGGCAATCCAGAAACAATTACCATTCCAATTACATATTGGGACCAACGTGAAGATGATTGTAATGATCCCGACCGCCAATTCGAGTGGTCGCTCTGTCGTTTGTATGCTAAAGGGATCATTCGCGACGTAGTTAAAAGTCAGCTTGGTAGTGATGGTCTTCCGGTACCAACATATAATAATAACGTCGACGCCTGGAATGCTTATCACGATGTCTTTACCGCGAACGTGATTGGTAATGATCCAGTTTTACCAACCGATAATTTCTATCGTTGGTTCCATGAAACTTACGATGAAACTGGTAAACAATTATCCAAGCGCTATGACCGTGAAATTGTCTTCCATCGTTCCGGCAACAACTCTTACGAATACGGTAGCAAAGGTACTTTCCCACTCGATGATGTAGACTTTTCGAATGCAGATTCTGCTACAGCAACCGGTCATAATTTTCATTTCACTGCCCATATGGCTATTCCAATGAAAATCTCTGCTAATGGTAGTGAGGAATTTTGGTTTAGTGGTGATGATGATGTATGGGTATTCCTAAATGGTCAACTCGTACTTGATCTCGGCGGTTTACACATGGATACCGAAGGAAGTTTCCATATTGATGCTAACGGAAACGTCATATCTACCGTAAATAACGTAGCTGACGCTGCGTGTCGTCAAGAAAAAGTCTTCAACCCTCAAGATATTGGTTATGATACTTATAATAGCCAGGTCGAAAATGCCTGTCCCCGTTCACCTGTCACTACCACATTTAACACGAATTTCAAAAGTGGCGACGTAGTAAACCTTGATTTCTTTTATGCCGAGCGTAGCACGAGCGAGTCGAATACACGTATCAATATTTACAACATGAACTGGCCAATCTCGGCGGATAGCGATATTGAAGCAAAGGTTATTGGCAAAATCGATGATACTTCTAAAAATTTAGTTGAATTTACAACTAGTATCACCAATCGTGATCCACTTCAACCACTTGATCTAGAACGATTAGCTGCCTATATTACAGAGAAAACTGATCAAGGAACAACTCAAGGCTTCTTGCCACTTGACGAAACAACTCTTTGGTACACGACGACTCCAAATGATGATAGCTCTTGGCAGCCAGTAAAAATCACTGCTCCTTCAAACACTACAGACGGTTTTAATCTTGAAACTCCACTACGTATGTCTCCAGCAGGCACAACTGGCGATACGCTTTACTTCCGCTATTATGGTGAAACTAGTGAAAATTCTGGTACTATGACCAGTGTAATTAGCTACTACACTTCACTAAACGGTAATAGCGGAGTTACTTATGACTATGACGACGTAAGCTATGAGGGGAAACCGTCCGAACAACCGACCCCCGAACATAACGTTACAATTAAATATATTTACGCTGAAGATAAATCGCCAGCAGCTGATGATTTCACTGGAACTTTCAAGAAGGGTCAAGAATTTGAAATTCCTTCTCCAGGGATTGATGGGTATACTCCAAATATCAAAGTCGTGACTGGCGAAATGGGCGATGAAGATTTGACATATATCGTTGAGTATACTATTACTACGACTGTTACACCTGACCCAGCAAAACATACCGTGACGATTCATTACGTGTATGAGGATGGCACACCTGCTGCTGATACTTACGTCGAAGAGTTTGAGCCTGGTTCCGAGTTTGAGGTTCTGTCGCCAGAAATTGAAGGACACACTCCTGATCAAGATAAGATCAGCGACACCGTTACGGATAGCGATCTTGAATATATCGTTCGTTACAAGAAAAATGATGACGTAGTTCCAGGACCTACAGATCCAGATCCTACAGACCCAGACACTCCTGACACTCCGGATTTGCCGAATATTCCAACTATTCCAGGATCAAACATTATCGATGGTGATATCCCATATCTCCCACCACTTGGTGAAATCTCCTTCGTGCCTAACACCGGAATTATTAGCGATGCAGTTGCTGCAGTATTCTCAGATTCGTTTGCTAGTGTAGTCTTATCCCAAGGCTTTGTTATGGTAATGTTACTTATCTTCTCTGGTTCATTCGCAACTTACTTCTCATTCCGAAAGTATATGGATCTAGAAATGGCAGCGGCAACTGCAAAGGCTAAAAGTAGAAAAGCTATATCCAAAAAGACAGTTACTAAAAACCAAAAAGTTACACGTAAAAAATAGCCCTTTCCGCCCAAAAGTTAATGGTAGCCTACAAATAGGCTACCATTTTTTATCCCCTTATGCTTGCCCAAAACATATTTCTTTGCTATGATAGACAAAGCTCCTCGAAGTCGGTCGATCGGCTGATATATTCAGACGCTTCTCGAGGAACAGTATTTAAACAGGAGAATCAATGCGTATTAAGCCGAAACGCAAGCAAACTACCCGCCGTGAGCCGCCTTTTCCGCCGGCCCCCTGGCAAGAGTTTATTGAAATTAAGCCTAAGATGTAAATAGCATCTTAGCCCATACGCATCAGCCCCGTATATATTATATACGGGGCTTCTTGAATCTTTAAATCTTCACTATATTCTAAATTACTTTTTCTCTCCCATTGCCTCGAGTTTTGCGTCAATCTTCGCTCTTAGTTCATCCAAGAACACATCCATGTCCTTTAAAGTCTGCGTCTCTTCGTTACGATTATCCATTAACTCTCCGTCAATATAGAACATTGGCGTCCAAGCATCTTCCACGCCGTCTCCATCAGTCACAAAATCATAAATACCCCGATCAAATTCAATCTTCTTTGCCACCTCTTTACTATTCATATCACTACGAAACTTCTCTAAGTCCCCCTTGCCATCGCTCACCTGCTCAAAATAATTCTCAAACTGTTGTTGCCGAGTCGCAGCGTCCGAATAATACCATTCGTTCTGATTCGCATAGAGTAAATCCTTATACTCCTTCCAATAACCCTGCAATGCCGCCGCATTCGCTGCCGAAGTCGCCGCCGTACCATTTGGATGATAAGACATCACATAGGTCCGAAATACCACCGCGACCTTCCCATCATATTCTTCAATTAATTTATTAATATATGGATTCGTAGGAGCACATGCCGTACACTGATAATCACCATACTCAATAATTTTCACCGGCGCATTCGGATCTCCATCAATATTTTCAGCAAAGTTCCCGCTATTTTCATCCGCCACAATTACATCGGTTAAATCATATTGAGTATAATCAATTGGTCCTTGCGAATTCTGCCAAAGACTTACTCCAATCAAAATCGCAAAAGCCGCCACCAAAACACCAGCAATAATCCCCGTCTTTTTATCCATATCGCCTCCAAAAATCCTTTTATTAACTATGTTATAATAAGTATAGCATGAATAAGAATAAACCAACATTAAAAAGCTTCGGAAAAACTCTCGTACGCAGCTTGAAAAAAATCTGGCATTGGCTAAAGACTTCTTATCGTGCCGTCAAAATTAATTTTCTAACTGGCTTCACTAATTGGATCGATCCTAAACTCGCCAAATATCGTACTCCTAGCAGCAAAAATCGTACTCTTAGCGCCGCTTATCATTCCTCCACTTCCGAAAAGCTTACTCAGCCCCAAAACCCTAATTTTACAGGGGTAAATTCGGAACCCAAAAATCATACTCCTAAAACAACTGAACTTCACCCTACAAATACTAATCTTACTCCCGATTCCGAACATTATACTCCAAAATCCGTTGAAGAATTTCTCACCATCCTCAAACAAACTCCACGCTCCGTTTTAAGTCCTCGCGAGCGTCATGTTATTGCCACCATTATGAATTTTCCAAACGTCCGTGTCCATGAAATCATGCTCCCCAAAACCGCTATTACTTATGTTCGTGACGACGAAGTACTCGGTCCACTTACCCTTGACCGCCTCTATCATTCTGGCTACCAACATTTCCCAGTCATCAACGATAGCCGTCGTATCATCGGTCTTATTCATACTACCGCTCTAAACAGTCTCGAAATTAAAGAAACTAGCCGTGCTATCGACATCCTTGATCCTAAAGTCTATTACCTCCGCGAAGATTACACTCTAAATCAAGCCCTCGCCGCCTTCTTACGTACTAATTGCTATTTCTTTTTAGTCATAGATCGCTTTGAGCGTATTGTTGGCATGCTAACTTATCAAATGATTATTGATTATCTTCTTGGTGAAACCCCAAGCGACAATTTCGATCGTGATGCCGATCGTCTCGCTGTCGCTAAACGTAAACTCTAACCTCATCATAAAATCGAAAGGAAATTATGTCTAGAACTGTCAAAACTAAAACACTCCAAAATACGCGACTCGCCACCAACTATGGTGGGTGGACATATTGTGATAAATGCCAAGAGAATATCGGTTATCTCTGTTATGCAACTTATGATGAAATCAATTTTGAATATCAGTGCCAATGTGGCAATCACGGTAAAATTAACATTAATTTTGAAGATAGTCAGACCGGTCATCCATGCGAAAAGCCACTTACCATAATTAAAAATCGTCTTTGCTGTAGTGATGACGAATCACCACTTATAACCATCCTCGAAAAGAAACTTTTGAATTATCAACTCGAAATTACTTGTAAGGTCTGTCATAAAGCTTATCGACAAACCAAAACGTCATAAAACATAACCACTTACATTTCATCATCCGCTAAGCAGGCGCTACGACGAAAATATGCTATAATCATCACATGGCTAAATCACATATGCTATTTTCTTGCCAACAATGCGGCGCAACCTATAAAAACTGGACCGGTCGCTGCAACAAATGTGGCGCTTGGAGTTCGCTCATCCAACAATTTGACGATGATAGCCGTGAAGAAAAATCCGCCGTCGGCCGCAGCCAAATATCCGGCCGCGAACTCAACTTCGTTTCCATTAAGGATCTCTCGACTTCCGATGAAAAAAACCGTCTTTCTACCGGCTTTGACGACCTAAACATCGTACTCGGTGGCGGCATTCTCCCTGGTTCTGTCATGCTCCTCGCCGGCCAACCTGGTATCGGAAAATCGACCATCCTAATGCAAATTTGCGCCGAAGTCGCTAAGACTAAAAACGTCCTCTACGTTTCCGGTGAGGAATCCGCCGGCCAAGTCAAACTCCGCGCTATCCGACTTGGCGCCGAATCGGACAACTTAAAATTCGCTAGCTCCACCAGTGCCAACGACATCGCAAAAACCATCGAAACCGGCGGTTTCGATCTCGTGATTGTCGACTCTATCCAAACCTTAACCATTGCCGAAATCGCCTCTGCTCCAGGTGGTATTTCCCAGGTTACCAACTGTGGCAACCTCATCATTCGCGCCGCCAAAATTTCCGAAACCGCTGTCATCATCGTTGGCCATGTTACCAAAGAGGGAACTTTAGCCGGTCCAAAAATCCTCGAACATCTTGTCGATGTTGTTCTGAACTTCGAAGGAGACCGTTACGGTGGTTTTAAAATCATCCGTGCCATTAAAAACCGTTTTGGTTCCACCACTGAAGCTGCTATTTTCGAAATGAACCAACAAGGCCTCACTGAAGTCGAAAACCCTTCCGCCGCCCTCCTCGCCGAACGCCAAAACACCGACGGCTCCATTATTCTTGCAACTCTGGAAGGCACTCGCCCAATCCTCGTCGAAATCCAAGCCTTAGTTACTCCAACCAACTTTGGCTACCCAAAGCGCACCGCTTCTGGTTTCGATCTTAACCGTCTGAATCTCCTTATCGCCGTCATCGAGCGTCGCACTAAGCTAAAACTTAACGATAAAGATGTCTTTATTAACGTTGTCGGTGGCCTCCGTCTCCAAGATTCCGCCGCCGACCTTGCCATCTGTCTTGCTATCGCTTCCGCCGTCGCTGGTCGCAAACTCTCTGAAGACTTCGTCGTCTTTGGCGAAGTCGGCCTCGGCGGGGAAGTACGCTCTGCTTTTCGTCCCGATCAACGCATTTCCGAAGCGAAAAAACTCGGTTTTGCCCACGCCATTGCCCCCTCTACCGTTAAAGACAAGTTCGTCATTCCCGTTAAAGACCTCAGAACTACCCTCATCGAGTACGTTAATGAATAATCCTCACAACAACTAACAAAGGAGCTTCCCAATGAAAATTCTCGGCATCGATCCCGGCACTGGCATCTGTGGTTTTGGTATTATCGAAGGTAAAAAAGCCCTCGACTATGGCGTCATCACTACTCCTCCCCATACACCTCTGCCCGACCGTCTCGAGGACATATATAATTCACTCCATGAAATTATCGACACCAACCACCCCGACGTCATGGCAATCGAAAAACTCTTCTTCAAACAAAATATCACAACCGGCATCTCCGTTGCCGAAGCGCGAGGTGTTTGCCTCCTCGTCGCCAAACAATATCGACTACCAATCTTTGAATATGCCCCTAACCAAATCAAAATGGCCATCTCTGGAGACGGCCATGCTCATAAACATCAAATGCAAGAAATGGTTCGACTTCACCTCGGTCTAAAAACCATTCCTAAGCCCGACGATGCCGCTGACGCCCTGGCCGTCGCCATCGTTCACTCCTTCGTTGCTCAAACTTTAGTAGCTAATACAACCCAATAACTATCCTAGATAGATTGCGCTATCAGCCATCAAATAATAAAAAGACCGCCGACCGATAACGGCCGACGGTTTGACTATTGCCTATTTCTCATTCTGCCTTGATACTAAACGTGCCAATTCTACAAAGAGTGTCGCTCCGCCTATTGCTAGAGCTATAAACGCTTTTAAACACTTCGTAGAAATCTCGCCTGCAGCCTTACTAGCTGCCGCCAAAGCCACAAACGACACCGCTCCTGCTACCGCCGAAACAACATAAGCCTTATACAGCTTTTGCATCTTCTCACCCCCTTTCAATTTAAAGTTCTAGTATAACTCGCCCTTTCATTATAGCACACTACAACAAAAAAGTCAATCATTACCCTATTTTCTATTGACTTTTTACATTAACTATGCTATACTGAAAGTATAAGCCACAAGTCACTTTCAAAATCTTTAGAAACACATTTGTTGTACATTGAAAGGTAGGTGAACCATATTATGAATTAGTTTTAGCATGTTCTGTATCTCGTTCTTCAACATTTCTACTTCAAAGGAGGAACTAAATTCTATGCATTTGTCAACGTTACTACCATTTCTCATCTTATACATAGCTTTCATCGAGGTCGAAACCAAAAAGCTTAATTTTATCGGAGGATACACGTGTAGAGTAATCATATGCATAAGATTACTAAAAACCGGTTGCTTCAAGCACTGTCTAAAAGACAAAGCGTACTGTATCAATTATCAGCGAAACCTACGGCAACCTGAACGCCAGGCCCAATTTGACCAAATCATCAATAGAAACAACTGTAGGGATTATTTTATGCTACAATACTATCTCACCATGTGTAGTCTCTGGCTAGCATATGCCATCGTAGCGATCATCTCAAGTATCATTTGTTGGCCAAATATTTCTTATTTAGTCATCCAAATCTACTTAGGCTGCTTTTTCGCCTGGCGTTGTTGGCAAGATGCTAAAGAAACTATGCAAGAATTTTTCGATCTGTTCGATGATATTGATGCAACAACCAAAAACACGCTCGATCTCATCAATTCTCAGTTCTCAAAGAAATAAATAGTCAGCAAGTATCTCGCCATTGTCACCGTTAAAACCTACCATCCCCGAGCCTCCGATCTAATCGGAGGCCTTTTGCTTTTTACATACAATAAAATCCATAATTTCAACCTAAATTCAAGCTTTCATCATGACTCCTCTCGTCCTTCCAAAGCGCTATTTTTTATGCTACAATAGATACAAATTCAAGGAGGTTTATGAACAAAAAACTCAACATTCTCTTCGGCTTCGCGTTTAGTTTTGCGCTTAGCACACTGCTCGTTTTGCCAACTTTTGCCGAATCGAACATCAGCCCATCAGTCTCTCATGGCACCATTTCCGAAATTCCTAATTACGATGATGATATTATGCCTATCTCCGAAGATGACGAAGTAACCCCAATCAACGATGAATCCGCCCCCAACAACACCACCGAAGACACCACTACTTACATCGAATGCCGCGGTAATAATGAACGTTCTTACTGTAGTAACGAATACGTTTGTTTTCCCAATTCCGACGGAACCCAGGGTTTAACCTGCGCCTATGCCGCCACTAATAACGATCAACTACCCGAAACCTACTGTATTGAGGATGAGAATGGTGAGCGTATCTGCGGTCGTCATGACGTTTTCCAAAACATTATCGATGAGGGAACTTCCGGCGAGGGAGAGGTAATCTGCGCAACTCCCGGTGAACCTGGCTGCGAAGATTCGGATTCTGAACTCTGGCCACTTATCCTCTCACTTTCCGCACTAGGAGCTACAATCCTCTTTGTCATCATTATCAATCTTTTCGGTCACCATTCTAAAAAACGTTAATCTTATTCATACTTAAGGAACTCACTATGATCGCTCACCTTCATGGAACCATCACCGAAATCCTTCCAGCTTCTGTCATCATCGATGTTGGTGGAGTCGGTTATGAAGTCATTATTTCTGCTCCTGATGCCGAACAAGTCCATCTCGATGATAAATATAAATTCTATACTTATCATGCTATCCGCGAAAACGGCGAAGACCTTTACGGTTTCTCTAGCCTCGCCGCTAAGCGCCTCTTTGAAATGCTTATCTCTGTTAATGGCATCGGTCCAAAAGCCGCCATCAATATCCTTAGTCTTGGCACGCCCGAGGAAGTTCGCAATGCTATCGCTAATACCGATGCCGCCTTCATTTCCAAAGCTAGTGGTGTCGGTAAAAAATCCGCCGAACGTGTCATTGTCGATCTTCGCGACAAAGTTGGAGCTCCTAGCCACTACGGTACCACTGAAACCAAGTTTTCTATTCCATCCGCCCAGCCCAACGATATGGCCCTCGACGCTCTCATCGCACTCGGTTTTCCTCTCAAAGAGGCTTCTGCCGCCCTCGCCGACGTCGATCCGAATCTCCCCACCGAAGAACGTATCCGCCTCGCCCTCCAAAAGAAATAGAATTTCCGAAGATTTCCCTACGAAACTCTTCTCAAATCTTAAAAAGTATGATAAAATAGCAAAAGTTATAATATAAAAGGTTAAGATATGAGTTTTATTAATTTGAAAAAAATTGGCGATGCTCAAAAGAAGGCTGCCGTCGTCGATGTCCGCTCCGGTGATACCGTTCGCGTGACCCAAAAAATCAAAGAAGGTGAAAAATTCCGTTCTCAGGTTTTCGAGGGCGTCGTAATCCGCACCGATCGCAAAGATTCTCACACCGCCCGCATTACTGTTCGTAAAGTCGCGTCTGGTGTCGGTGTAGAAAAGTCTTTCTTAATTCACAACCCATTAGTCGAGAAAATCGAAGTCGTTCATCGCGCTAAGGTTCGCCGTAAGAATCTCTCATTCCTCCGTGAACGTTCTGGCAAATCAGCCCGCTTAGTCAATAAAACTTTCGACCGCAATGCTGTTAATAACCCTACTCCTAAAGTTGCCGCTGAAACAGTCTTGCAAGCCGAAGCCGTCGACCCAGAAACTGTCGCCGAAGCTGAGAATCCTAAGGGTCCAGCTGAACCTGCCGAATAGGATTAATATTCTTGGACCCATCACATATCATTTTAGGTATCGACGAAGTTGGACGTGGCCCCTGGGCGGGGCCACTTGTTGTTGGTGCGGTTATCTTAGGTGAAAATTTTCCAACCGATGTCCAACTAACCGATTCGAAAAAACTCACTCCGAAGCAGCGCGATAAACTATACGATCTGATTAAACAACATTCCTTAGCTAGTGCAACCGGCTGGGTTTCCGCCGCCGAGCTAGATGAAATTGGACTTTCTGCGAGCCTAAAACTCGCCACTCGTCGCGCCGTTAAACCTATCCTCCACCAGCTAAAATCAACCACACCATCTCCTAAAGCTCCAAATTTCTTCGAAATCATCATTGATGGCACCGTAAATTTTCTTCAAAGCACCCCACTTGAAAACCGCGTTTCCACGCTCAAAAAAGCTGATCTTCTCGTTAAAGAAGTGTCTGCCGCCTCCATTATTGCTAAGGTCGAGCGTGATCGCTACATGTCTATGCTTGATACAGAATACCCAGGCTACGGCTTCGGCAAACATGTTGGCTATGGAACCGCCGCCCATCAGAGCTCCCTTCTTAATCTCGGCCCTTGTTCGGAGCATCGTTTTAGCTTCCGCCCCATCACCAAAATCGCTAACCAATTTAATATTACACCAGAACAAATTCGCCAAACTTCCACAATCGCTCCTAAGACCGCCTCTTGCCAAACCCCATCCGCCCATCCCACTGGGCTGGATTCCAATGTCACTCGCGGCCATCTCGCCGAATCCGCCGTCGCGTTTTACTTAGAATCACAAGGGCACATCATTATCACTCGAAATTTCAAGACCAAAACTTACGAAATCGACATCATTTCGATCAAAGATAATAAAATCTTTTTCACCGAAGTAAAATACCGTCAGAACTTCCAACACGGCTCCGCCCTTGAGCAAATTACTCCTACAAAACTTAGTCAAATGCACTACGCTGCCGAAAAATTCCTCAACGACCATAACAAGCTCACAACATCCGACGAACTTCAAACCATTAAACTCAACAATCTCCAACCCTTCCTAGCCGTGGCTAGCGTCTCCGGACCAAACTACACTATCAAAGATTGGTTCGTGCTAGAATAACCGAACCACTTCACTTCGTCCGTAGCGGGTACGTCTATCGCGGCAACGGCTCTGCCCGTTATCTTGGCATCAATGGCTACAATTGGCCTGCTACGGCTTCACCCGTTTACAACAATGGGTCGACTGGTTTGACAGGTTACAACCTCGATTTCTTTGCTAGTGGCGTCTACCCGTCGGGCGGCCCGCACGATCGTTGGTACGGTTTCCCCATCCGTTGTCTGGCGTACTAGGTTAGATAAGAGCAACTTTGTCATATCAAAAATGCAAACGGCAACCTATAATCAAAGACCTCCAGCGTGTGCTAGGTTAGATAAAGTAAAACATTTATACTTGCCAATTCATATCGAGTCATGCAATAATACCTCTATAGTGCTTGAAGCAACGCTTTCACGTAACTTAAAAACCATTTTGAAGAAAGGGGGAATGACTATATGCCTATCATTCACTCACGACCGATTACCGTGCCGACACCGCCCAAGATCGAGGACCTTTACGTCGTCTTCGACCTTAATGATACACTCTGGCCTCAGCTTGCCCGTGCCTTCCGCAATACACCGTACAGCATCGACATGATGGATACTTTTTCTATCACTGAGAACAAAGCCTTCTCCACCGAAGATGCAATCAAGATCCTCAAGCTTTTCGAGGATCCAGCCAATTTTACGGACATAGAGTTTTACCCTGCAGTCCGAAAGATTGAGTTTCTTCATAACCTTGGCGTTCGAATCGACATCAACACCACTTCGCTCTCCGAAGCCGTCGCCGAGGTGAAGCTACCACAGTTACGACGGGCTTTTCCTTATCTAGACGAAAAGAGCTTCATACTTACCGTTAAAGGGCATGACCGCGTGGCTACCGGTAAGCAAATCGACGAAACTGTCACCTTTTTCGTTGACGACAATCCACTTAACATCGTCAAGTCAAAGGCCTACATCGACCTAGTTCCGGCCCAGCCCTACAACTGCTCACCCGGAGAAATCCGACGCATGAAAAAGCGACATTACTATCTTATGAAGAATCTCGATGTCATTCTCGACACCATCCTACTCAGCGTCAAATCTTGGCAATTCCAACATCGCCGTCGCTCCTAGTCTTCTAAAACATCCCCGCTATCACTAGCGGGGATTTCTCATCTAGCCATTACACTATTTCGACACATTAAACCGAAACTCTACGATATCCCCCTCTTGCATCACATAAGTTTTACCTTCCGTCCGCAACTTGCCCGCCGCTTTAACTGCCTGCTCACTACCCAATTCCTTCAGATCGTCATATTTCATCACTTCCGCCGCAATAAAACCCCGCTGAAAGTCCGTATGAATCGTTCCAGCCGCTTCTGGTGCCGTCGCACCTTGCTTAATCGTCCAAGCTCGCACTTCTTTCTTGCCCGCTGTAAGAAAACTCTGCAACCCTAGTGTCTCATATGCCGCCTTCACTAGCTCACCTAGCGCATCTTCCTCAATCCCATATTCTTGCAAAAACTCTTTACGCTCCTCCGGTGTCATCCCCGACATCTCCGCTTCAAGCTTCGCATTCACGAACACCGACCGACTCGGCGCCACGCTCTCCGCCAGACCCCGCTTTAAATCCTCATCTTTCAACTCATCTTCATCCACATTAAACATGTAGATTACTGGCTTTTCCATCAAGTAGGGAATCATCATTCCCGAATCATCCTTCGCATTTTTCTTGCGCTTCGCCTCAACTTTTTCTCGCGTTTCCAAATCCGCCAGCTCTAATTCTGCGTTAATCACCTCAATATCATGCTTCGGATCCTTTGAACCTTCCGCCCGAATCACATCCGCATCTTCGAATACCCGCACCACATGACAAATCACCTGACACTCTCGAATATGTGCTAAAAACTTATTCCCAAGCCCCTCACCCTTCGAAGCGCCCTCCACTAGTCCTGCAATATCCACAAACTCCACCGTCGCCGGTATTACCTTTTCCGTATCATACATTTTCGCAAGCACCGCCAACCGCTCATCCGGCACTGGCACGATTCCCACATTCGGCTCAATCGTTGCAAAAGGATAATTCGCCGCGAGCGCTCCCGCATTCGTTAGCGCATTAAACAAAGTCGACTTACCTACGTTCGGCAGTCCTACAATTCCAATCTTTAAGTTCAAAACCAACCTTTCCCGAAGTAAATTTTTTGGAGTTTCGCATTGTGTTTCGCTCGATTCAGTAGTAATTTGTTGGTTTAGATTTTGAAGATTGCAATCTTTAGATTCAAAACCAACCTTTCCTTCGTTTTCGTTAACCGTTATTACACTGTTGTCAATTCCTTCAAATATTGGAATTCTACCGTAAATAGTAGCCTCTAGTGGAGTTGCTACGACCTTTTCTACTACAACCCGCACGATTTTTCTCTTATCTTCAAAGGACAACTTTTCTTTAAATAATTTTACCATATTTTCTGATAGTTTTAAAGGAGAAATAGTAGGACGATTGTTCAGAATTTACTTATACTCTAATTTCTTAGTTTCCAGGTCAAGTTTTTTATCTCGCAGTTCTTCGTTTAAAGCCCGGAGTTTATTTTCCGTAATTAAGCCTTTGCCAAAGACAAAACGAATGATAACAGCGGAAATTTCGTTGACGATATAAAGAGGGCGTAGTAGAGCGCATATAAAAAGAGCCCACAGTAGGAACTACTGTGGGCTTATTGCGCAATAAGCGCGTGCGGAGGTTAGTAGAGGCTGGCATACGCCTTCAACAGGTCGCGGGCGTTGCCACCGCAACCGCCGAACATCATATCGGGGTAGTCGTTAATCGCCTGACGAACAACCGGAATACAGCTCTCGCGATACTCCAAAATGGCACGGACGATTTCGTTGTAGGACATTTTCCGGATGTCGCCGATTTCGTGAACTTTGGGGTCGCCCATACCGAACCAGCCACAGGAGAGACCAGTAAACTCGTCTACCGTTACGATATTGCGGTTATTGATATGAATAGCGCCGATAGCCGCTGGACAAGTTGGCATTTCGTAGCTGATACCGAAGCGTTGCTCAAGCTGTTGATACAGGGTGCGGAGCTCGTGGTCGTGGAGTTTGTGCTGCTCGTAGTAGTCGTCACTCGAATGCCCAGCGTTTTCCAGCTCGCCAATCAGCGGAAAGATACCATATTTCAGGCACTCGCCAACCAAGTCAACCAGTTCGTCCAGGTTATCACGCTCCGGCACAATGGACGCCGCTATGCCGGTAAAGCTCTCGCCAGTGTGCTCGATGTACCACTGGTTGAGGTCTTTCGCCAAGTTCCGTAAGCGTAGGCGGTTTCTAAGATGTTCGGCAGCACGCTCCGGACCAACGCCTAGCATATCGGCAACCAGCTCCGGCTTATTACTGTTATACTGGACCATCACGCACAGTCTGCCATACCTCAGGTCTTCCTCCAGCTCATCATCCCACACAATACCGTTGGTAAAAATTGACCAACTGAAGTTCGTGGGCTTAGTGCTGCGCAGAAGCGATTTCAGCTTCGTCATATTGCGGGCAACGGTCGGCTCACCCAAACCACAGATGAAGCCTGTGTTAACTCCGCCCGGCGGAGTGTCGAGGTGATTTTTGGTGAGCCAGTCAATGTGTCGGCGGTTGATTTCTTCGGCCAAGCCGCAGACGGCGTAGAGGTCAAGGTCTGCCGGTTCGTCCAAATCGCAGCACGAACTATCGCAGCGCGGACACATAGCATTACAAACCGAGCCAAGTTGAACATCCAGCATAAATAGGTCAGTTCTGGCACATTTCATTGCGAGTTCGGTGCGATCTGAACTCCAGGGTAGGTAAATCGGGAAATTAATCATAACTCTGTCTCTCCAATCAAAAAAATTAAGATACTATCCTCGTAGATATAAACCGAGGTCTGTTCTTTTTCATTATAGCATACTCAAAGCATAAAGTCAATCTAACCCCTATAAATTATAGCCTATTTACTTTTTATGTGAGTGTGCTACAATGTAAATATTAGGGCTGGTCGTAAGACCCAGGTTCTAGCTGACGGCGGGGCGAGCCCCCGCTTTTTTTGGCGGTAATTAAAGTAAAGATTTGACAGGTTATGACGAAAGAATTAAGTATATTCATTGACGAGAGTGGCGACTTTGGTGAATATGATCCAAAATCACCTTATTACATTATTGGTATGGTAATACACGACCAAAATGACGACATCTCTGAACCGCTTAACTTTTTAGAGCGTGGTTTGAAGCAGATTAACTTTCGGCAGAATTGTGTCCACGCGGGGCCGCTCATCCGACGCGAAACCGGCTACCAGCAGATGTCGGTAGTGGAGCGAGCCTATATCTTGCGTAAAATCATAAACTTCGTAGCCAAAGCAGAAATTAAAGTAAAGCCCTTCGTCGTAGATAAGAAACATATTGAAGATGAGGTGGAACTCGCGACAAAACTGGCGAAGCAGATTTCCGAGTTTATCAGACAATACTATACCTACTTTTTGTCATTTGATAAAATCAAAGTCTATTACGATAATGGGCAGGTGGAAGTAACAAAAGTAATAGCATCAGTTTTCACAAGTCTATTTGATAATGCGGAAATGAAGAAGGCATTTCAGAAAGATTATCGCCTAGCGCAAGTAGCTGATTTAGTCTGTTCGGCGGAACTGACGCGCTTAAAACTGGAAACGCATACATTATCAAAGTCTGAGCAGCGCGTGCTCGGAAGCGACCGCGACATACAGAAGAACCTGCTCAAGCCACTCAAAAGAAAAGAGTTTAAAGAAAAAGCGTAGTTTTTCGGCGATACGCCGTTTTTTAACGTTCAAAAGCTAAAGCGACAAAAAGCAATAATCAGAAGAAGATCAAAACGCCGTCTATCGCAGTCAGGTTCTGCATCAGAGCTCCAAAAACTCTCATCTTCCACCTAAAATATGCTAAAATAGATATATGTTAGGCATTATACTTTTAAGTCTGCTTGCAATTTGGCTTGCCTTCTTATATCCAATTTTTCGCCCTCGTCATGCCGAAGAAACTCGCAGCGCCCGTTATGATATGCAGATGAAAAAACTTTGGAGTGCCGCGCAAACTTCTATGCGCGACCATAAACCTCTTCGTGCCGAAAAAGCCTTACTCACAATCCTTAAATTCGACGAAAAAAATGCCGCTGCTTATAACCGTCTCGGTATCCTCTATGCTAAAGAACAAAAATTTGATGAGGCCATTGAATGTTTCGAAATAGCCCAATCTCTTGATAATAACCCATCATCATTACATAACGTTGGCCTTATTTATCTAGAAACTGGCGCTTACGAAAAAGCCGTCATGGCCTTCGAGCAAGCTATTGAAATCGAAAACGACATTCCTGCCCGTTACATTGCTCTCGCTAAAGCAAAAGAGCGGCTCGGACAAACTAAAGGCGCTATCGATGCCCTTGAAAATGCTTTTGCGCTCGATCATAGCACCAGTACACTACGTCAAATCCTTGCCATTTACGAAATGACCGGTGATGCTGAAGCTCTCGCTGACACTACCGCCCGTATTGAAGCTCAAATCGCCGAAAATGCCATGTCAAAAGCCGAAGCTCGCCGTGGTCGTCGCACTACTAATGCTAGCCGAAGCACGACTAGCAGCTCCACTCGTTCGGCAGCTCAAGCTCGTCCCCGTGCTATCTCTCGACCAGCCACTCCTACTCCTCCACGCACCATCGCCCGCCCTTCTAATAGTAGTCGCGCTATTGGAGTAGGAAATAGTACCACCGCTCGAAACACTTCGCGTTCTACCACCGTTCGCCGCAAACAAATTTAATCCCATCCAAAATTATAAATCACAGCTACGAAAGCGCACAACACTTCGTCCGTAGCGGCATCGCATCTATTACAAATGGCTCATCAAATGTCTTAGGCTCTACATCCTATTATCTATCAAGCAGTAATACAGATAATATCTGGGGATATGCAAGCCTAGGGGTATATTTTCTCTATATTCAAAAAACCAGCCTAGATACCAACTATGGTCCAACCAATCGTCTACAAGGTTTCCCCATCCGCTGTCTAGCATACTAATATATATATATATATATATTATGTATCATATGTGGGTTAGATAAGTTATAAGAGAAATAACCTTAATTAAGGTTATTTCTCTTATAATTATCCTACTTATCATACATATTCTATATAATACATATATACATAAACATTCACCGCAGCCACTCCCTTATACTATGTACGCGGCGGGCACGTCAATCTAGGTACTGGTTCATTGAGGGGCGCGGGCAAGGATAGCCTCTACTGGTCAGCTACTACTTATCCTAGTGCTACGAGCGCGTACTACCTCAATTTCAATAGTGCTAACGTCCTCCCGTCGTACTACGACTATCGGTTCTACGGTTTCTCGGTGCGCGGCAAAACGGAAAGAAAGAAAAAAATGGAGCCGTGTGTCGGCTCTGCCCCGACGACCTGCCGCTTACAAGGCGGCTGCTCTACTAACTGAGCTAACACGGCATCATTTTCTTACTTTTCCATCTTATCAAACCTTGCTAAATTTTGCAAGGTTTGCTACAATAAAAACATCCTCTTATTTATCTAGAGGCTAAGTAACTTGCTGGAATCGTCTAGTGGCAATGACAAGAGACTGTAAATCTCTCGGCTTCGGCCTTCGTAGGTTCGAGTCCTACTTCCAGCACCAAAAAGGCTACCCTTTAATCTACAAAAAGATTAAAGGGCCTTTTTAACTTTTACTCCGCTTCTTCGCTAAAAGTTTAAATTCGTAGAGAAAATAATATCATCATTAAACTTCACCAAACATAAAGCATGCCCCAGAATCTTCCGGGGCAAGTATCTAGATCTCTAGACAAAATCTCGGCGCCAAACGTTTTAAACATTATTTATCCAAGCGAACCATTCTCCACGCACATCCTCCACGGCTGCCCGCAAAATTCCAATAAATAATTTTTGCGCATACATTTTTGATGTCACTTCCAAAAAATGCACCGCCCATACATCAGCCAAAGCCGTAGACCCAGTCGTTTCAGAGCCCCGTCGATCTTGCGAGGTCCAATTTTCTTTTATTTTTAAATCTCCACCCCTCCCCTCATCCTCGTAAATCAAACCCTGTAAAACTGCCTCGACCTTATCAGCACAATATAGAAATTGCCCTAATTTAGAGGAGCGCGTCTGCATTGCCATAAAATCAAACCTCACTTTTTCCGCCAGATCTTCCGGAAGACCTTTTAAAATATCAGTTACTGCTTCCAATTCCAGCCGATTCTTCCGCTCTTCATCACGATTTCCATCGTCAGGTATATCACCAAACTTTCGTTCACCAACCTCGTGAATTAGCGTGGTATAAAGCATTGTTTGTTTATCTTCTTCCGAAAATAAATCTGGAAAGAGAGCTGTAATCAGCATAACCAAGATTTGCATACCAGCTGTATGTTCCAAATCCGATTCTGACCGATTCATATCGAAACTAACTCCAACCTCGTAGTCATAAACTCCATATGTTCCAAAACCGCTTCGAATCACCTCGCTCTCAGTTTTTAGAATCCGGTAAATTTGCCAAATCCTCTGGCATTTCTGATACTCATTTGTACTTAATAAAACATCCGGATCGTAATTAGACACACTTGACACCTCACTTTCTTAAAATACACCCACTCCTTTCCCAAACATTATATCATACCTCTCAAACCAGAAATAACTTGTAGAAATCTTTTTCAATACCCAAAACATCTGCTATAATAAAAGCACTACGCTTATGAAAAAATCCATTAAATCTAGCGAAGAAGTTAATCCTACTGTCAATTTAATCCTAAACTATATTCTAATTTTTATGGTGAGTGCTTTTATTGGCTGGATTTGGGAAGTTTCTCTAACTTTTATTCAACACGGTCTTATCGTCAACCGTGGCGTCCTACATGGGCCGTGGCTACCGATTTACGGCTTCGGAGGTTTAGGCATCGTCGTTCTACTTGAACGCTTTCGCAAACACCCTTTTCTTATTTTTAGTATCGCCGCTTTAGGTTGCGGGCTGATGGAATACTTAACTGGTTGGTACCTCGAAACTTTTAAACATCTTAAATGGTGGGACTATGGCGACGCTTTTCTTAGTCTCGACGGTCGCATCTGCTTTCTCAGCGTTTTTACTTTTGGACTTTGCGGTTTGTTTATGATCTACTTTGTTTATCCTCTCTTTACAAAACTTTTTGACCACATCGCCTTTAAGCCGAAACAAATCCTCTGCTTTGCTTTAGTCCTTTTCTTTCTAGGTGATTTTGTTTATTCGTCCGACGTTCCTAATACCGGCATCGGGGTTACCTCTGAGATTGAATCTTCGCACAATCATTCCGAAAAATCAGTGTAGATGCCCCCTAGAGGCTTACAATACATAAGTCCTTTCTTTGCAACCTTCCCGAATTTCACAGTTTACAGTAAGATTTATTTGTGATAGAATAAAAGATATTATGGCAAAGAAGAATAATACTAAACGCAAGCTGGTTGGCTTAGTTTCTGAGGAATCAGGCATTCGTCAGTATTACACTAAAAAGAATACTATGAATACCCCAGATAAGCTCACCCTTCGAAAATACGATCCTGTTTTGCGTAAACACGTTGTCTTCACCGAAACCAAAAAGAACCTCGGTCGCAACGAAGTTAAAGAGAAAAAGCGTTAATTTTTACGTGTATCTCCAAAAAAGACCCTGCATCCATGCAGAGTCTTTTTGCATCAACCAAACACTCACTCCATCTCCAAAATCAATTCGATTCTCCAAAACCTCAACACTACCCGCATAATCTACTCAATCACCAATTTCTTTATCACTCGTCGAATCGCACCCATTTTCTTCGGCTTCTTCTTAGCTACAGCCTCAGCCTCTATTTTTACTTCCACACCAGTATCCGCTACCTTTTCCACCACCTTCCTATCTTCACCATCAGTCAACCTTAACCTCTGCACAGGCACAAGTTGCGCCTCTTGTCGCGACGTTTCATGTACGACCACGCTCGCCACTCCATGATTACCTCGACTAAATTTCACCGGCACAACACCACTTCCTACTATACCTCGATCTCGTTTCTTCGTGTAAGTTCGTGAGATCTCCACTGCTTGCGACTTTTTCACTTCATTTACTCGCCGACGCAAATCCATTACTACTTTTTCCGCAAGCTCCGGAACTTGTGTGTACATATCAATCGCCAGCATTCGACGATAATCCTCAATAATCATCTCATTCTCACTCGCCAAAACTTCTCTTCGCATACCGTACATTTTATCCGCTAGCGCCTTTTGTTCACCGCCACTCAGCCAACCTGGTAACCGATATTCCAGATCAGATTTCAAAACCAATCCAACACGTTCCGCTCTTACATCCTCCCGGCGACTCACCGTCTCACGCACCGCAAGCTCCATAGTCGGTGTTTCTACCACGCATGCTTCCGCTGCGTTCACAAACCCATTCTTCTCGTTCCTTGTCCAACTCGCGATAAGCTCATCAAACAGCCTAATAATCCCGTTCTTCCTCTGTCTAGCTAAAACTTTTGCATCCACAACAATATTTATTAAGCCTCCCCTTAAAAGTTCCAAATCCAACACCTTCTCCAGCCGTTTTAGCGCAAACTCCTGACGTATCTCACCATCTTCCGATTTCCGCTCACCCAAAACTTCAACATCCCCCCGCGCAATCATTTCTGAAATCTTACGATTCTCAACCAAAAGCCTTAAATATTCACATTCCGCCGCTTCGTAGACGTGATTCGCACTTCGCCAATCCATCTGCCCCAATGCTCCACCAACCAACATCCCCGCAAAACCAAAATCCTCCGCCCACTTTCCAATTTCGTCATTATAGATTAGCTCCGGCATCTCCATAATTCGCCCCTGCACGTCAAAAAGTTCACCAACTTTATCTAAAAACTGCTGAACATGCAAAGTAAACTCCTCACGATTATAAAAAAACGCCAGGGAATGATAATATGGCTCAAATATTAACTCTACTTTTCCACTTTTTAAAATCTTTTTGAGTCGCTCAAGCAAATTCTGATCATACCTCTCCGCGAGCTCTAACCACATCCCCGAAATCATCAAAGAAAAATGCCATTTCGGATTCTTCTGTAAATTACGCTCCATAAGCGCAAACAATGGCTGATAAACTTCCTGATTATTACGCGTAAAACTTTCTTTTACATCAAAATAGCCACCCAAGACATCTCGGTTAGAATTATTCTCGTCACCAGCCTCACTACCAAAACTCAACCCGTACGGCTCGTGTAACTGAAATACTAAATGCAATACGCGCACTACTTACCTCTCTTTAGCATTACTATTATTATAGCACACAAGTATTTTAAAATCATCAAAGTTCCTCCAAAAACATAATCAAGCCCACCAAGTTAAAGCAAAAGGAATTATAATATGAATCCTAAAAATATGACTAGAAATGCCAAAGGGCCTTAAAGTTATCTTAATTATTGACGAAAAACAATTTTAGGAGGTTAAAAATGTTATCTACTATCATCCAAACCATCGCCAAATGGGCGACTAGCTTTACCGGTATTCTTACTATCATGATTATCATGGTTACCGCCATACGTCTCGCACTGACCAGCGTCCGCGAGAAATATGGCAAAGAAAGCCGCCGCTACCGTAACATGAAACTCATCAGCGGAGTTGCGTGCTTAATCATCACGATCAATGTTATAAGCATCTTCATTTGCAGCCATATAACCTGGCTCTGGGGGTTTCTGAACCAGTCACTTTGGTATCAGTGCTTCGCCTTCGCCACATGCTATATCGCCGCGTCCAGTATTGCCCTTAAATGTCTCTCGTCACCCATCGCTTTTATAACCAATATCGCTCTGGCTTTCTTTGGTAATTATATCGACAAAGCTATTGAACTTACCCCTCGTGTCACCATAGCCACATGCGTCGTTGCTTTCCTCGCTACCCTCGAGTTAACAGATACGATCTCGCAAAAACGTAAAGAAGCATCCAAAAACAGCAATATCGAAGCCATTACATCAGAATCAGCGCCGGAAAACGACGATATTAAGACTGTTTCACCAGACTTAGTATCTACCAATTTCTTCGCTCGGCATGGTTTTCTCGCCGCTATGTTATGGATAGGATCCCTTGTTGCCGCCTATCTTGCTGGAGAGTATTCTCTTGTTCCTAAGGCTATTGAGTATATTCAGTCCCAACTTAAAAAATACTCCGCATCAGCCGATAAAACCGCAACCTCAGAAACGGCCGACAAAAATACCACCGCCACGACAATTCCAACAGGTACAGATTAAAACCACCTGCCCTCACTAGAAAAACTAGTGGGGGTATTTTCATAATGCTAAAATTCATAAAAACTTGTATAATGTAGGTAAGTTATAACTAAAAGGTAAAAATATGAATCTCTATCTTTATGGACAAGAAACCAACCTTAATGACGAGCAAAAAATACAACTTGCCAGAACTTTCAAGCGAGTACTCTACCTAGATAATGTAGATTACACCCTGCCAATACAAGATTCCGAGCCAAAAGTCATTGCCGCCGATCCAGACATTACGGGTTGGGATATCCCCAACAACGTCATCGCACAGATCCCGAGTACCACTACTTGCCATTTCAAGATATGGTCGAAAAATCCGAATTCATGTTTGTTACAATTTCCAAAAATTCAGACAGCCTTGCGCTTTTTGACGATCTATCAAAGTTCAATAAAAACATGAAAGTCATTGTAGTATCAAACGGTTTTGAATCCGTTACCGAACGGCTAATTGCAAAGTGCGAAGCCGGCGAATTAGGCGGTGTTGCCTTCGAAAGCGACGATCCGCAAATTCTTACAAAGAATTATAAAGGTAATATCTTCGTCACACCACACAACGCACATTGTTCACACGAAGCTATGAAGCGTATGTTCAGTATTTGGATAGACTCCATTTGCAGCACCACAAAAGAAGATATTATTAACCAAGTAAACTAAAACATCAACAAAACCGTTCAACATGCTCAAACGGAGTACTTAGCGAAGCATATTATGCTACAGTTGGACTAAATGTTCTCGTTTAATATACGATATTTTACTTCAATGAAAGAATTTCGTAACGAATTACACTCGATAAGTTTTAATGGTCTTAACTTATGGAGGTCACTTATAGTCGTGATCGACTCTCCATCAATTAGCGTAGAAGTTTCTCGTCCTCCTACCAAAAGTGGAGCTATAATAATGTGAACGTAATCAATTAAATTTTCTCTTAACAAGAGAGCATTAAAATTACCACCAGATTGAATAGTTAAGTGTTCAATATGGTGTTTTTCATATAAATCCCGAAATAATTTTTGAGGATCAAAATTTGAATACTGAAGAATGGTCAGATTAGGGTGTTGTTCCTTCATTTGAAAGGCAACATGGTCAGGATTAATGGTTACTAAGATCAATTCTTTTAGCCACGAGCATAGGTAATTGATTCCAGTAGCGTTTAGATGTGGCTTATTATCGATAATTACAAAACTAACGGGAGATTTATTTGGTAACTCTTTGCGCTCATTAACACCAATTTTGGCCATCACACGCCCAGTATTGAGTGAAAACAAGTCAGTGGTTTGTTCAATCTCGTAATATTGATGTAAACCCTCTTTGACGCCCCTAATTTTGCACCAGTCCTTATCTACATCCAATGAATCATCATTGCCGCTTGAGATCTTACCATCAAGCGATTCTAGCATAAAGAGGGTTGTGATAGGCCGTTTCATATGCTCAAAGGATAATTTTTATCTGGCAGGGCTTCAAGGACTTAATCCTCAGCCCCACTAAGTATATGGTAACACTCAGCGAGTTTAATGTCAAGTATGCGAAGTCGGTGTTGGAGAGGCACGGATTTGCTTGCTCATCAGTATAATTGTGATTATTATTCCTGAGAATTTCAAAGCCGATAAGACGGCATTCTTTAAAGATAACCGAGCGTCCATTGAGAGAATTTATAATGAACTAAAAGGTCAGTTATCCCTACGTAGCATTTATTCCTTTTTGCCTAATCGCACTCCTAACCTCTGTTGGCCTGACTGAAGATAGCAAAATCAAATGTTGGTGATTCTAGAATCTCAATTACGGCAAATCTGACAGAATTAGACTTCCTGAACCGTCAAACAATCTCCACCGAATTTTTAGTATTATAAGGACAAAAATACGAGACCATAAATCGTGATAAGATGAGGATATGAGCAGAAAATCAAAGTTCACTCCAGAAGTCACCGAGCGAATCCTGGTTCTGATTCGTGACGGCTATACCGTGTCTGATGCGTGCCGAGGAGCGAGAATCTCCACCGACACCTTCTACCGTTGGTGCGACAAATACCCAGACTTCCATAAAGCAGTAGTGGAGGCTACCGACCTTCAATGGAAGTATGCCGAGCAACTCGTCCGTAGTGGCTATCGAGGCTATACTAGGAGACTAAACCGACCATCGGTGAACTATCAGTCGCCTGAAAATATGGGGTTTAAGGTAAAGATTCCGGTCTGGCCTCTGTTACTATTGACAAGATTAGGAATCTGTGCTACAATGGAAGTATAAGGCTCACAAAATCTAACTTGTGGGAGCATTTTAACCTTCTCCATCTATCAGGGAGGTGATTTTATGGAGAAAACATCAAATTTGTTAGACCTTAAGTATCAGGACTTACTCTGGCGAATTGTTGGTGCGGTGCGGAGAGAGGCTCGAACTATACCTGCTTTCCGTGATAGCCACAATGGCTGTATCAGAATCACAATCATACCATTAACTCAAGACGCCGACACCTGGCTAGGTGGTGAGCTAAGCAGTTTTCAGCAATTCGACCATGAGCATATGGGGCGTGAGATTATGGATGTCTGCGAACGAGAATTCATCTTCAAAATTGATCCCAGAGGCAGTCACACGATTCAGTATGTTTGCGAAGATGGACATACTGAACCCGTCAACTGCTATGGCTACTCAGCCCTCAAAACAGCGTGGGCATCCTGGAAAAGGAAGTTTGACGATGCCGTGCATAGGGGGATCGGGGAAACCTTTTCTGACTTCCAGTTCCGTCAACACACCCAGTTCTTCAGCGAGGACAACGGCTGGTCAATGCACGATGGTTCAGTTTGCACTACCGTCACACTCGATGGAGAGGACTTCTGTCGTCTGTATGTCTGCACTTCGGGCGCGAAGTCGGACGAGGATAAGCAATGCTCGCTCGCTGGCATCCTGGAGGCTCAGGAATACTTCGAGAGATACTTCGAGTCCGCAAAATGCAACCCTCGCATTGATAGCAAGAAGTCTCCCCTGGAGCAGGTCTGGTGCAATTGAAAGCGTCCAACAGGAAACTCAACCCTCGCTGGGAAACTGGCGAGGGCTATTTTTGTGGCTTACGAATCAGTACGTGACAGTGCCAAGATTCACAGACCTTACCATCTGAACGCTTTTTAATAAACTCTTGCACCTGATGTGCATCAATAATCTCATCAACAATTCGTTTCATACCCGCAATATCCGTGTGATTGATGACGTGATATGACAAAATTGCATCAAAACTATTATCTCTAAAAGGCAAATTTAGGGCATCACCAACTTCATAATTTAGATTCAGATTCTCCGACTTTGCCCAATCTTTAGTTTGACTAATAGCCTCATCCGAGATATCAAAGCACGATACGATAAAGTAATTCTTACCGAATAAAATTGCGTACCGACCAAGTCCACAGCCGAGGTCAAGAAAATCCTTAAATTCTAGACTATGCCAACGATTAACTAAATAGAACGATTCAACACTAGGTGCTCGCCAAAAATCAGCGTGACTACCTTTTACGACGTTCCAATTCTAACCTTTAGATTTAGCCATTATTTTTCTCCGTTAGTTTCTTTACCTTAGCAACAAATTGCTCGACGATTTGAAATTCATTATCTTCCATAGTATAATTTTATTATGGGAAATGAAATAGATCCAACAGAAGTTCAGTTGGAGCGAGTCACCGAGATGTAGGGTAAACAAACATATGAGAACCTATCTACCATGTAGCCAAAAGTAAATCTGTAGAAACTCTAATGGAGAAAGGTAGAATAGAGGTCTCATACCACGACTATTAGATCGTTTCTGATGAGCCTTGAGTCGCTGTTTAAAACTGCCTATATCGGTAAGCTTATCCTGATTGGTAGTTAAAAAGCGATTAGTAAAGATGGGACCATTGTCGGTCTGAACCATTTTGACCTCTATTACATGGGTTTTATAGAAGGATAAAACCTGAACGAGAAACAACCATGCAGTATAGGTACTCTGCTCAAGGTAACCTTCTAGTATACGTAGTCTTGAGAAAGTATCTATGGCTGTAAATTGATAGAGTTTAGAAGTCTGATAGTTTTTTATCTGGCTCATTGAACTTAACTGCTGCTTTAGCTACACTATACCTCTCAGCATACCTCAGCACACTGTCGCGATAGCGCATTCCTTGTGTTATACTCAAACTAACCCCCTAAATCTCCCGTCCAACTTACACTATGTTATACTAATACTATGGATTATTTAACCCACAATTCTTTTAACTCATGAAAATACTGCTCGATTTTACTGCGTTAGCTCTAATTTATTTTTCCATTTTCTACCCCCGCTGGAAATCTCAAAATCGAGACATTCTTTTTACACGTACACTTATGTATATCTACCTCACTTTTGTTCTCTATTTTACCCTCATGCCAATTCTCACATCTCTTCCTTTCATCTTTAACCACCCCTATACACCCATGAATCTTACCCCCTTCATTGACGTTACTGCTGGCCACGGTGATTTTATACACCAAATTGTCCTTAATATCGTTATGACCATCCCCTTCGGCTTCTTGTTGCCGCTTACTAAACATCCAGCTCCTTCTTTTTTAACCACCCTTCTCTATACTTTTATCCTTAGTTTTTGTATCGAAACGCTCCAACCCCTAATCAACGGCTTTCGTTCCTCCGACATTACCGACATCATCACCAATGTCCTCGGTGGCTGTATTGGCTACCTCCTCTATCTTCTTTTGCGCCCTCTCCTCACAAAGCTCCTCACTTGCCTCCAAAAGCCATCTAAACTTTCTAAGCCTTAGCTTCCAACCATCATTTTCATTCAGTTCCTACGCTCATAAAATTCTCAGCAATGTTATAATAAAATCATGACAACAGAGATATTATTCTTTTTCCAAGCTCCAAAATCCCTTTTTTCTTCAATTTTGGAGGATAACTAACATGACCACTATTTACTACACCCTCGGCCCAAATTCCGGCAGCATTATCTGGGCCGCCAGTGAAGCCTTCGACGAATTAAGAGGTAAAACCTACCACCTCGGCCACATGGAAGCCACCGCAATCGTCCAGCTCAAAGACCTTTCCACCACCGCCAAAATCCTACTTTCTGCCGTCGCCGGCGCTCTGATCCAACATCTCCTAGATCAGGGCTACCCCGCCGACCAAATCTTCCAAACCGGCAGTTTCCAAGTTGAATAAGCCCCTCCAAACCAAAAATAAACCAAAAAACAACCCAAAACCAATCACTTTTGTCTTTATTGGTAAAATTCTATTTTTCCGTTTAATTATCTCGTGCAAAAAATAGTCAAAGTTGTCTGCTAACCATAGCATAACAAAAAATTGTCCGTTCAACAGGAGTCAAACGAACAATTTAGTGATTTATATTCGGTTTGGCAGGGGCGCACGGAATTGAACCATGATCTACGGTTTTGGAGACCGCTATACTAACCGTTGTACTACGCCCCTATACTTGTTCAAGGGTAACACCTCCATTTTACCACAAAAACGCGTTTAACGCATATTTTCCTCAACTTGATATATAATAAATAGAATGACTACTAAGCCCCGAAATTATAGCTGGCGTAAGCTTTGCCCCGATCCGTGGCCAGCGATTTGGCTCTGGGTTTTTCTTGTCAATATCATTCTCGGTTTTATTACCCCAGAAAGTTTTACGTTAATGTTTATCCGCATCGGCGGTATCGTTCTTTGTCTCATCTATACAATATACCTTTTCCCTAAAGATCATCTTTTGCAACTCGCCATGCTCGTGACAGTTAGCGCCGATATTATTCTCGCTGTCGACAATGTCGCCGAAGCTGGTGTAATAGTTTTTATTATTGCGCAAGTTATCCATTTCTCTCGTCTTAAATCTACCCACTCCGCCCCAATTATCCTCATCTTCAGCCTGTTTTCACTTGCTATCATCATTCTTAACTATATTTTCCGTTTTATTACACCTATGTATGTGCTTTCCTTTTTCTATGTTGTAGCTATTATTACCAATCTCATTCTTAGTCTCCTCTGGCACCGCTCTAACCCCGATAACCCTCGCGCCCTCTTTGCGATTATTGGCTTTACACTATTCCTTTGTTGTGATATTTTTACCGGCATCTCTTATCTTTCATTTACCGAACAAATCCCCACCTTCTTTTATGTCCCCGCTAACTTTTTCGCTTGGTTCTTCTATTACCCTTCCCAAATCTGTATTTCCAACAGCTCCAAATTAAAACCTCAAGCGTAAAATAAACTCGCATTTTTGCCAAATTCGCACAGTTTTAGTCATTTTACCGAAAAGTATGCTAAAATATACCCTAAAGGAAGGTAATTGTGCTACAATGGAGGTAGAATATGGAAGGTAAAAAACACTCATCATCACCCAGCAACGGCCAACGCGCAATTCTAGTTTTTGGCGCGCCGTGCAGCGGCAAGACGACATTCGGTCAACAATTCGCCGCACAGTTCAACGCTACATTTTATGACCTTGACACTCTAAAACAGGAACATAACTTGTCTCGTCAATTTATCCTATTACTCGTCGAGCAAATCGCCCGTACTGGCGCCACGCTTGTCTTTGAAGGGGGAATCGGTACCGAAAAAGAACGTCGCGAAATCGCTGAGATCTTGCGCTCAGCCGGCTATACACCTACTCTCGTCTGGATTCAAACCGACGTCAATACCGTCCGCGCTCGTCTTAAAAATAAATTCAAATCTGTCGAAAAGGCTAAGGTCATCTATGACACGCGCATCAAAGAACTTGAAGGCCCTTCTGATGCTGAGATGCCTATCATTCTTTCTGGCAAACATACTTATCACACCCAGTTAAAACAAGTCTTAACCCAACTCCAAGAACGTTAAGACTAGGAGCTAAGCCTAGTGATTCTCAAAGACGCCGAATTCGGCGAAGTTATCGTTCGCAAAAACCCTCTTTCTAAAAACGTCACGTTCAAGATTTCGACCTCTGGTCGTCTCCAAATGTCCGTTCCTCAGCATACGAGCGACTTTTTAGTGAAAAGGTTTCTAAATTGCAATCGTACACTCATTCGGGAAAAGATCCCTCTTAGCGATCCTCGTACCCAACGCGCCCGTGATGCCAAAAAGAAAATGCTTATGAAAAAGGCCCGCGATTATTTACCATACCGTCTTGAGTATTATGCCAAGCTCTACGGCTACCATTACGAGCGTTGTCGCCTCAGTCATGCTGCTACTCGATGGGGAAGTTGTTCATCTAGTGGCACCATTTCTCTTAACATCGGTCTTATGCAAGTCCCCGAAATCCTCCGCGATTACGTTATTATTCATGAACTCGCCCACCTCAACCACATGGATCACTCTGCCGCTTTCTGGGCCGAAGTTGCCGAACATGATCCCAGATACAAAGAACATCGTCATAAACTCAAAAACTTTTCCCCCAGCGTCTAGCCCACGAAAAACCGCCGAGCCTAAAAATACTCGACGGTTCATTCATAAGTTACAAGTCAGTAAAAACAATTTTCAATTCACAGCATCCTCAGCTAATCAACAAAACTCACTTATGCCTCATCGACAAATTCCGCCGCTTCTGCTGTCTGGAGCGAAGTTGCTTTAGATTATACCGGAGGTATATAACTGACTGCAGTCCTTAATGGCCTGTCATACCGAAAAGCCAAAAAGATTTCCTCAAGCGTCATCCACACTAAGCCTGCGCATAATCCAATCGCCACTCCAACCGTCAAGCTGACAATGCCAACTACAACATCCGTCCTATCAAGCCTTCGTTTCATTCCCAACTTCTCCCTTCTGAGTCCTCAATATAATCGTCCAGCGCTCTTTCAAAACCGGCAATAGCCGCCACATCACCTTCAAAAATCTCTACCAAAATCCGGTCCAATTCCTGTATTGACATTTTTATCCTCCTTTTTACGCTCAGTCTGGTTATCGTACCACGTCAATCAAATTTGCTCTTTCGTTTTCACTTCCTCTCTGTAAAATTTCCGGTTCTCTTTTCGACTTTTGACATTATTACGCATATATTACACACATTCTGCACACTTCACGTAGCGTTAGTGCATATAGCGTCTATACAACACGCATCAGCCATTCTTTCGAAAAGTTCCTATCTTTCTATTATAGCACACATAACATAAAAAGTCAATAGATAATAATCCAAAACTTGCCCACTTTGGCATGAAGACTAGCATTTATCTAAAAATCACCTTAAAAACTCTTGATTTTCCCCTAAAACTGTGCTACAATGAACAAGTATATTTTAATAAATTGACCTCGTGCACTAGACGACAGGATAGGCCTTAAGCTTCGTCCGTCGAATCCGCATAAATCGTGATTCGATCGACCAAGTAAGGGGAACCATCCATTAGTCTAGATTTCGCGATGTCTGTAAGGGAAAGGAACAGGATGCAAGTCATCATCGGCACCAAAATTGGTATGACCCAGATTATCGGCGACGACGGTATTGTCACCCCAGTGACAATTTTGCAAGCCGACCCCTCCACAGTGACTCAGATTAAAACCGTTGAAACCGACGGTTATAATGCTGTGCAATTGGGGTACGGTCAGGGTAAGAATCTGAGCAAGTCGGTTTCTGGCCACGTCAAAGCGGCTGGAATTACGCCAAAAGTTCTCCGTGAGTTTCGCGTTGAGGAAACTCCAGAACTTAAAGTTGGCGACAAACTTAGCGTAGAAAACTTCAAGATCGGAGACAAAGTTTGCGTCACCGGTACTTCGAAGGGTAAAGGCTTCGCCGGCACCGTTAAACGCTGGAACTTCAACGAGTCAAGGAACACTCACGGCTTTAAGGGCAACATCCGCCGCGTCGGTTCAATTGGTTCAATGTATCCACAAAAAGTTTTCAAAGGCAAAAGAATGCCAGGCCGTATGGGCCACGATCAGGTAACTGTCAAGAATTTGGTGGTTGCCTATATTGATGCCGAGAATAATCTTATCGGCTTAAGAGGAGCCGTTCCGGGTCCGAAAAAAGGTATTGTAACTATTGAGGGAAAGGAGTAATATGGCAGATTTGAACAAAGATGTCTTTGGCTTAGATGTCAAAAACCACGAGCTCCTCAAGACCGCTTACGATGCGTATCTTGCCAACTCTCGTAGCTCACATGCAAAAACCCTCAAACGCGGCGAAGTTCGCGGTGGTGGTAAAAAACCCTGGAAACAGAAAGGTACTGGTCGCGCACGTTTCGGTTCCACTAGAAACCCAATTTGGCGACATGGTGGTGTAGCCTTTGGTCGCACCGGTGAAGAAAACTTCACCAAGAAAATTAGCAAATCCGCTAAAAAGACCGCTGTTCGCCAAGCGCTCAGCCTTAAAAATAGCGATAAGGCTATTATTATTGAAAGTATTTCCACCACTGGTAAAACCAAAGAAATCGCTAAGAAGCTCAATGATCTAAAGTTAGCAGACCAGAATATCCTCATGGTTGTCAGTGAAAAGGCTCCAGAAATCCTCCGCGCCACGAATAATATTCCAAATCTCAAACTCATCCGTGCGACCTACTTGAATGTCTTTGACATTCTTAACGCTGATGCTATCATTTTCAGCGAAACCGCACTCGCCGATACCGAGAATTGGTTACTCGATAAGGAGGAAGCATAATGATTATTCCACGCGCAACTGAAAAAGCATACGCTGAAGAAGCTAAACATACTTACGTCTTCTTTGTTCCTAAAAAAGCCAGCAAGCAAGAAATCGCCAAAGCTATTGCTGAAGCCTTCAAAGTTACCGTGATCGACGTACGCACCACTATTCGCAAAGGCAAAGCCACTCGTTTTTCTCGCGGTAAACATGCTTATCCTGGCATTACTTATCGCCAAGATCGCAAAGTTGCTTATGTAACTGTAAAAGATGGCGACAAGATCCCAATTTTTGAAGAAGCAAAAACCGAAGACAAGAAAGCTGACGCCAAAGAAGCTAAAGCTGCTAAAAAGGCAGAGAAAAAGACTACAAAAGCAGCAACTAAGGCCAAAGAGGAGAAGAAATAATGAGTATTAAAGCTTATCGCCCAACCACTCCGGCCCAACGTCAAAAAACTACTCAAGATTTCGACCAAATTACCACTCGTAAACCGATGAAATCTTTGCTTGCTAGCAAAAAACAAATGGCCGGCAAAAACAACCAGGGTCGTATCACAGTCCGTCATCGCGGCGGTGGTGTCAAACGTCATTACCGCATCGTAACCTACGACCTACCAACTGGTAATAAATACACTGTACGTGAAATTGAATACGACCCAAATCGTAGCGCACGTATTGCTCGCATCCAAGATCAAAATGGTACATACTATTATGTCATTGCTGACAACAATATGAAGCAAGGTATGACTTTCGAAAGCGGTAAAGACATCGCGATTGAAGCTTCAAACCGTATGCCACTCGAAAATATCCCAGTTGGTACCTTCATTTACGCTATCGAGCTTACTCCCGGACGTGGAGCCCAAATGGTTCGCTCCGCCGGTACAAGCGCCCAGCTCATGGCTAAAGAAAATGGTTACGCAACCATCAAAATGCCATCTGGCGAAGTCCGCAAAGTTTTAGTAACTTGCGAGGCTAGCATTGGTACGGTTGGTAACGAACAACACCAAAACATTAAAATCGGCGCCGCTGGCCGTCGCCGTCGCAAGGGTATTCGCCCAACCGTCCGTGGTGTCGTCATGAACGCTACCGACCACCCACACGGTGGTGGTGACGGTGGTCGCCACGGTACCGGTAAAGCACCGCGTACTCCATGGGGCCAACTCACACTTGGATTCCGTACCCGTCATAATAAGAAAACTAATAAAATGATCGTGCGCAGTCGCCACGAAGGAAAGAGGAAATAATGTCTAGGAGCATGAAAAAAGGTCCATTCGTGGACTACAAGCTCGCGAAGAAAGTTGCTGCCCTCTCTGCCGAGGACCGCACCGTGATCAAGACTTGGGCTCGCCAGTCTACCATTTCTCCAGAAATGGTTGGCCGCACCATCGCCGTCCATAACGGTAAAGTTCACGTCCCAGTCTTCATCAGCGAGAACATGGTCGGACATAAGCTCGGTGAGTTTTCTCCGACTCGTAAGTTCAAACGCCACGGTGGTAAAAAAGCCGCCGAAGCTGCAAAGGGAGGTAACTAATGGATAATACACATTTTGCCCACGCAGTCATTAAGGGTATCGATAATCAACCTCGTAAAACGAGCATTGTTGCTAGTTTGGTACGAGATCGTTACGTTGCTGACGCAGTTATTATTCTCGAAAATACTCCAAGAAAAGCTGCCAAAGCCGTTCGTAAAGCTATCGAAAGCGCCGCTGCTAACCTAATGAATAATAGTGGTGTCAGCATCGATCCGAAAACCATTCGCATTTCCCGCATTAGCGTTACCGCCGGTACACGCATGCGTCGATATGTTCCAGCTTCCCGTGGCCGCGCTCTGCCTTTCGAAAAAATTTCCAGTAATATTTTCGTCGAAGTCGCTGGGGAAGAAAAAGCCAAAAAAGCGACCAACAAAGAAGATAATAAGTCAGCAGAAAAAGCTGCAAAAGAGGAGAATAAGTAATGGGCCAAAAAGTTAACCCTGTCTCTTACCGTCTCCAAATCAGCAAAGACTGGTCGTCTAAGTGGTTTACTCGCAAAGCCGACTTTCGTAACTGGCTGATCGAAGATGCTAAGATTCGCGAGGTCATCGAAAATCGTTTCAGTAGTCGCCCTACTATCGCCCGTATTAATATCGAGCGCAGTGCAAACTTGACTACTATTACAATTCTGACCGCCAAAGCTGGTGCCGTCATCGGTAAACAAGGTGCTGGCATCAACGAGTTGAAAAAAGAACTCGAAAAAATTGTCGAAGGACCAATTCGCATTAACGTTGAAGAAGTTAAAAAACCAGAACTTTCCGCAAAACTCGTTGCTGAAAATATTGGTTTCCAACTTGGTAAACGTATGAATTTCCGTCGCGCCGTCAAAATGGCCTGCCAGTCAACAATGAATGCCGGCGCCAAAGGTATCCGCGTCGAAGTTAGTGGTCGTCTCAACGGTGCTGAAATGTCCCGCCGCGAAAAGTTCATTGAAGGATCGGTTCCTCTACATACTCTTCGCGCTGACGTCGATTTTCACATTTGCCACGCAAAAACTATTGCCGGCATTGTCGGAGTAAAAGTTTGGATTTATAAGGGGGAGAAATAATTATGGCTATTCTAACACCACGAAGAGATGCTCACCGCAAGGTACGCAAAGGTAAAAATAATGGCACTGCTTCACGCTGCAATACCGTAGCATTCGGTGACTGGGGCCTCATGTCACTCGATAATGAGCGCATCACTAGCCGCCAAATCGAAGCCGCTCGTCAAGCTATCACACGTTATGTAAAGCGCGGTGGTAAAATCTGGATCCGAATTTTCCCACATACACCAGTTACCAAAAAACCGCTCGATGTTAAAATGGGTAGCGGTAAAGGCGAACCACAATTTTATGTTGCCAAAGTTAAAGCTGGTACAGTTATGTTCGAAATTGCCGACGTTACCGAAGAACAAGCCAAAGAGGCCTTCCGCCTCGCTGGCCACAAACTACCAGTACGCGTAAAAGTTATTAAGAAAGAGGAGTTTTAAAAATGGCTGGAGAATTACAGGGCATTGTAAGTTCCGCAAAGCGTGATAAGACTATTACCGTCTCGATCGCTAGCCGCGAAACTCATCCACTTTATCGCAAACAATACACCAAAACTCGCAAGTACACAGCTCACGACGAAAACAATGAAGCCGGCGTTGGCGACAAAGTCGAAATCGTTGCTTGTAGGCCTTTCTCGAAGACTAAAAGCTATAAGCTTACCAAAATCCTCGAGAAATCCCACGGTACTGTCGAGCTTAAAGATGAAGTGATGGGTGAAGGGGAGGAGAAATAATATGATTCAACAGGAAACTAGATTAAAAGTTGCTGACAACAGCGGCGCCAAAGAGCTTGGTGTAATCCGTGTCCTCGGCGGTACTCGTGCTAGGTATGCAAGAGTTGGCGACATTGTCACTTGTAGCGTCAAAGACGCTAGCCCAACTGGCAACGTTAAGAAAAAAGCCGTCGTCAAAGCCGTCATCGTTCGAACTAGACAACAGGTCCGTCGCCCTGATGGTAGTACAATCCGTTTCGACGACAACGCCGCCGTATTAATTAATGATGATAAAACTCCAAAAGGCACTCGCGTCTTCGGACCAGTCCCTCGCGAGCTTCGTGAACTCGGCTTTAATAAAATTATCAGCTTAGCACCGGAGGTACTATAATGGCCAAGTGTTTAAAAGTAGGCGATCGCGTTAAAGTCATCGCTGGCGACCTTAAAGGTACCGTCGCTAGCATTGTTAAAGTTGACAAAAAAGCCGGCAAAGCAATGCTAAAAGACCTCAACATTATTACTCGCCACATGCGTAAAACTCAATTTAACCCTCAAGGCGGAAAGAAAGAAATCCATGTCGGTATTGATCTTTCTAACCTTAAAAAGGAGGATAAGTAATGGCTGAAGTAAAAACTATGCCGAGACTTAAGAAGCTATATAATGAAGAAATCGCTAAAAACCTTCAAAAGGAACTCGGGCTTGAAAACATTAACCAAGTTCCAAAACTTGAAAAAGTTGTTATTTCTAGCGGTGTTGGTAAAAAACGCGAAGATAAAAGATTTACCGAAACTGTCGAACTTACATTAACAAAGATCTCTGGCCAAAACGCTACTAACCGACTTGCTAAAAAATCTATCGCGAGCTTTAAAATCCGCAAGGGTATGGGCGCGCCAGTCGGCTACCTAACCACACTTCGTAACGACAAAATGTATGAATTCGTCGACCGACTCATTAACATCGCTTTGCCACATGTTCGTGACTTTCACGGCGTTTCACGTAAAGCTTTCGATAAACAAGGTAACTACAGCCTCGGCCTCAAAGAGCAAACAGTTTTCCCAGAAATCACTTTTGAAGATGCTGCAGTTTTGCATGGTCTAGAAGTAACTTTCATTATAAAAAATGGTTCCAAAGAAGGGAGTACTAAGTTGTTAGAAGCATTTGGTATGCCGTTTGAGAAGGAGGGTAAATAATATGGCGAAAAAATCTGCCGTCCTTCGCGACGAAAAACGACGCAAAATGTATGAAAAATATAAAGCTAAGCGCGCCGAATTGAAGGCTGCTGGCGATCTTGAAGGTTTGCAAAAGTTGCCACGCAATGCTAGCCCAACCCGCTTAAAAAACCGCGATATGCTCGACGGTCGTCCACGTGGTTACATGCGCTACTTCGGTCTTAGTCGTATTAACTTCCGCGAAAAAGCCTCTAAAGGTGAAATCCCGGGTGTAACTAAGAGTAGCTGGTAAGGTAGGAAAGGAGAATATATGTCATTACAATCAACCGATCAAATCGCCGACCTTATTACTCGAATCCGTAACGCTATCATGGTTGGTAAAACCGAAATTCGCGTCCCAACCAGTAAGCTTAAAATTGCCGTTACTGAAGGATTAGTAAGCGCTGGTTATATTGATAGCTACGAGATCGAAGAAGGTAAACCACGCGGCATCCTTCATGTCATTATCTGTCAAGAAGGTATGCCTGCGCGTATCAACGAGATCACTAAAGTTTCTAAACCTGGTCGTCGCGTCTATGTTAGTGCTGAAGAAATCCCAGTCGTCAAAAGCGGACGTGGCACAGTTTTAATTTCCACCAGCAAAGGAATCATGACTGGCCACGAAGCTAAAAAACAGCATCTTGGTGGCGAAATTCTCGTTAAAGTTTACTAACCAATACTAGCTAAACTTTTCTATCAAAAAGTCCCCAACCGGGGATTTTTTGATGAATAATATAAAAAACCGCCAAACAAGCCAACAGTTTTTTTGAGTTATTTTCATGGTGAAAGTTATATAACTATTTACAAAAAGTACGTAGTATGTTACACTAAATACAAGGATAAATCTATTTACCCTTGTATTGGTTTATATAAACCAATTTGAAAATTTATGTCATTTTTTGTAACTTGGTGAACGATGGAGTTGCACATCCAATGTTCCAAATTCAGATTCTTTAATCAATATGGAGGGAAATAAAATGAAAAGAATCGTAAAGCAAATCTTCATTGTAACTTTATTAATCACTGTTTTAATAACCTCAATGCCCATGTCCGCTCAGGCCGGAGCAAGCCAATATACTGCTTACACCGTCACAATCTCTACTGATAGTGGTTGGTCTAGGACGTATCCTGCCTACCCCACTAAAGCCGAGGCGGATGCCAACCCAATTACCATTGAAGTCACCAAGTATGATTTTCCAGTCGATGTAGTCATCAGTGCCACAGGGGATGCCAAAAAAACATATCAGTTCAAGTCATACGGTATCCAAAACGTCGAACATATAAGATTTTACTGTGCACATGCCACTATCGACATCGAGCCCTACGTCTATGTACCAGAACAACCGTCAGAAAAGGAGATCGAAGCTGCAGCCCAGGAAAAAATCGCCAACGATAAGCTCGATCAGCTACTCGATGAACTTGACTTGGGCTTTTACAACGACAAGACTACGCCCTATGGCAAGGAACTGAAAGCCTTTTTTGCTGGGGAATGGGACGGTAGTAAACGAGAAGATACAGCAGATAATCCATACGCTGGCTACATCACCTCTCGTCACATTCAAAATCGCAAATATACCTGGATCGGCACAAAACTTTACACCAATAAAACTGTTACCAAAGCAGTCAATGTCGACTATATCGGTTATCTGGAAGTCATCCCTGGCCCAACCTATGCCCAACAGTTCAGCTTCGCCGTCAGCCGCACTAACAAGACTTTCGAGCAATGGTGCTGCTTAGACAAAGTCGACTCTTGGAAGCTACCTGAAGCAGCCGAGACGATCACCGGCATCCACATCGTTGGCAAAAATAGCGGCGACCCGGACGAATGTCAGGCCATAATCAGCACGCTTGATGCCGAAAATGTACTACACAATTATTCACTACTCCCTGGGAGTAAAGTTAAAAAACTGACATAACGCAGCTTACTAAATTTAATCGATAGACGAGTCTATGACTAGGTGCAACTATCCATAGACTCTACCCGCTAGGCGGCCCATCACGGGCCGCCTAAATTAGTCTATCTTTCTATTATATCACACATCTCTCAAAAAGTCAATATTTTTATCACGAAATTGTTCAAAACTCACCTAAAATCCCTTGCTTACCTCTATTTTCTGTGCTATAATGACAAAGATATTAATATAAAGGGAAAATATGAGTCGTATCGGAAAACAACCCATCAATATTCCGACGGGAGTGACAATCACGGTCGGCGACAAAGATATTACTGTCGCAGGACCGAAAGGTCAGCTCACTGTCCCGCTCCAGGAAAACGTCAAAGTTACCGTAGCAGACAATGTTATTTCTGTTACCCGCGACAATGACGAACCAAAGTCTCGCGCATGGCATGGTTTGCAGCGCGCATTACTAAATAATGCCGTTCAAGGTGTAACGAAGGGCTTCGAAAAGAAGCTGGAAATTAACGGAGTCGGTTTCCGTCTTTCTGGTGGACCAAAAGAAATAGAGATGGCCCTGGGTTTTTCACATCCAGTTAAATACAAAGCACCCGAAGGGGTTGAGTTAAAGACTGATAAGATGACTATTGTCGTTTCTGGCATTGACAAACAAAAAGTTGGTCAAGTAGCCGCTGAAATCCGCGCATTAAAGAAACCCGAACCATACAAAGGCAAAGGTATTAAATATGCTGACGAAGTTATTCTTCGCAAGGCAGGAAAGGCTGGTAAGAAATAATGAATTCTGTATTTCGCGCAAAACGCACTCGTGCTAAAATTCATGGCACCGCTGAGCGTCCTCGCCTTAGTGTTAACGTTAGTAACATGCATATTATTGCACAGTTAATTGATGACGACAGTGGTAAAACCCTCGCTTATGCCACCACCGTTGGCGGCAAACTAAGTGGTACAAAAACCGAAAAAGCTGCGGCTATCGGCAAAGAGATCGCCGCTAAAGCCAAAAAAGCAAAAATTAATTCCGTCGTCTTCGATCGAGGCGCAAAATTATATGCCAGCAGAATGTCTGCACTAGCAGAAGCTGCTCGCAAGGAAGGATTGGAGTTCTAATATGGCTAACGCTGATAAAAGTCCGCAAGTAGTCAACAAATCCGGTACTCTTAAAATGACCGACGACGTTGCTGCTACTCGCACCCGCAAAGATATAAACGGTAAGGCTTTGCCTCGCCGTGGTAATGGTCGCCGCGATCGTAATCGCAATCAAGACACTACACCAAAAGAATTTGATACCGTCACCATCAACATCGATCGTGTATCTCGCACTGTTAAAGGTGGTCGCCGCATGCGCTTTAAAGCTCTTGTTGTAATTGGCAATCACAAAAACAAAGTCGGTATTGGTGTTGCTAAAGGCGGCGATGTTACAAGTGCTGTCCAAAAGGCTACCGCCAAAGCTAAAAAATCCATGATTGAGTTCAATATGGATGGCGAAACCATCTGTCACGAAGTCGAAACTCGTTCAACTGGCGCCAATGTCCTCATGAAACCAGCTGCGCCTGGTACCGGTATTATTGCCGGAGGTGTCGTTCGTAGCATCATTGGTCTCACCGGTATCAAGAATCTCATTTCTAAGAGTCTTGGTAGTACCAACAAAGTTAATATCGCTTACGCAGTTATTGACGGACTTCGTACACAAGTTCCTCGTGACGAATGGGTTGGTAATACTAAAAAAGCTTCAGACACTGCTAAGGCATCTTCGAAGACCGCCAAAAAATCCACTACAAAGAAGGAGGTCGCATAATGAAGTATAATGATTTACAAGTTAATCGCAATACCCGTCCTACACGTGCTGGTCGTGGCATTTCAGCCGGACGTGGTAAAACCGCTGGTCGCGGTACCAAAGGTCAAAAGGCTCGTACTGGTCACCGCAAAATGCCAACTGGATTCATGGGTGGCCAACGTGCTATTATGCAGGCTGTGCCTAAGCTCAAAGGTTTCAAGAGTCTACATCCAAAAGCCGTTGTTGTCTACACTGATCGCCTTAACGATCTAAGTGGCAAAGTTGATAACTTCATCCTAGCAGAAAAAGGACTTATCGAAAACCCATACGCTAAGGTTAAAGTTATTACTCGTGGCGAATTGACCACAAAAGTAAACTTAGAAACACAATTTGCAAGCAAAACAGCCATCGAAGCAATCAAAAAAGCTGGCGGAGATTTTAAAAAAGTCGCCGTTCCACAACGTATTGCTGAAAAAAAAGCTGAATAAAAGTTTCTTTGTAAAAAATGGCCCTAAATAGGGTCATTTTTTATTTATCCATGTTATAATTATATGTAGTCAGAATATCGTAGAAATATTTGTATGACACTTATGCCATAATAGAGTAAAGTAGGGAAACATGAATTTCAAAACTATTTTCAAATCACTCAAGAATCACGACATGTTAAGGCGCATCCTGATTGTCTTAGGTCTACTAATTGTTTATCGTTTTTTGGCGCATATTCCAGTCCCTCTAGGTGAACCAACCACCTTCCAAGAAGCAGTCCAGAACCTAATTGCTAATTCTGATTTCGGTGGATTTCTTAATCTTATTTCTGGTGGAGGCTTAACAAGCTTTTCCATCCTTCTAGTTGGAATTTCTCCTTACATCACGGCTCAAATCGTTGTTCAATTAGTCACTAAAGCTATTCCTCGCTTTGAAGAACTTAGCGAAGATGGCGAAACTGGTCGCCGTAAAATTAACCAATGGACGCGCATCCTCACAATCCCTCTCGCTATCGTTCAGTCAATCGCTTATATTTTTATCCTCTATCAATCAGTTATTGCCTCAAATACCGCTTTGACTTACACCCCCACTACGGCCGATTGGTTACTTTCGGTCACTGCTATGGTTGCTGGCTCGGTCATGCTTATGTGGTTTGGCGAATTAATGACTGAACAGGGAATTGGCAATGGTATCTCCCTCATTATCTTTACATCGATCATCTCTCAACTACCAAGCACTGTGGCTAATCTTGGTACCGCCCTCTTTGATACTTCAGCTGGCAGCCTCTCTCTCTTCGGTTGGTTTAATCTACCAGTCAACCCAACCATCTTTTGGGTAGTACTCGGTTTTGCAGTAGCTATCGTGATCCTTATTTACTTTCTCATCAAACTCAACGAAGCTCAGCGAGTTATAACCATCAATTATGCCAAACGAGTTCATGGCAATAGCGCCTATGGAGGTATCAAATCTATCCTTCCACTAAAACTCATCGCAGCCGGAGTCGTTCCAGTTATTTTCGCAACCGCTTTCTTATCTCTACCAGCCCTACTAGGCCAGTTCATTCAAACTGTCAACCCAGATGGCACATTTGGTAACACACTTATGACATTATTCACTGCACCATCCGCCTCTAATTTTCTCAGCATGTATCCAAATGGTATTACCGCCCAATGGTTCTTTTATCCAACGCTTTACTTCGTCTTAGTTGTGCTATTTACTTATTTCTATACTAGTATAATTTTCAACACTAAAGAAATTGCCGACAACCTACAAAAACAAGGTGCCTTCATCGAAGGGATTCGTCCAGGAATCCAAACCGCAGAATATCTCGGAAAGACCATCAATCGTCTTAATCTCTTCGGAGCGCTTGCTCTTGGTCTAATCGCTATGCTCCCATTCCTTACTGATTACATCTTCATTATTCTAACCGGCACCCCGATTGGTCTGTCATTATCTGGAACTGGATTACTCATCGTCGTCACCGTCGCACTTGAAAACTTACGTCAACTCAACTCCCGTGCGCTTATGGTAACTTATGATGAATATAAATAAAGTAAAGAGGAACTAAACAGTGGGCAAAGCAACAGACAAATCTAATTTAACTCCTCGTCAAGAGTTAAATAAAACAACTAAACGAACGACTACTTCAGCAAAAGCTAAAGTTATTGGTGATGTTGTGGTTAATAAAAATTCCCGCGCTAATACGACAGCAGCATCGACTAGGCGCAAACGTCCAGTAAAAAAACAACAGAAAGCCATCGCTGCTGGTAATACTAAAAAACCCCTCAAGCTTTCCGCTAAAACCCCTAATACCAATAAGGTTACCCCTGTATCTACAAAAACAACCAAAGTAAATACCGCTAGCATACAAACTCCTCGAAATAACGTCAAGAATTCTTCTACACCAAAAGTCAACTCAAGTGCCAATACTAAAACTGTTGATAATAAAAAAGCTGATAAACTTAAACTTCCACTATTCCGTCGCCTGCATTTCAAACCTAGCCACGTCTTAGCTAGTACAATTGTCATACTTCTTGCTATATTTTTCGGACGCGTCGCAATCTGGGAGCACGATTATCTAGCGCGCATGGAAGGAAGCGAACGTCACGTCGTAAACACTCCTGGTGCTGATATAGCCGGAGAAGAGGAAGTAGATCGAACCGAACCTACCCAGGAGCAAATCATCGAATACACCGTAGCACCAGATAAACCTCGCTACCTATCGATCCCAAGTGTTGGAATACACAATGCTCGTATCGTCGAGGTCGGCGCTAACGCTAATGGTGAGGTCGGCACGCCATATAATATATACGATGTCGGCTGGTATACAAGCAGTGCTCTACCAGGGTCCAACCGTACGAGCCTACTTGATGGACATGGCGGCGCCCCAGGAATCGGTGTATTCGGCAACCTTACTCTCGTCCAACCTGGGTCTAAAATAACCATTGAGATGGGCGATGGTCGCAAGTATGTCTACCGCATCGTTGATACCGTAACGCTCAGCTTAGGCGAAGAAGCGGACAACTATATGGCGACAAGTGCCTTTGTTAGCCCTGAGCGAGGCACTGGATCTATTACTCTTGTTACCTGCACAGGTGATTATTGGATGTCAAGTCGAACCTATTCTCATCGTTTCTTTGCTCGCGCTATTTTAGAGTCAGAATAAAACCATTAATATGTTAAAATCAGTCTTTACATTGAATTATTCCTGTGATAAAATTAATAAGTAATTTATGGCTAGTCAAAATAAAACTACCAAGACTAAAGCATCCAGCAATAGTCAAAAGGAAGTAATCAAGCTCACAGGTAAGATCGTTGAGTCCTTACCTAACACCCAATTCAGGGTGGAGCTTGAGAACGGCCATAATATCATTGCACACATGAGTGGACGTATGCGCAAAAACTTCATCCGCTTAGTGCCGGGAGACCGAGTCGAAGTTGAGCTAACTCCTTATGACCTTTCTAAAGGCAGGATTAGCTTCCGATTGCAATAGAATATTAATTTGTTATAGTTTTATAGTGTTTCCATTGTTGAAAAGCGCAGATATCTCGATTGAAACAAATATAAAACCTATAACAGGTAACGGAAAGGATTTTGACACTATGAAAGTGCGTGCAAGTGTTAAAAAAATCTCCCCCGATGACATCATTGTTCGTCGCAAAGGCGTCCTTCGTGTCATCAATAAGAAAAAACCTAAGAATAAGCAAAGGCAGGGTTAAGCATGGCAAGAGTTGCTAGCGTGACCATCCCAAATGACAAAGTTGTGTGGATAGCACTAACTTATGTCTATGGTATTGGTCGCACAACGAGTAAAGCCATCCTTGCGGAGGCCAAAATTGAGCCTACCACTCGGGTGAAAGATCTCACCGAGGCTGAAATTCAAAAGATCAATGACCTGATCAGTGCGCAATACACGGTCGAAGGTGATCTTAAACGCCTCGTTACCAATAATATCAAACGTCTTAAAGACATTAACTCCTACAAAGGTATCCGCCATAAAGCTGGATTGCCAGTCAATGGTCAACGTACCCGCACGAACGCACGTACTCGTAAGGGTAAGGCAATTGCCGTAGGTGGCGCACAGCCAAAAGCAGCAAGTAAGACTTAGGAAATAGGAGTAATTAATCATGTCAGAAGAGATTAAGAATCTAGACGCTCCTATTGCCGAGGAGCAAGTCACTAAAACAAAGGTTAAAGGCAAAAAAGGTAAGCGTGTTGTTAATGCTGGCCAAATTCACATTCAAGCCACTTTCAACAATACCATTATCACTATCACCGACAAAAACGGTGGCGCTTTAAGTGCAAGTTCCGCTGGAGCAAACGGCTTCCGTGGTAGCAAAAAAGGAACTGCATATGCAGCTCAAATTGCTGCTGAGAAAGCCCTTGAAACCGCAAAACGCGAACACGGGCTAAACAGCGTTGATGTATATGTTAGCGGCATCGGTCTTGGTCGCGACAGCGCTATTCGTGCCGTCTCTAGCGTCGGCATCCGAATCGATAGTATCACTGATGTTACCCCGATCGCACACGGTGGTGTACGACCTAAGGGAGAAAGGAAACCGTAATGGCACGAGATACTTCTCCAATTGTTAAACAAAGTCGCCGCGAGGGCTATGCTCTAGCACCAAAAGCCCACAAAATCATGGCGAAAAAGTCAGGCATCCCAGGCGAACACTCCGACATGCGTGTTCGTGGTGGTAGTCTGTACCTAACACAACTTCGCGAAAAACAGAAAGTCCGTAGGCTCTACGGTCTACTTGAAAAACAGTTCGCGAAGCTTATGAAAGAAGCGGCCAAAACTGATGGTCTTGCAGGTGAAAACCTACTTCAATTCCTAGAGAGGCGTGCAGATAATGCTGTTTATCGTGCTGGTTTTGCAGGAACCCGTCGACAAGCTCGTCAACTCGTATCGCATGGTCACTTCCTACTAAATGGCCGCCGCGTAGATATCCCATCAATCCGTCTTAAGCCTGGCGATGTTTTAGAAGTTAGACCCAAATCAAGTAAATCCGAATACTTCAAGAACCTTGAGAATATCGTTAGTAGCTCTTCCAGTACTCCACTTAGTTGGCTAAAATCCGATCCAAAGAAAATGAAAATCGAAATCACCGGCTTGCCAAAGCGCGAAGAAGCTGAAGCTGGTATTAATGAACAACTAATTGTTGAGTACTACTCACGTTAAGGAGGATAAATGACTACAAAAGTTATTCACGAGGCTAATTTAGCAGAAGTCAACCAGCTTGGTGACAATAGTGCTGAATTTGTGATCCGCCCATTATTCTATGGCTACGGGAACACCTTGGGTAATTCCATCCGTCGAGTCCTACTCTCTAGCATTAAGGGTGCGGCAATTACCGCCTTCAGCATTGAAGGTACCAATCATGAATATGCTGCTATTCCTGGCATCCGCGAGGACGTAGTTGACATCATGCTCAATCTTAAGAATATTCGTCTCAAATCACATTCTGACGAACCAGTCGAAATTGCTTTTGAGTTCAAAGGCAAAGACGCGGGCGAAGATGGAAAAGTCTTGGCTGGTGATATTAAATTACCAGCAGATGTAGAAATCGGCAACCCAGAACAAATAATTTGCCATATCGATGATCCAAATTTTGTTCTTAAGATGAATTTCGTCGTCGAAACCGGCCGAGGCTATTTACCAATCGACAAAGCTTCTGCCGACCGCTTACATAGCGACATGATCGCGTTAGACGCTGTTTTTAGTCCAGTTCTTCGCGTACGCTTCAAGGTCGAAAATACACGCGTTGGCCAAGACACCAACTTGCAACAGCTCACTATCACTGTCGATACTGATGGCACCATCACACCAAGAGAGGCATTCGAAGAAGCAAACGCCATTCTCGTTAATCAATATACTGCTCTAGCTGGTAGTACTACCGTCGAAAGCGCTCCTGCGCCTGGCATCGAAGCCGAAACTGATGATTCTGGTCTCTCCTTACCAATTGAAGAGCTCGGACTCTCAGCACGCACCGCAAATGCCCTCGTCAACAACGATATTAAAACTGTTCGTGACTTAGTCGCACTATCTGAAGTCGATATGAAAGATCTTAAAGGTTTCGGTAGTAAGGCTCTGGACGAAGTTAAAACTAAACTAACGGAGTTATTAAAATAATGCATCGTCATGGATATAAAGGTCGCAAATTCGGTCGCGAGACCGATCAGCGTCGAGCTTTGCGACGTGGGTTAATCAAAGCCCTCATCGAAAACCAGTCGATCACGACCACTTTGGCGCGTGCTAAAGAAATCCGTCGTGATACTGAAAAACTAATTACAATTGCCAAAAAAGGCGGCCTCGCTAATCGTAGATTACTCATTGCAAGATTAGACGATATTAAAACCGCCGATCTACTCATGGACGTTATCGCCCCACAAATCAAGCGCGACTCTGGCTATCTTCGTATTGAGCGTACTGGATTCCGTAAAGGCGACAATACCGAAATGGGAACCATCAGTTTCGTAGATGACATTGAACTGAAAGGAGATAAGTAATGAAAACTTATAGTCAAAAAGGCTCTGAAGTTCAACGTGAATGGTGGATCATTGATGCTAGCAGCATGTCACTTGGCAAACTAGCCGTCGTTATCGCCGACAAACTCATGGGCAAAAGCAAAACTACTTACACCCCTCATGTTGATAACGGAGACTATGTTGTTGTTATTAACGCTAAAAACATTCAAGTCACCGGCAATAAGATGACCGACAAAATGTACTATCGCCATAGTGGTTTCCCTGGAGGTCTCACCGAACTAAAACTCGAGGAAGTCATTGAGAAAGATCCAAGTGTCGTAATCGAACATGCTGTTAAGGGCATGCTACCAAAAAATAAATTAGCTGCCGACCGTTTGGCTCGACTGAGAGTATTTGATGGAGCAGAACATGCCCACACCGCACAAAACCCAAAGGAGATTAAATAATGGCTACAAAAGATACCTACATTTACGGTCTTGGTCGCCGCAAAGCTGCTACCGCTCGTGTACGGCTTTACAAAGGCAAGGGAAATATTACGATTAACGAAAAACCCGCACTTGAATACTTATCTAACAATAAGGGTTTACTGGCTGAAATTACCGATCCACTAGCCCTTGCTGAGAAGCAAAATGAATACGACGTTTCGATTCGTGTGGCCGGTGGTGGTCTTGCTGGACAAGTTGACGCCATTAAGCTTGCTTTGTCTAAAGCCTTAACGACAGAAATGGCAGATCTTCGCCCAATCCTCAAGAAGGCTGGCTTCCTAAAACGCGATCCACGCGAAAAAGAGCGCAAGAAATACGGTTTACGTTCTGCCCGTAAAAAAGAGCAGTTCTCAAAGCGTTAACTTTCCATTTATATGTCTGGGGCAACCACAAAAGCCTCAGACATATATTGAATTGTTAGCTATCTAAAACAGTTAGTCAAAGTTTTTCATTTTTTTATCAATTTAATTTATTTAGGTCAATCCAAAGAGACTCTTAGCTTTTACTTTGTGCAAGTTACTTGAAATTACTGAAAGTTCCTTGCAACTTCAAAATACTAGATTATTGATTTCTAATAAGAAAAGACCACTTTCCTACTCAGGAATCCATTGCTCTAGCATTTTTTACTAAGAATCTAAGATTAGCCAAACATTATATATAATATACACTCATTATGTTACCACAAGCACTCTCAGACGCAATCGAAGCTCTTGGTCACTTGCCAGGTGTAGGTGCACGTACCGCCGAACGCTATGCTTACTATCTTTTTAAAAATAACCCTCGTATCAGTACCGACATAGCTAGCACCCTCGTGAATCTTCATAGCGGTGTCAAATCCTGCCCGGTAACTTTTGCGCTAATCGACATAGATAAAGATGTTTCAGAGTTCTATAGTGCCGCCAACCGCGATAAAAGCACCATTCTAGTCGTTGAGGAACCGCTTGACATTTATGCTATTGAACAAACTAAACAATTTCATGGCACTTATCATGTCTTAGGTGGAGCCATCTCTCCGATTGACGGCATCTCGCCCGACCAACTTCATATCAAAGAATTATTATCCCGTATCACTTCAGATAACGTAAAAGAAGTCATTATTGCGACCAATCCGTCCGTTGAGGGGGAATCAACCGCCCTACTCTTGCAAAAAACCCTACACGATCAATTCCCAACGGTAAAAGTTACCCGTCTCGCCCGCGGCCTTCCGCTTGGAGTTGATTTATCGTACGCCGATCAAATCACTCTCTCGGCCGCTCTAGAAAATCGCACTGATTTGTAAATATTATTTTTAAGTTAACCTTCCACCATGCACACCTCGCAATTTTAATGCAGCGCAAACATCATGTAAAAGTTTCTCTCGGAAATCAACCACCCTTACTCTCCAGCCAAAGATTTTTTCAATATCCTCTTTCAATTCCCAAAAATGTGTATTCAGTAAAACTACTAAATCTGGACTAATTCTTGTATCCGTGTCAACATTACAATATGCTTCCTCTGAGATTCGATATCTAATTGTAGTCTCTTCATCTTGCGCTGCTTGCTTAGCAGCCTCACTAAAATTCTGAATTGCAAGCATAATAGAAGCCCGTTCATCCTCAAACACCATTCTATTACATCCCTTTGAACAACGATTACTTCCTAACCCCATATCTTGCTCTGCAATACCTAATTGTTTCCATAATGGTACATACTTACCTTTCGCTAGGTCGTATGTCAACTTATAATGCAAATCATTCTGCAAAATATCATCACCTTTTCGCTGTTTAATAACCGATTCATCTTCCAATTCCTGTATCACATCCTCATCATCAAGTACAAAATCCACTCCTAACTCTGCTCTCAGAATTTGCTTTGATAATAAACTTTTATCAATCAAATTATCCCAATTCGAACAATCCGGTATTACAATCGTAGAATACATCAAATCATTCTGTAAACGTTGTCGCATATCGGATATGCTCACCGCCTCATTCATTAAAACCGCTACATACTCTGGGTATCGTCGCGCCCGTAGAATCTTCCGAAAGTCTATATCCATACCCACTATCTTCTGGCTCGGATATTGCTTTTGCAAGAAGTCCTTAGCCAATGATACCGTATAGCCAGCCAAAACTACCAGATCTACTTTCCCCATATATAGCCTCAGCTGCTCCATAGCTAGATTGCAAATCTCCATTTCCGTTTTTTCGCTATATGGCGCGTGTCCCCAATCAATTACACGTATCACCTCCACTATCTCTAGCTCCTGCTCGAGATACCTCGCCACCAATTCGCCACCCCAACCACTGTCAAAAACTACAATACGTAACATTTTTCTCCTTCATTTCTTTTAATATAGCGCATTTATCAACGCTAAAAATATGACTTTCTCATTTACTTAACAAAATGTTAAGTCTAACCTCTTAACAAAATTTCTAATTTTCATCACACTTTAATCACCACATAACCCGCAGCCAGTCCCTTATACTATGTACGCGGCGGGTACGTCCTTCTACATACTGGTTCATTGAGGTACGCGGGCTACGCTAGCTACTACTGGTCAGCTACTACTTATCCTAATGCTACGGACGCGTACCACCTCCACTTCAATAGTACTAACGTCTTCCCGTCGCGCTACAGCGTTCGATTCATCGGTTTCTCGGTGCGCTCACGCCGCTCTCTTTCCCGTCCTTCCATAATTCTTATTACCAAACGCAGAAATTTGTGATATAATAAACTATAGCTTGGGGATTCGCCAAGTGGTAAGGCACCGGGTTCTGGTCCCGGCATTCGGGGGTTCGAATCCCTCATCCCCAGCCATAAGGAACGCTTTTCGCCTAAAATAGGTCGGGAAAGAGTTGCTTAAGGTATAAATCCAGAAAAAATCCGTGAAATCGTAGGTTCGAAAGTAGTAAACCTACGATTTTTCGTTTCGCATTTATGTTACCTATAATAAAATGCCAAAGTAGTTTGGAAGAAGCATACGATGAAGATTATTATGACTATTAAATAATCAAACGGATAGAAAATCTTTTTCATTTATAAACAACTCAAATTCACCACATAACCCGCAGCCAGTCCCTTATACTATGTACGCGGCGGGGTCGTCCATCTAGATACTGGTTCATTGAGGTACGCGGGCCATAGCCGCTACTGGTCAGCTACTACTTATCCTAATGCTACGTACGCGTACGGCCTCGATTTCAATAGTACTAACGTCCTCCCGTCGGGCTACAACTATCGATTCCTCGGTTTCTCGGTGCGCTACAATAAACTTAATATATTGTAAAATTCTTATGTTTAAATAGTATTATGAAAGAAAACTTATATCAAATCCGTGGCACAAAAGTAAAAACTCTTTATCCTACCAAATTAACTACCGCAGAATGTCGTCTCGTTTTTAGCCTACAGAGACTTTTCCAGCCAGAACATATTCTAGCCGACCTCTATTTACCAAAACCAACTTCCAACCCAACCACTAAAATCGACCAAAACCTTTTTATTACAGCATCCAGCTTACTTCAAATCGATTGCATAGCCATTAATCATGGCGGCATCTTCGTCTTCGAATCCAAAGATTACGCTGGCTGGATTTATGGTCATGGCAATCGAATACATTGGACACAAGTTTTAAATTATGGTAAAGATAAACATCAATTCTATAATCCTGTAAAACAAAATGAATCTCACGTCAAGGTTATTAAAGACTTATTCTCTACTAATATTCCTATTTACTCAGTTATTGTCTTTGGTCGCGAAGCTACCTTAAAAGTTCTTACCGATATCCCCGATCATTGTCGAGTCTGCACGCAAAGTGACATCAGTACTACCATCAATTCCTTAACCCAAATACACCCCAATGCAATCAATGCCCAGGAGATTGCCTATGCCTACGCTCTCATTCAACAAGACCAAATCGACCCTACTGCCATAATTAGAACTGAGCATATCGACGAAGTGCAAAATGTTCAACATCTTCGTCCGTAGCGGACATGTACGCGGCGGGGTCGTCGATCTAGCTACTGGTTCATTGAGGTACGCGGGCATCGATAGCTTCTACTGGTCAACTACTACTTATTCTAATGCTACGTACGCGTACGGCCTCGATTTCAATAGTACTAAAGTCGGCCCGTCGTACTACAACGCTCGATTCTACGGTTTCTCGGTGCAATGCCAAAACATGTTCTCAACTCCAAACTGCTCTACTTTGACTGTAGGATAAACAAACATATTGCACTAAGTTAATGGTTGTATGGCTTGTGTTTGA
>CARBGY010000008.1 GCA_948945085.1 uncultured Candidatus Saccharibacteria bacterium
TAAAGTCTCCACACTCCACTAAACGTATTCAGTGGAACCCCTGTGAAGCGTACCAGCTTATACTTATAATAAGTCATAAACAGTTTTCTGTAAAGTGAAATTTTAAGGAAAGTGTTGTGAAATTTACAATAGTAAGTCGAGTTTCATGAAAAAATCCCAGTCGACAAGCGACTGGGTTTAGCCTATTACTCCATTCCGTTCCGGATCGTATTGTCCCACTCGTTAGTCGCTATTTCATAAGTAGCCTCAGTATAACTTTGCCGAAAAGCCTCAAACTCTAAATCGTTTTCAGCGTTTTGCCGAATTGGACAGTAGTTTAGCGGTATGGCAAATGCAATACTCAGGCCTTTTACCTGAATCATCTGTAGCAACGGAGATAGCTTGGCGAGTTGAGGCAGAACCGTAGACCAAGCAGTAGTCCTGCATGTCCTCAGTATCACCAAAGCTGTTTTTGCGTGCCGGGGGTCGGTAACCCTAAAATCGGGCATAGGCTCGTATGATGTTGACGAAGGCAGCTCTGCCGTCCAATTCCCGAATATAAAACCAACTTCACTAACTTCACTAATTTCGTCCACCTCGACTACATCGAGCCCTAATCTTTCGGCCAGCAGGTGACTCTGGACTACTAAGAAGCAGCCTTCTCCATCTAGCTCCTTACCCAGATCATCCTTCGTATAAAATGACTCTTTAGGCACCCGTAAGTTGATTCCGAACTCCTGGTCGAGTAACAGACGGAACTCGTCCTGATACTCTACAACTTCACAGTCGTAGATCTTTCGTGCTTCATTGCGATTGATTTTCCTTTTCTGCATCTTATCCATTTTTCTCTCCTTTTTCTTTTTCTCCACCTTGAGCGGGGCTAAAGCTACCAAAGCTAAAAGCTAGTGATAAGTTTAGCTCCGCTCAAAAAAAGACAAGGTCTCTAAAAGGTTTCTCTGCAATCGTCTAATAATCTTCGACTAGAGTGAACTGTTTGCCAGCAATTTCGATGATAGAATCTGGTTCAGCGCCCTGAGAGGTTAGTTCCGCACGAATACCAAGCTTCTTCATGATGTCGCGGAGACGGTTAACAGAAGCGTAATTATTAAGATCGGTGCGGCGCGCAAATTTTTCGATTTTTGGTCCAGTGACTAAGAATTTAGTTTCACCGGCATCAACAACCTTCTCAACCTTCCAAGCATCGACAAGTTGTTCTGGACCGAGCTGGATGACCGGAATTTTAACCTCAAGCTGGTTTCCTAGCTTCTCCCCTTCAGCCCCAGCCGGCTCTCGCTCGGCTCGCATCTTTACCTTATCCACAAGGGCACGCAGGAGTTCGGTAATTCCCTGTTTGCTGGCTGAGGAAATCGCGAAAACCGTGGCATCTGGATTAACCTTCAAAATACTATCTTTTTGCATTGCAATAATTTCGGCATCAACTCCTTCACATTTGGTCAGGGCGACAATTTCGGGGCGTTTTTTTAACTCGCCATAACGATCGAGTTCGCCACGAATAACGCGATAAGATTCACCGGCATCATCGTTATATACATCAACCAAGTGTAAAAGTACAGCTGTACGATCGACGTGTCTAAGAAAGTCATGTCCTAATCCCTTACCGTCAGCTGCCCCCTCGATTAACCCCGGAATATCTGCAATCAAAATGTCTTGCTCATCGATAGTAGCGACACCAAGTTGGGGGGTTAAGGTCGTGAAAGGATAGTCAGCAATCTCGGGACGAGCGTTACTAACGACGCTGAGGAACGTCGACTTGCCAGCATTTGGCAAACCGACTAACCCGACATCTGCAATCAGTTTAAGCTCAAGTTCGGCCTCGAAAGTTTCACCCGGTTCACCAACCTCGGCGATTAAAGGAGTCTGGCGAGTCGAGGATTTGAAGTGAGCATTCCCAAAACCACCATCACCACCTTTGGCGATAATGGCTTCCTCGCCATCTCGGTCAAGATCGGCGAGAATTTTACCGTCGTGGCGGACGACAGTACCAATTGGAACCTCAACAATTAAATCTTTACCGGAACGACCGGCACTACGACTACCAGAGCCATTCTTGCCATCTTCTGCTTTTAGCTCAGGATTAAAACGAAAATCAAGAAGAGTGTTAGTGTCTTTATCGGCACGAAAAACAATGCTACCACCTTTTCCACCATCACCACCATCAGGGCCGCCCTTCGGGATATAAATCTCGCGGCGGAAAGAGACAGCGCCGTCCCCACCTTTACCGGCTTGCAGTTTAACTTTAGCAGTATCTACGAACATGGCTTCATTATAACACTTAGTGAATATAATTAAAACTACCGACGGAGCTGGCCGGGATAGTACCCTCAGTCAGCGTACCAATACCACGGCTATCAAGGTTCATTTCGCGGACCACGATTGAGCCGTCAGCATTGACACTCATAACAATACCAACGTGGCCATACCATCCAGCAGTAGTCTGGAAGACGGCGCCAGCTTCGGGAATATGGTCGACCCGGAAGCCATAGGCCGCCGCTACAGAAGCCCAAGTACGGGCATGGCCAAGAGTCCCGCCACCAGGGAGAGGGTTACCATTGGCGGCGCGCCAATACCAGGCAAACCAAGTACACTGGCCCAGGGTCATCGGGTTATTATCGACACCGGGACCACTATTATTAATAGTAGAATGGGCGCTTGGGTACCAACCTTGAGAGAGAACGCGCATGTTTTGACGAGCCGATGTAAAGCCGGCATAAGTAATACCGGTGTAAGTTGGAGCGACATATTCTGGACGTTCGGTAGTCGGAAGAATACCATTCGGCAAGACAATCTGAGCGCCGTCAACTAAGCCGGATGTTTCGAGGTCGTTGACGGAGATAATCTGCTCGGATGAGGACTGATATTTCGAAGCAAGGCCGTCTGCGGTATCACCGGACTTTACCGTATAGACAATACCTGGGATCATAGGGATTTTCAGAACATCACCAACGTTTACGTCGGTGTTTTTAAGACCGTTAGACCAACGGATTTGATCTGTTGTAAGTCCGTGTGCATAAGCGATACTTTCCATTGTTTCGCCCTCGGCAACGACGTACGACTGAATACCACGCGAAAGGTTGGTATTAATTAAATTCGGTTTTTCGATCTTATCGGTACTAGTTTGACTAATTTCGCGCATAGCGGTCACAACAACATAGTTACCTGCCACCGTATCGGTACTAGCTAGATTCATGTTATCGGATAGGGAAGCTACAGTATAGAGCGTCGAGAGCTGGTCGGCAGAAACATTATAATCGTTAGCCGCCATAGTATTCATGTTAATACTGCCAGGTTCTTGCTCAGCTTTTGTCTCGGAGCCGACTTTAGCAACACCAAAAATCATCAAAAACACTGCTACATAAGGTATAAATTTACCCATGAAGCGTCGAAATTTGTGTTCGTTTCGTTTCTTCTTCATAATTTAATCAAAACGCGACCTTTTACCCCAGTTACAAGGCAACGTTACAGAGTTCGGCGCAGTGTTCGATAATATTTCGTTCATGCTCCTCGTCTGTAGTACTATAATACATTAAACCATCGTCTCCTGTCAAGAAGAATAAGTAGTTTGACATGCTGCTATCAGGGGTGGCAGTGGCCAAAATAGCATCAATTCCAGGGTTGCTAATTGGTCCGTAAGGTAGACCTGGGTGTAATCTGGTATTGTAAGGTGAATCTATTGCTAATTTGTCTGCCTCAGTGACATAAGTCGTACGATCAGGATCGACGAGGTCGACGGCATAAATTGTAGTTACGTCGCTACCTAAGGTCATGTTTTCATGTAACCGATTATAGAAAACCTGAGCCACTTTAGCATAGTCAACTTTATTATTTGCTTCCTTTTGGACAACAGAGGCCAAAGTGATGCCTTGATAGAGGTTTAAGCCCTGCTCGGCGAACTTTTCTTGAACTTTATTTTCCTCAAGAACACTGGCCATTTCTGTCAACATTCGCTCGATGACTGTTTCGACGTCATCTGTAACGAAGAACTCGTAAGTATCGCCGTAAAGATAACCTTCAAGTCCGGCACCCTCGGGGCGACCCTCAAAAATCCAACTGTACTTACCGTTATAGTCGGCCTTAAAAGCTTTTTCGATTTCTTCATCGCTATAGCCAACGCTGGAAAGTTTCTTTTTAATATCAAAGATATTCTCGCCTGGGAGGACCGTAAATGAAAAGACGTTACCGCCTTCACCGCGGATGAGACGCTCGATAATGTCGGCAGGGGTCATAACCTGGTTAAGATCATAATCACCGGTTTTAATCATCTGACCGTTATAGTTTAGACGATAATATACCTGAAAAACCAATGCATTACGGATGAGACCGGCATTTTCGAGTCCGATCGCAACGTCATTAACGCTCGCACCACTATCAACGGAAAAGAGGATAGATTTACAGGCGCTTGAGGTTGCGTCTTCAGGATCATTACAATTTAGATCCGTAAACACGGCTTGGATGTTTTGCTGGTAGAAGTAGTATAATCCCCCCGCAGCCGCACCAAGAAGCAGAATGACAATAAACAGCGTCGTAAAAATACGATGAGGCTTATTAGCTTTGACTGATTGGCGTTTTTTTGCACTACTGGCTTTCGTAGTAGGCTTGCCAGCATGACGCTCAAGAAAGTCTTGTAGGATAATAGTGGCAGCTTCGGAATCGATGTCGCCTTTCTTATAACCTTTTTTACGTCCCTTCAGACGCTTTTCTGCTTCGACTGAGGTTAAAGATTCGTCTTGGAAGGCAATTTTTGCTTCTGGAAGCGCACGTTTTAAGTCTTTTGCAAAACTACGAACGTAGCGACTCTGTTCGGTTTCTTCACCCTGGCTGTTACGAGGGAGGCCAAGTACAAAGCTATTAATGTCCCAGGCGCGGGCGAGTGAGGCGATTTTTTTAAACTCATTACCATCAACCTCAACAGCCGGAAATGGCACAGCGATCCGAACGGCAGAGTCAGCTTTAGCAACGCCGATGCGTTTTGTGCCGACGTCAAGGGCGATTAGCTTCATTAGTTGTCCTCCACCGTCAAATCGATCGTGATTTTACTGTCGTCGCTTGGAACGCTACGGACCCAGAAGTAGGATGAAGTAACCTCGACAGAGCTAACACCATTAATGGAGCGTAATAAAGACTGTACTTCGCCAATCTTGCGACCTTTAACCTTTTCGAGAATCGACTCTTCGGTGACGGTTGGACCAGTCTTAATAACTGTCTTGAGGCGAGCAGACTCATCAATATTAGTAAAGCGTTCAAAATATGGCTCACCAATTGAGTAAATTCGACGATCTTCGGTTAGCTGACTCTTTGCTTTAATATATTCCTCAACTTGGGATTTTTGAATAGTATAAACTGAGAAAATCAGCTTAGCAGAAACTTCTGGTGTATCATTGTCATTAACTTTTTCGTTGACGGAAGGATCAGATTTAACGTCACTCGCTTCAGCATTAAAACTTGATTCAATAATGATTAAATCGTCGCTTTTTAGTTGGTCGAAAAGGCTTTGCTTGCCTTCGATCGTATGGCTAGAAACGAGTTCGTCTTTGGCTTTGTCGACATCGGATTGGCTAACGACCTTAACGATATCACTAGTTCCGCCAGTGATACTGCTTGCGGTCGCGACTGTCATACCGCTGTCGATATTATTCCAAGTTACCGAATCAGAGCTGGAAATATTATAATCTTTGCCAGGTTCTTCGGCTTGGACAGGAACAGTGGCGGACATTGCACAAGGCTGAGCAAGATTCATGTTTGCGCCATTACAGACACCAGAGGTAGAGTTTCCATCCCAACTAATTTCGGCAGAACCAGTAGCGATGTAGGTTAGACCATTGCTAGCAGTAAAACGGCTACCCTCAGAAATAACATTTGTAAAGGCTTTACTGCCCATTTCGCCACTTGCAGGAAGTTTATTAGCAACAAAACTATAGGTCACTTTTACTGCACCCTTAGCACGATCGCCACGGTCTTCTTTGCCAGTGGCGGAAAAATCGGCTTTGTATTCTTGTTCTAAAGTTTGCTTTTCAGCGAAAAGGACGTTATTGTCTAAGCTTACGGCATTTTGATCGGTTGTAAAGCGAACTTCTTCAGAGAAGTTACTGGCGGAAGTACTCATAGCAACAGTGATCTTTACAGCGGGAGCAAAAATCAGTGCCCAAACCCCAAAAACGATCAGTGCTAAAGTTGCGACAGTCCCAGCAATAATCCATTTGCGGTATTTAACGAGTTTAGAAGCAGATTCTTTATCATCGGAACCTTTTTTGGCCTTCTTAGGGGTCTTTTTGCCGTCTTTAGAGCCATTTTCGAGGCTTTCTTCGTCGATATTGATAACCTCAGCCTCTTCGACTTTTGAGGCCGCAGACGAGCTTTTGGACCCTTCAGAGGAGGTTTTAGCGGCATTTTTTTCTTTCTCGGAGGCTGTTTTAGATTTTTCGTCAGAATCGGCTAAATCTTCGTCGATCACTTGTTCATTAGTTCTAGCAGCGGCAAGACTTTCTTTAGTGGGGATAACTGGGCGAGACTGGAGATTTTTGGCAACCGGAATCTGGGCGGCCATTGCGAGTTTTAAAATTGCTGGATCCGCAGTTACGATAACAACAACCTTTTTACACTCTTTAGCAGCGCGAGCTACAAGCTTCATATTCACCGCGCTACGAAGCATTGTAGCCTTTTTAGGTGGCACAAGGGCCACTAGTTTCTGTTTTGCCCGCTGGAGCTTAGTTAAGATGTCGGTGATATCATCTTCTGGCTCCAAATAAATAACTTCCTTATTCATATATATTAAATATAACACATTTTTTCGAGCTTGTGCTAAAATAAACGTAATGAGTTTATTCAAAAAGAAAAAACAACCCGTTGCAGCGCCTGTAGCGATGATGGCGAATTATTCGGGACTGGCTGAGTTAACCTTAAATAATATTACGGATGGAGTGATATTGATTGATGCGAATGGCACGATTGTTTTTGCAAATCCAGCAGCCACAACAATGGTTGGCTATGGCAGTCCGACAAATGTTGTTGGATTAAATTATCAAGTTGTACTAAGGCTAGAGAATAGCGATGGTGCAGAAGTGCCACCTGAACAGACTAAGCTAACTTATGCCGTAAAAACCAATGCGGCATTAACGACTCGTGAATATTATCTCGTATCGGCACAAAGTGAGAGAAAAGCGGCAATTTCTCTAACTTTAACACCAACTGGTGGACCAAAAGATAGTAAAATTATTACCTTTCGCGACATCGCGAAAGAGCTCGAAGAAGAACAGGAGCAGAGTGAATTTATTTCGACGGCAAGCCACGAGATGCGTACACCGGTTGCTTCTATCGAAGGCTATCTTGGTCTAGCACTTAACCCGCAAACAGCAACAATTGATGCAAGAGCAAAGCAATATCTCGAAGCAGCCCATCAGGCCAGCCAGCATTTGGGTCGATTATTTAAGGATTTACTCGACGTCACCAAATTAGATGACGGACGAGCTAAAATGCGGCTTGTACCAGTAGAAATAGTGACCGTAGTTAAAGAAATGGCAGCGACGCATGAGAAAGAGATGGTAGCAAAAAACCTAAAGTACAGTTTTGGAACTACGGCAACTGTAAAACGCGATCGGCAAATCGAGCAATTAGTCTATGCGGCCGTTGATTTGGATTTCTTAAGGGAAATTCTTGATAATCTAATCGAAAATGCGATTAAATACACGCCGGAAGGCGGAGAGATTTGGGTAAATGCGCGAGGCGATGGCGATAAAGTGGTAATTAATGTGACCGATACAGGAATTGGTGTTTCTCCAGAAGATGCTGGGCATGTTTTTCAGAAGTTTTACCGAGTTGATAACTCGCAAACGCGACAAATCGGCGGAACAGGACTTGGGCTACACTTAGTTAAACAACGTGTGGAGGCGATGGATGGTCGAGTTTGGGTTGAGAGTGCGTTTGGCGAAGGGTCAACATTCTTTGTCAGCTTGCCGCGAATTAGTGATTCCGAGTACGAAAAGCGCATGATTGCTTATCAGAACGAACAGGCGAGACTACAATACATACAAGCAAGTAAAGCTCAGGCGGGAGTGGTAACGCAAACTGACGCTGGAACTGGAGTGCAAAATGTGATTAATACCATGACAGCTCAAGGCACTAGTCAAACTATACAACCGCAGGCTAGTACGAATACTGTGGGAACGGCTGGAGCAGCGCCTCAAGCTATACCGGCAGAAAATCGAACTGCGCCGACGGCGACTCAACTTACACCGGCGCCAGCAGTAGCTCAACCTACACCGGTGCCTCAAAAGTCGACCCAAGCGGCTTCATCAGAGATGTCGGCAGAAGAGAAGGCTGCCCGCGTAGCGCAGCTTTCAAGGATGGCTCAACAGGTTGCACAGCAGAATGCTGCGCAACAGGCTACTATGCCACAAACCACTATACAACCGACAGGTCCGATACCGGGAGCGGCAGTACAGAATCCGGGAACACAAAATCAAGTTCCCTTTTCGGTGGGAGACCAGTATAATAGATAGAAAGGAGATGTATGAGTAAAGTAATGCTAGTCGAGGATGACAATAATTTGCGTCAAATTTACAGTATTAGGTTGACAGCCGAAGGTTACACGATTGTTTCGGCAGGAGATGGGGAGGAAGCCTTAGCGGTAGCAGTGCGTGAAAGGCCAGATTTAATCGTGTCTGACGTAATGATGCCAAAAATCTCGGGTTTTGACATGTTGGATATTTTACGCTCAACACCGGAGACGAAAGATATAAAAGTAATCATGATGACGGCTTTATCATCAGAAGACCAACGGATGCGAGGAGAAAATTTGGGAGCAGATAGGTATTTAGTCAAATCACAGGTAGGAATTGAAGATGTGGTAAATGCGGTACATGACGTATTGGGCGATCAAGCCGAGGACGGAACAATTAATCCTGCAGCAAACAACACTACTGCACCAACACCACAAGCTCCACAGGCGTACTAGATGGAAGTTCGACTTAATAAGTTTCTGGCGGAAAGCTTAGGGATTTCGCGCCGAGAAGCAGATGATTTAATTGGCGGGGGAAAGATTTTGATAAACGGCAAAGTTGCGATACTTGGCGCAAGGGTCAGGATGTCAGGGGGCGATGATAGTATTGACAATAGTGATATTGTGTGCTATAATGGGGGTATAGAGGGGCTCGGGAAGACCGTAGCGCCAGGGGTTTTTGGTGTGTCTAAAGATGGAAAGATACAAATTCTACCGCTAAAAAAGTATGTTTATCTCGCAATCAATAAACCCATTGGCTATGTTTGTTCGCGAAAAAGGCAAGGTGACACTCCTACAATTTTTGAGACTTTGCCAGAAAAGTATCAAAAACTAAAAACCGTTGGAAGACTAGACAAGGACTCTTCAGGTCTGATCTTGCTAACGAATGATGGTGAATTTGCTTTTAAGATGACTCATCCGAAGTTTCTAAAAACTAAGGAATATGAAGTTAAATTAGATCATAGCTTAGCGCCGCTTCATCAGCAAATGATTGCGGACTTTGGGATTGAAATAGGCGATGGAGTGTCAAAACTCAGCTTAACGCGGCTGGATGACGAGCGGAAGCGATGGAAAGTGGAAATGCATGAAGGGCGAAATCGACAGATCCGACGAACTTTTGGAGCTTTGGGCTATACAGTGACTGACTTGCACAGGATTAGGTTTGGTAAGTATGAGTTGGGAGGGTTGGCTAGTGGGGAGTTCATGGAGATTAACCCTTAGGGCTACAATTAAACAACACCGCAGCCAGTCCCTTATACTATGTACGCGGCGGGCACATGTCCGCTACGGACGAAGTGAGAGCTAAATGCGTTATCCATCAAAGTATAACTTTGTTCACAGAAATATTATAATCTGATGGATATTATTTAATCCTATCGAAATAGACGTCAAATTTATTCTTCTGGCCTGCCTCGATAGCATTAAGGAATTTTTGTTCTGACGAGCCAGTGCCAAAACCAACAAAAGTTTCATTGCCGATAACCGTATAAGGTATCCCCTTCACCTCGTCACCCATTGCCTCTGCAAAAGTGTTCATAAGTTCAGAATTGGCATCGTCATACCAAACTTCAAAAGTATATAAATTATATCGATCGCCGTATTTTTCTTGTATTTCGCGGAAGAAGTTATGCTCTTCTGCGCAGCGCGGACAACCATTACCCCAAAAGAAATAAATATTAATTTTATCATCAGTAGCTGGCTTAAGACTATCGAGATCACCGTTACTTACTGCGATGCTTTTTGCCACGCCACTTTCATCTTCACCGCTCGTATTAGTTGAACTTCTAGCCTTCAAACTAATATATCTTGTGAGCCAAGATTTAAGGCCATCAACAGTCTCATAGGCTGGGACGTCGGCATCTTGGTCTGTTTCTAGAAAATCAACAAGATGCCCTTTTTTAAAAATCAGAAGCGATGGATAGCTAGTGACTTTTTCAGCAAGCTGAGTTTTCTTAAGATCGGAATAAGTTATTTGATAAATTGTTAAGGGGTTATCATTAAGAAAGTTATTAATATTTTCCTCAAAATTAGCAGATGCAGCACATAGAGGTTGATAGGTAAAAACTAAAAACGATTCTTTAGCATTTAATAATTCAGTTAATTCGTCGGCATTAATCTCCTCAAGACCGCTAGATTGATAGTACTTTTCCTCGAGACGAAAAGTACCACTCCGAAAAATCGAGAACATGCTAAGGCCAACGACAATCAATAAGACGACAGCACCAACAATGATAAAAACTTTCTTCTTCATGATTTTTTCACCTTATGCAATTGGTTAAAGTCTATATCGTGATAGGGGACTTTCCAAAAATCATAACTTACAGTAGATCCATCTGCTTGTTTAACTTCTATATTATTATCACCAGTATATGTCCAATAAGCACCGACGTTGTAAATCTTATGAGCATCCCAACCGAGTTTTACGAGGAGATCCTTTGTCATGCCAGCGTAACCGCCACCTCCACACATGAGAAAAATATTTTTGTCACGAGGAAAAAGTGATTCTAAAATATTCAAAGATTCAGTATAATTAGCTGCGTAGTTACCACTAGAATCTTGAGTAAAAAGGGTTGAGCCAGTATAGGTCTCACCAACTGCCTCAGGTAGATCGGAAACGTTGACGAGATATGGGTACGGCACTACCTCGAAACCACGGACAAAACCCGAAAGATAAGAATCGCCACCGATTGCTTCATAGTTCCCAGGATCCTTCAGCATGCGCATATCGCGATATACTACGTCTGGACGGTCAAGGTAATCATCGATAGTTGTTTCATTAATGTTCTTATCAATTCCAAACTGACTACCACGAATGCCTTCAGATAGTTCTGGGGCCGGAAGAGGGGACTCAGTATTGCAGCCCATAGCCTGACGATTAGCTTGCAGACTAGTATCTATAAAATAGCCTGCGCCAAGACCGACAGCTAAAAATGCAATAGACAAGGCACAAATGATAAGATGTTTTTTCTTCACTAATAACTCCCTTTGAAACTATTGTAGCATACTTAACAAGTTTTACCTTCTTAAGTTTATTATCTTTATGGTTAAATCTTAGTTTTGCAGTAACTTTGAAAGTTTGGATTTGATGCTAGACTCCTCGGGAGCACCAGCCAAAGTATCTAATGCTACTCGTAGCAACCCAAGTGCCGTAACATATGAATGGTCTAGGGTGGTCTTAGTGAGGTTATGGATGCCAGGAATATCGGCGCTTTCAACAAGATGAATAATAGGACGACGCGCAAAAGGAAGACTCTTAAACCAATCAGTGGTAGCAAGAACATCCTGGAGCTCGCTTAAACCAGCTCCGCCACCACAAAGAAGAATACGGTTTGGTAAAACATCAGTGAGATTAAATTCCTCAAGCGTAATTTCGACACCAGATAGCCAAACAGCAAGATTACGGCGAACAGCTAGGTCGATTCCCTCTTTAGCATCGGCAGGAATTTTAGTGGGTTTCTTCATAGAGAGTTTGTATTGTTCAGCTGTGTCGAAGTCAATGCCTAAAATTTCGGCAATTTGATGAGTGAAGCTACGACCACCAATATTAAACATTTTAGTACCCTCAACGCCACCGTCATCCACTACTGCAATGTCGGTTGTGCCACCACCAATATCCATAACAATAGCGGAAAAATTACTGTCAATATTATCACCTAAGCAAGCACGACAAACCGCAAAAGGTTCAACGGCAACCGCCAATAAATCCAAACTTAACTCGGCGCAAACTTTTTCGATGGCAGAGATATGGACGAGTGGTGCAAAAGCGGTATAGAATTGAATTACAACATCGGTACCCTTAAAGCCAATGGGGTTAGAGATCTTATAGCCATCAATGCTAATGCTCACAATAGCTGAGTTAATGAGTCGTACTTCTACATTAGGATTATTAGTTTCGTCAGCGATAGCTTGACGCGCTTGTTCGCCAGCATGATCCTGAACACGCTTAATAATTAGCGACATTTCTTGTTCAGATAGAGGTTTGTTGCCATTCTTACGACGATAGCGTACCGTGCTTGTATTTCCTTTAATAAGCTCGCCAGCAATACCGACGACGGTCAGCTTACTAGTTGTGCCAGACATTTTTTCGGCTTGGTTTAATGCTTGTTCGCAGACACCCACGACCGCCGGAATATCAGCAATGGCGCCAGCATACATGTTGCCAGAGCCCTGGTGGGCGCGTCCGATACCGATTATCTCGAGCTCATCAGATGCTCCTTGTCGAGCAATAACAGCTTTAACGTATTCTGTGCCGATATCTAAGGCAAGAATTGTATGATCGTTTTTAGTGTTTACGATGTTTTCTGATTCTGAAGTTTCTTGCTCGTTATAAATCTCCGAAAGTTCATCAAATTTATCTTTGGCGCCTAACTTTGAAGATGTTTCTGGCTTATCTCTAGTATCATCCTTACTATCAGAAAGGACCTTACGCGCCTGCGCAACCTTTGCAGAAGCAGCAGTTTTAGCTTTATTTAAAAATGTTAATTTTCCTAATCCCATTAGACCTCCACTTCAATTACTCCTAAGCCATCCTCAATTTCCAAATTTCCTTTTCCAGAATAAATAATTTCGGTAATTTCATCAATTAGATCCGTTAATGGACGATAACTTGAGGGGGCGGAGACTTCAACTTCTCGGTAATCGAGTGCCAAAGAAACTGACATCTTGATCTGATCTTCAGTTTTTTCTCCGAAAACTCGGTTTAGGCGGTGGTTAAATCGAGAAATCTCTGCGTAGAGTATGAAATCCTCAGGCCACTCAACATCGTCGGCAGAAATCTCGTCAATATCGGAGAGGTCGATTTGTTCTGCGTCATCGCCACCATATTTACGCATTACGTCGTTATAACAATCGAAGAAATCCTGTACGGTATCAGTTTCTGGAATTCGATTAACGAAGTCGGCATATTTTTGTTTATTGATAGATATTTGATAGAGATTATTATCCCAAGATGATCCTTGATAGTTCGAAATGGCATCCTTATTGACTTGTTCAATTTGCAAAAATTTATTTGCGCCGTAGAAACGCGCCATTTCACCGGAAATGTCGCTATCCATCGCTTCAACAACACAACTATACACTTCTTTGATGCTATTTGACTGCATACTTTCAAGCTCGAGTGAGTCGATTATATCTGGGATCGAAATTTGCCACCATTCATTATCGATTACTTCAATGGTATCGAGATACAGACTTAAAGCATCTTTAGTATCTTGATCGAGCTTTAGCTTTTCAATTGATTCGACAAGATCGGAAAACTGAATATAAATCACGCCGTCGCGCATAAATACTGTACTAACTTGCAAATCAATATCCAGATCATTAGTAAATTCTAATGACAGCCTAGCAGTACTTGAAGAAGGTAGGATTCTTGAGGAGTTTTCTAATTCAAGAGAAAGACGTTTTAAGGACGAATCGTCCATATCGGTTTCAATAACAACTGATCCGGACGTTATCACGTTCGGCGCAATTAGTAGATTTTCAACAGCATCATAAGCTACTTTATCAGGATTACTATAAAAACCAAAAAACCAAATAGCTACACCTATAATTCCGAGGATAATAACTACCGCAATAATTCCCAGAATCATACCAATATGGCTAGAATTTTTAGAATTATGGGATAAGTTATTAGATTGATCTATTTTATTAGCTTCAGGAACGTCGGTTGTTTCAAGTTTCGATGTAGTTTCTTGAGGAGATACAGAGTCGGACTTCGGCAAATTTTGTTGATCCTGGGTTAAGTTATTTTCGTCCATATAATTCCTTGCTTAAGCTTTATAACTATTGTAGCACAGAAATAGAAAACACGTGCTATAATTTAGCTATGGACAATTTTACAATTAAAGACATCAAAGCGCGACAAGTCCTCGACAGTCGCGGAAATCCGACCGTAGAGGCGGATGTACTTCTTTCGTCTGGCGATGCTGGACGAGCAATCGTTCCTTCTGGAGCTTCAACTGGATCTGGCGAAGCGTTAGAGCTGCGCGATAACGATCCGAAATATTATGGAGGTAAAGGCGTATCAAAGGCGGTATGGAATGTGAACCATGATATCCGCGATCTTTTGGTTGGCAATACCGCCGATCAGGAGCGTGTAGATAAATTGATGATCGAGCTAGATGGCACCGAAAACAAAGATCGTTTGGGTGCAAACGCAATCCTAGCGGTTTCCTTAGCTACAGCAAAAGCTGCGGCAAAGGCTAAAGACATGCCTTTTTATCGCTACGTCGCAGCAATTGCTGGTACAACTAACGAGATGTGCTTACCGATGCCAATGATTAATATTATGAATGGCGGGGCACATGCAGATTGGTGTACTGATATTCAAGAGTATATGATTATGCCAACTGGTGCCGGCACAATGGAAGAAGCCGTACGGATGAGCGCAGAGGTTTTTCATGCTTTGAAGAAGGTGTTAAAAGATCGCGATTATCCGGTGACGGTTGGGGATGAAGGTGGTTATGGACCAAAGGTTAAAGATGGTAATAATGAGCCGCTAGACTGTATCGTCAAAGCAATTGAAGCTGCTGGCTACAAAACCGGCAAAGATATTTCGATGGCACTAGACGTAGCTTCTTCGGAATTCTGGAACAAGGATCATTATGAATTAAAAACTGACGGTTCTTGGAAAACCTCAGCAGACATGGTTGATTGGTTTGAGTGGATAATTGATAACTATCCAGTTATTTCAATCGAGGATGGTCTTGATGAGAATGACTGGGAAGGTTGGAAGATGCTAACTGAGCGTCTTGGAAACCGTGTACAGCTAGTTGGTGACGATCTTTTTGTAACAAATACTAAACTCTTAGAGCGTGGTATTAACGAAAAGGCCGCTAATGCTATCTTAATTAAACCAAATCAGATTGGTTCACTTACGGAAACTATTGCGGCGGTTATGATGGCGAAGAAGGCAGGTTACCGAACCGTAATGTCACATCGCTCGGGCGAAACTGAGGACACCTCGATTGCGCATCTCGCGGTTGGTCTTGGTACTGGACAGATTAAGACTGGTTCGATGTCGCGCTCTGAACGAATCGCGAAATATAATGAGTTAATTCGTATCTCTGAGAGCGATCCAGAATTGAAGTTTAACTTCTAACTATATATATATATATATATATCAGCATAAAACTCCACCTTTTGGTGGAGTTTTATAAGTTGCGAAGAAGGTTATGGATTCGGTAAGCGTATAATCTAACTCGAACTACTGGTACCCTCGCCTAGCATAACCTATAGCCCTAAAGCAATCTTGATTGCCTGACTGTGAAGATCAAAACTACTAATTACTACCGTATGTTCTTGCATTACTTCGCGTAACCAGTCAAGTTCGGGGCTCATAATGAGGATTGCCTGAGACTTAGTAGCGATTTCTGTCGCGATAATCTCGGCTTGTTCAAGTTGAGCGAGTGTGGGTCGAAGTGTTTCTGGCTTTGAAGTAGTTCTTGCGTTCATTAGACAATAACTCTCAGGCTCTGCTAGAGGCTCAGATTGAATCGGTCGCGAGCAGTTCTGCTTCGTGGAGCCATAAACGAGGTTGATGAGTTTTTTCATGGTTTCTGCTTCTGGACGAATTACTTCAATGCCAGCGTTCTGCAGTCTACAGATGAGCGGCACATTCAATGCTGCGTCGCATTGATTGCCGAAAAGTGTAATTTGGGGAAAATTTAGACAGGCTTGAAGAATATAATCTGATGGAAAAATTGCTGGTAAACTAAATTCAAGAGATAGTTTTGGAATAAATTTTTCCAGACCACAAGATGCGACAGTAAAGATTTTGAGATCATATGCTTTAGCCATAAGATTAATCTCATGCCGAAGAGAGGCTAGGATCGCCTGATCGATTGCATACGATTCATTAAGCATAACTAACGGACGAAATCGCTCAATGTGATCATGAAGTTGAAAATCATTCCGGTATGGATTGACGAACCTCTTATTTCGGATTTCTCTGCGATAAAGCCCTATGATGCGTTCATGGTAAGCGCCGATCATTCCAAGACAAGTTGTTGGCTTAGGATGTTGAAATAATGAAGGTCTGTAATTGGTAATAGGGACGATGACGCTCGATGAGGTTAGAGATAACGTTGTGGTTGACTGCATAGGTTACCTTCTTTCTAGTTGATGGGAAAGAGCTATATTTGATAGTATCGTATAACACATTATATACAAAAAGTCACATTAGTCAACTTTTAGAATGTTTTTACTGAACTTTAACACAAGCGTCACCGAGAAGCTTCACAAGGGGTTTTGTAAGATCGTCGGTAACTTCAACCTTAAAAGGCAGCTTTAAAGGTCGTTTATTATCCCCATCCTTAAGGACCATAATTATTTCCTGAACACCAGGATTCAACTCGCAAAGGTGACGAATTTCGCTAAGAGTATCAGTATTATTAGGATTTTCGATTAAAACATAGAGCTTTTCGCCGCGAGGATCCTTAGGCGGAGTAAGTGGGGCACGCGGAGTCGTCTCGACCGCCGATTCAGATGATGGCATGTGACGATAACCACCTCCATCATTACTAACAGCAGTAGCACGGTTACGACGAGCAGGTCGCGGAGCGGCGGCGATTGGAACTGGTAATTTTTGGCCGGTCGGTTGGTAATTTTCGAGAATTTCGTCTGGAATAATTTCAATACTATCGGCGACAATTTTAGCGTCAGTTGTAATATTGCCGTCTTTATCCTTAGCATTCACGCGGCCGCTAACTTTTATAACGTTATCCTGTTCAAGTTTAGCCCCAACTTCTTCATAAAGACTCGGGAAGACGATGATTTCTTGTTCAGCAATCTTGTTTTCAAGCTTAACAAAAGCCATCCTTGTGCCACTTTTTGTGAGAATTGTGCGAACTGCACTAATAATACCGCCGATACTTAATGCTTTACCGTCATTTTCGGCCGTAACTAAATCATAGCTATGGGTCTGTTCAGAGAAATAAGTTTCATATTTATCAAGCGGATGACTGGAGATATATAACCCCATCAAATCACGCTCCCAGAGCAGCTGTTCCTTCTCGGGATATTTTGAGGGGGCAGGACGAATCTCTGGTTCGGGGACCGCACCAGCATCACCCATCGCACCGAAGAGGTCGGTTTGGCCACTTGCAGCATCTTTTTGGCGTTTGGCGCCGTAAGCTTGGATATTATCTAGATTGAACAGAAGGTCGCTTCGGTCGCCAAAACGGTCAAAAGTACCAGTCTTGATTGCGGCTTCCCAGGACTTTTTATTGAACTTACTAGAATTAACTCGAGCAGCAAAATCACAGACTGATTTAAATGGGCCGTTTTTGTCTCTTTCGGGAATGACAAATTCCTCAACGAGGGCTTTTCCCATACTCTTAATACCCGAGAGCCCGAAACGAATCTTTCCTTCTGTGCCAACAATACCAAAGTCACCATAAGATTCGTTAATGTCTGGCCCAAGTACCGGAATTCCCATGCGTTTACACTCAGTAATCTCAATTGCAAGACGATCAGTCCAGCGCATATCAGCAGTCATAAGCGCAGCCATGAAGGCATCTGGGTAATGGGCCTTTAAGTAAGCTGTCCAATATGCCACTAGTCCGTAGCACGCAGCGTGACTTTTATTAAAACAATAGTTAGCGAAGTCGAGTAGCTCGGTCCAGAATTGCTCGGCAATTGCCTCAGTAGCACCACCGACCTCGATAGCTCCTTTGATGAACTCTGGTTTCACTTTATTCATGAGGTCAACTTTTTTCTTACCTACAGCTTTCCTTAAAGTATCGGCTTGACCACCTGTGAAACCACACCACTCGCGCGAAATCTGCATGAACTGCTCCTGGTAGATCATGATGCCGTAAGTATTCTTCAAGGAACTTTCCAGTCCTGGATGTAGATATGTAATTGGCTCTTCACCATGTTTGCGACGAATAAAGCTATCGATAAACTGCATTGGGCCCGGACGATAAAGGGCCACCATAGCGATAATGTCCTCAAAACAGTTGGCTTTCAAATCTCGCAAATAGCGCTTCATACCGGCAGACTCAAGCTGGAAAACTCCGGTAGTCTCCGCACGTTGTAATAGTTCATATGTCTTTGGGTCATCTAGTGGTAAGTGTACCAGATCAACATCATCATTATAAACTTTGCGGATCATACGGAGAGCGTTATTAATAACACTTAAGTTGCTAAGACCGAGGAAGTCCATCTTAAGAAGACCCATTTCTTCAATCTGCCCCATTGGGAATTGAGCCGCAATTGGTCCTTTAGCGGAAACTTCGAGTGGTACAATTTTATCTAACTCGTCAGGAGCAATAATGACGCCGCAGGCATGTACACCGTGGTTGCGGATCGTACCTTCAAGACGACTCGCAAAATCAAGAACCTCTTTAGAGATTGGATTGGTTTCGTATTCTTGTTTTAAATCTGGAACATCACGAATAGCATCATTAAGGTGGACATGGTGACCTTGTACGGGGTCCGGCACCAACTTTGCTAATCGATCCGCGTCAGCGTATGGCACTTCAAGCACGCGCGCAACGTCACGCACAGCGTTTTTAGCCATCATTTTACCAAAAGTAGCAATGTTGGAGACGCGATCACGACCATATTTTTCGGCACAATATTCAATCACTTCATCGCGACGAGTATCCTGGATATCCGTATCGATATCTGGCATAGAAATACGATCCGGATTCAAAAAGCGCTCAAAGAGTAAATCGTATTTAAGCGGATCGAGCTCAGTAATCCTTAAAGCATAAGCAAGAATACTACCGGCTGCCGAGCCACGGCCAGGACCAAAAACGATGCGTTGACTCTTACCCCAGTTAATAAAGTCTTGCACGATTAGGAAGTAGCCATTATATCCCATCTTGTCAACAACACCAAGTTCATAGTCGATACGTGGCAGAACTTTCATTTTTTCGAGTTCGCGTTCAGGAGTTTTGTCGACTTCTTCAAGCAACTTGCGGCATTCATCAACGCTAAGATTTAATGTATCCTCAAGCTTATAGCCGCAGTATCGATACACGAGTCCTTGAAAAACTAATTTATCTAGATAAGTTTTGTCAGTTTCACCTTCAGGAACTGGAAATTCTGGAATCAAGATTCTACCGAGATGAAGATCAACATTACAACGATCGGCAATTCTTCTAGAGTTACGTACCGCCTCAGGAAAATCTTTGCCCCAACGATCGATGATGTCTTGGGGGGGAATCACATGTAATTCAAAATCTTTTAAACTCATGCGGTTAGGGTTGGATAAATTCGAAGCTGTGCCAACACAAAGTAAAACTTCGTGAGCATCCTGATCATCATGATGCAAATAGTGAGCATCGCAAGTAACAACTAGAGGGAGGCCGGTTTTTTGGGAGATTTCTTGGAGTTTGAGGTTAATTTCGTTTTGGACATCCCAGTGAGTCGGCGAATCTGGATGGCCGTGATCCTGCATCTCAAGATAAAAACGGTCATCGTAGACTTTAGAATACCATTCAATTAGCTCATCAGCCCTCTTGTAATCATGTGCACGAATGGCCTCGGAGATTTCAGAACCAGCGCAGCCGGAAAGACAAATAATACCCTCATTAAACTTTTCCATTGTTTCATGATCAATACGCGGCTTGTAGTAACGACCGTTAATTTCGGCATCAGACATGAGATGGCAAAGGTTTTCAAAACCTTTGCCATTCATCGCAAGTAAAGTAATATGGAAACGTTGTTTGTCGTGTGCTGGGTCATGGTCGGTACGTTTGCGAGCAGCGACATAGGCTTCGAGGCCGAGAATCGGCTTGATTCCGGCATCGTTACAAGTCTTGTATAGCTCGACTAATCCGCTCATCGTCCCGTGATCGGTCACGGCGACAGCTTCCATGCCTTGCTCTTTGACAAAATCTACTAACTCAGGAATTTTCGTCAAGCCGTCCAGCAGTGAATAATGTGTATGATTATGCAAGTGCACAAAATCACTACATTTTAGCGGTTCAGAATCTTTTGTTACCTCCGTCATAGATATATAAGCACAATCCGTTTATCGTTTTGTAGCTTTTTTAGCCTGATTGGCTTTGGCTTTTGCGGTAGCAGCGTTAGCCCCGGCACGGCTACTAGCCCGAGCAGCGGCGCGAGCATTACTAGCAGCACGATCAGCTTCGCGGCGAGCAACTTCTGCTTCATCAATCACATCTTCAGCGGCGCGCTCAGCAGCTTCACGAGCAGCGTCTTCTTCGGCATAACGACGTTCCTGATTTTCAATTACTCGGTTCGCAAAAGTTTTAACGATACCGCCGACTGAAGTCATACCTTTAACATTGTCAACAATATCGTCGGCTTTGGCAGCGATTCCCTGACCAGTTTGGACGATTTTATTAGCCTCATTAACTAAATGGATGAGCTTAATAACGAGTACGGTTGTTACGACCAAAAACAGTAATAAAGTTACTGATAACAGTACTACTAAAATCCACTCTGCAACGTTCATTTTTACCTCCTAATTAATAATTTATTTTTCGATTAATTTTCTAATATCGTCAGCATAATCTTCATGATCCATAACATAAGACAAAAGCGTCATACAATAATTTTTGGGATCCCCAGTAGTCATCCATTTACCCTGCGTATTCTCAACGTAAACATCACCGATTTCGGCCATCTTAGTAATAGCATCAACGGTCCAAAGTTCGTTGTCTAGGCCGGTATTGCGCGGATCAAGATATTCAAAGACTTCTGGAGTAAGTAAATAGCGACCATAGCTAGTCAAATTAGAGGGGGCATCCTCGATTTTGGGCTTTTCGATAATATTGCGCAGTGTGCGTTTTTCTTCGTCGGCAAGTTTAATAATGCCATATTTATTTAAGACCTCGCGAGGCATTTCTTGGGCGATGATGATTGCTTTAGCGTCAGGATGAGATTCGTAGGAATTGATTAATGTTTTAATGTCTGAGCTGCCAAAGACCACGTCATCAGAATAGGCAACTACAAAAGCTTCGTCATCGCAAATAAATTTACGTGCGGAGGCAATGGGTGAACCGTTACCGTACGGATAAGACGGATCTTGCTCGATAACAGTGATTTTTGGAAAATCAAGGACTTTTTGAACGGGTTCGTAACGATCGTCCTTAGCTTGACTATGAAGTTGTTTCTTCATCTTAATGGCAGCATCATAGAAATAATCTTCGTAGATTGGTCGACCTTCTTTGGTGGCCACAATGATGATTTCTTGAATTCCAGCATCAACACATTCCTCGACGACTAGTTGCATAATCGGACGGTCGCCGATAGGTAGCATGGCTTTCGGAATAGTCTTAGTAATTGGTAGAAAACGGCTAGCACAACCAGCATCTGTGATGATAGCCTTTGTTGGTTTACGATATTTCATAAGATCTCCTTGAAACCTCATTATAGCACGTTTTTAGACCTTCTCAGAGGTTTTTATGTTTTTTGCTTCCCTAGTAGCGGTTTTTAGTTTCTGGCGTTCCTTAGCCGCTTCTGAACGTGCTAGACGATCTTCACGTTGTTGTTCGCGATTATGGATGCTATAAATTAAGCTAGAAACACCTAAAATCATCATATAAGCCCCAAAGAAGCGGACAAAATCAACATTCGCTAAATGACCAGAGTTAAAAATTACAATACCAAAGAGCAACCCGCAGACTCCGCAGAGGCACCAAATAAAGCGATCAGTTGGGTCGACAGTAGTTCGGAAGCCAATTACTACTTCAAAAATTCCTCTTAGGAGAGTGTAGGCGGCGAGGAGTACAAGATGCCACGTCATTCCCTCGTTAACGACAAACAGCAAAAGTAACCCAAAAAGACCATCAAACATAGCAACACCGGTAGAAACGGCCCAACCTTCCTTATTATAACTACGATAAATTGAGTTAGCAAATTCCACTACCGCGAGACCCAGCAAAAAGATACCGATTATAGGGATTAGTGCGGTTGAATTTGAGTCGGATGTAAAAAGGGTTACACATCCGAAGATTAAGGCAATAATACCTTGAAAAATAAACACTAGCCAATGACTATCAATATATTTACGCTTAATATGCGCCATTATAACCTCCTACTTTTGTCTATTGTAACACAAAATATAAGTGTATAAAAATAACTGTACGAAAATTGAAAAAATTTCGAGCCAGTAGTTGGGGTTTAATAGTAAAAGTAATCATCGGAATGTAGTCCAGAGTTTGAACGCTTCATATGATACATAATATATTATTAGTATGCTAGACAGCGGATGGGGAGAGCATCAGGGCGATTGCGAGGGTTTGGTGAAGGCAGCGAGTCGGTATCACTAAAGTCGAAGTAAAGCGCTGTACCCCAGGTTGCTCTATACTCAGCGGCAATGCCAACCCAGATATGACCAATATAACCGTTGTAGCATAACGCTCCTGGATGAATGTATCCGCTACGGACGAAGTGGAAGATATGATGCAGGCGGGTGCAAAGATTGACTTTTGTTTTAACTGTGATATAATTTAGGATGAGTACTTGGATTTTCTAAAAAATACCATAGGAGGGGTCAAGATGGATAAAAAATGGGAAATTAGACAGGTAAGCACATCTGAGCTAATCTTCGACAAGATCAAGGAGGAGATGGCTCGGCCAGTCGGCATTGTGCTGTTCGGCGCGGACTGCGATTTTAAGAACGAGATCTTAGATATGATTGCGGGAACATTGCAGAGATTCGCTTGTTACTACACTAAAGCACCTGACACGGCTACTCTAGTGAAGGCTGTCAAAGACCACCTGGCGGTAGTCATAGTGCTGAACTCGGATGAGTCTAGCACGCATGGATTGCGACACGAATTGGTCAAAGTGATGCGAAACGCTGGAGCAGAAACCATGGTCGGCGTTTATGCTAAAGTTAAGTATCCACGCAAAATTCCAACTAGAGGACTCTCGCTAGAGGCGAGGCAACGGCGTTTAGCGCAGGAGAAGTGTATTAATACACTTGATCATAATCCGCCAACCGCTGATGGTCTGGACTACTTCATCATGGTTGAAGAAGAAAAGGAGGGGTAAGATGAAGGCTACGAGGATGGTCTGGAGCGGTTTGACCGGTAGAACTGGATTCGAAGCGATCAAAGCGGCTCAAGATATGGTTGATGTGGATATTGTGATGGGGCTATCTCGCAGAGACATGAGTGGCATTATCAACATCAATGGTGAGAAGTTTGAGGGTGTGAACTGGGCTAAGTATGAGACTGGTATGTCTGGATTATACGGTTTGATTGAGTTGACAAAGCAAGCCGAAATCGATGCTATTGTCGATTTTTCGCATCCCGATGTGTTCGACAAAGTATTAGAACTGGCGATTCGCACAGGTAAGCCACTTATCAGTGGCACATCTGGTCTATCGAATCGGCAAATGGCATCACTCTACGATGCGACCAATCGCATCCCCATCTTCCGTGGTGGTAACTTCCGCTTTAAGGTGAAAAAGTTCATTGATGAGGTAGTTGCGGCAGTGTGTGAACACGAGGGGAGGATTGACCTTTATGAAGCTTTCTACAAGGGGAAGAGCTTACCGAGCGAAACTTCGGCAGTACTAAAGAAACGAGTGCTTGATGTAACTAATCGGGTTGTGCAGGTGCATTCTACGGATAACTATGCTGCAGGGAATTTAATTTGTGATTGGGAAGTACAAATACGTCAGCAAATCTCGCCTACAGAGATAGATCAACATAAGGTTCATTGTCGTACAATTGGCTTTGATGAACTGGCACACGATGTGCTGGAAATCGCTAAAGTAATGACAAGAAAGCCGGTCCGGCCAGGCAAATTCTATGATCTTGACGAGATTTGGGATGACCTTATGTCATAGTTGTTCGAATTTCTCAAATTTACGCCCTGAACTAAAAAGTTCGGGGCAATTTTTATTATCCCATCACACGCGGCTCACTGGGCCACGAAATAAGACCTTGCTACTTCAAAGTTGAAGCTACAAGGTCTCATAAAACTTATAATTCCCGATGGTGGTCCAGAAGGGACACTTCTTGAACCTGTCCATATTGTAGCAAAACTCCTCGTGGAACGCAATTATGGCAGGACTTTCAGACTCCCAGTCGTCAGGACGGCAGATGCTCCAGAGTTGAACGATGAATACGAGTATATCTTATAAGTAATCTACCACATTTTTCTAGAACCAGAAACACATCTGTTAAAATAGTAGGTAGATGAATAGGGAGTTTTTGGATGTTAGGAGCGGACTCGTTTTATAAAAAGAACATCATCAGTAGGAGCGAGTAGTTGTCTATAACTCCGTACCTGGAAGGGGACAAGGAAGTTGTCAAGCAAAGTAATACTTTGCTCCCCAGTATTATCGGTATAGACTCAGACAAAAATAAACGTTACATCTATTATATTAGTGATATCCATTTAGACCATAAAATCTATAAAAAATTCGGCAAGCATGGTACTTTGCCGAAGGTTGTTAACTATATAGAGTCGGTAGTTGATGGACTTTTGAAGGATGATGACGGGAAAGATGTATTCTCCCCACTTCTTCCAACGCAACCAATAGCGTTAATTGCGGGCGATACATCTCACAGTTTTGCTATCAATGAAATGTTTTATGAAGCGTTATCAAAAAAGTTACCATATTACAGAGATGTTTTCGTGACGCTGGGGAATCATGAGTTATGGGAATATAACTCGGTGGATGAGGCATTATTAGCTTATAATGAGTTATTCGATAAGCTACCAAACATCCATTTGCTTCACAACTCACTCTATGCGAGTAACTTGTATGAAGAACCTGAAGAGCTCAGGGAGCTACGTCAGCAAAGGTGGCAAGTCTTCAAAGATGGAACACTCCAAGAAATGGCCAAAGCAAAAGCCATAAAAGAGATTGAAAAACAGATTAATCTTGCGGATCCACAATATGGCTTATCTGATGAAGAACGCCACAAAAGTAGGGTAAAAGCCAGTATTCTTAGTCAGGATGCTTTACAAGACATGACCGCTAAAGAGATATGCAGTAGGTGTTTTGATAGTAAAGTGATAATATTCGGTGCGATCGGTTATTCTCAATATGACGAAGAGTTTAATGCGGATATTGGTATGTATATGAACGCCATAACAACCAGAGAGCAGGAAAAACGATTATCTAGGGAGACTGAGTCGATCTGTAAGAAATTGATAGAGTCGCTGCCGAATAATCGTTTATTGGTTGCGACGCACATGCCACTAAGTGACTGGAGCAAGACACAACCCCAAGAGGAGTGGACATACTTCAGCGGACATACACATAGAAATCAGAAAATCCCAACTGAAGGCAGTGGCACAATTTTCGCCGACAATCAAGTTGGCTATCATGGCAAGCGTATTAAATTTAATTTAGCCATAACAGAAGGCAGATTGGACTATTTTGCGTATTACAAAGATGGCATACATGATATAAGTGAAAAAGACTACTTCAACTTTTATTGGAATATTTCGAAGGTTATGTCTGGCGTCGATAAACGGGGTGGCAAGGAAATAAAAATAAGAATGCTCAAAAATTCTGGGTTGTATATGTTTTTGCTTGAGACGGAAGATCGAAAGCTGTATTTGCTGGAAGGCGGAAAACGACATAAGCTCAAAATACAAGACATAAATTACTATTACGATAACTTGATGTTGCTTAATAAGGTTGTTGCTGAAGCCGTTAGTGACATAAGGTCATATCTAGGACAACTATCGTCCTTCATTAAGCAGATTGGTGGCAGCGGTTATATTCATGGGAATATCGTGGATATAGATTTCTATAATCATGTCATGATTGATATTCGTGATGGTTCTATGCTGCCGTATTTTGCGTATAGTGTAGCGGATAGATACGAATATCCAGATTTACCAAAGTTGCTACATGATAATAGAAGAGACTTATATACGAACTTTCTGGAGAGCAGTGGCGATCTGCCAGTAATTAGTAATAGTGGCCAGATGTCTACTACAATTAATCATAGTACTGACGCAACAATATATAGGGATTCTAATATGATGTTAAAAATACAGGATATGCTTGATTATAATGTTATTAGATTTTGGAATGATGAACTGATAGCGACCATAGAGGATGAAGGGCAACTTGGAGCAGGAAAAAAGTTGCTTAGTTAGTTATCGTATAGATTAAGCTAGATAACGGCAGTATGTGGGTAATTTAAAACTAATACAGGGCGGGCAATATAATTTACCTCGGACACGGTCTACTATCTGCGTCAAGCATCAACGCCATAATGCCGCCCTATTCTAGCGAGCCAACCCAGCAACAGGGGTTATGACGGTAGTGTATAATTTTTGCATTCAGTTCTATAAGGGTTGAAACATCTTATCCTTTTATGGAGTTCGGGGGAGAAGTTTTGCGGGTTTTGCGGCAAAAGTAGGGTTTCTGTGCTGGTTTTCGATTTTTGCTCGCCACCATTTAGAGTGGGCGTATTTTTTTAACCAAAAATTATTTTTGGCGGACAGCGGTAAGATAGAGATATGGCAAGACCAAAAAATCATCACCTGCCATCAATCTTACGATTGATACCAAGTGATGATGGTGGTTCCGGGCGGACTTGAACCGTCGACACAAGGCTCTTCAGGCCTCTGCTCTACCAACTGAGCTACAGAACCAGATTTAATTATGCTTGTGTAGTACTATATAGTATAAACTATCTACTACATCTCATCAGCACTTAGTGGTGGAGCAGATCGGACTTGAACCGACCACCTCAGCAATGCGAATGCTGCGCTCTACCAGATGAGCTACTGCCCCAGGGCTGATATATTTCATTATAACATAGTTTTCGGAAATTTTGAAAATTTCTTATTTATTTCGTGACGGAACTAATATTCGAGATATCTAACCCATATATTATACATAATATATTATTAGTATGCTAGACAGCGGATGGGATAGCCACGAAAATACTCAAACGGACCATTAGAAGGTATCGACTGTTGCGAATTATAATCTAAAACGCGACTAGTACTCTGTGATAATGCGTACCCGGCAAACCCTAGATTCCGCATACCGCTAAACGTAAGATAAATCCCTCCGCTACGGACGAGGTTATTCCGATTCTGTATTGTCACTATCGCGTCGGCCCGCTGATAGTGCAACCCAAACTAACGCGGCGGCATCAATTAGGATAATAATTAAACCGGCTAGCTCACTACCATTAATAAGTAACACTCCACCAAGTATACCGGCAGCTAAACCCAACACAAAAGTGACTCCGAGACGAATCTTATCTGCACGTTGTTCGGTTTCGAGTGTGCGGTTTTCGTACTCCTGGCGATGAAGACATTGTTTTTCGGCTAGCTCTAAGATACGTTCGGCGCCGCCAGGAATAATCTTTTCATACTTTGCTAAATCTTCTGGAGCTGGTAACGACTCCAGGATAGTCTTAATTTCTGCGTTTGCTAGATGCCTTTCACCCTTTAGACTTTTGACAGATTTTTCAGTTTTGACGGTCTTCGCAGTTTTCATATACTCCTTTGATTAATTATTATCTAGACCCGGGATTGGAAACCCTAATGCCAATTCCCTAACTTCCTCACGAATTTCTTTCAACTCATTTTCGTATTGGTCTAACCCGTCTTCGTTCTCAGCTTTAACACAAAGATCGGCGACACGGCGCATCCATTCGGCTATCTTAATCATTTCATCCACACCTAATCCACGCGTAGTCATAGCTGGAGTACCCAGACGAACACCGGACGGACGAAAAGCTGCTCCTTTGTCGTTTGGTAGCGCATTGGCATTAAGCGTTAGGCCAACTCTATCAAGTGCGTATTCATACAACTTGCCATCAATACCAAAACTCTCCTTAACATTAACAAGAATTAAGTGATTTTCTGTACCGTTACCTTGTAAAATAAAACCGTTTCTTTTTAACTCTTCAGCGAGGACGTGCGCATTTTCGACAATCATACGCGCGTAATCCTGGAACTCTGGTTGTAAATCTTCTTCAAAGGCTACTGCTTTAGCTGCAATCACATGTTCAAGCGGACCGCCTTGAGTGCCCGGAAAAACAGCACGATCGATTAAGGTAGGGATATTTTCGAGAGTACGGTCACATTTTTTAAGTGGATTACCGACTTTGCCCATACTAACAATGAGACCGCCACGTGGACCACGAAGGGTTTTGTGGGTGGTAGAAGTCATGACATGAAAACCGTGCTCGAGTGGATTAGGATGCACACCCCCCGCAATTAAACCAGCAACATGAGCCATATCGGCCATAAGAAGAATCTCCTGATCGGCTTCCTGACTAACCATATCAGCAATTTGCTTAACGCGGTCAAAATCGGGGATCTTCATGAAAGCCGAATAACCAACTAAGATAACGCGGGGATGATGCTCTTTAGCTAGTTGTTCTAGCTCATCATAATCAATATCGCCGTCATCCGTTACGCCATAACCTACGAAATTGTATATTTTTGCACTACGCGTAACAGGGGAGCCATGAGTAAGGTGCCCTCCGGCTGGAAGCGACATAGCAAGAATTGTATCGCCAGGTTGACACCAGGCAAAGTAAACAGCTTCGTTAGCGTTAGCGCCAGAGTGAGGCTGGACATTAGCATGATCGGCATGAAAAAGTTGTTTTGCGCGCTCAATTGCGAGAGTCTCAATTTCGTCAATATTCTCATTACCGCCGTAATAGCGTTTTCCAGGGTATCCTTCGCTATATTTATTGGTTAGAACCGACCCCATCGCACGTAAAACTGCGTTTGAGACGTAGTTTTCGCTCGGGATCAACTCGAGACCTTCACTTTGTCGCTTTTCTTCTGCCTTAATGATTTCAAAAATTTTATCTGCCATATTCCCCTATTCCTCCGCTATTTGAGTCTATTGTAACACAGATTAACTAATTCGAGAAAAAATCTAAGGCAGTAGGTGTCGATTAAACGTGCCGTTTTTTCTTTCGAGCTGACTCGATCAGTTTCGTAATGGCATACTTGCCTGGTTTTAAGATTAGATCGTGAGCCGGTACATATTTTAACTCCTCGACACCAAAACCGCGTTTAAATTGCGAAACACCATAAAAACGATGTTTTGTTTCATTCTCTTCGACAATACCCCAGAAATTATAGCGTTTAATGCCGCGAGTACGAGCATCACGCATGGCCTCTAGATGAAGAAGTGGCGCACCAGATAACTTAGTGCCTAACTCAGAACTTACACCATAGTGATAAGAGGCCTCGTTGCCATAGAAAATCATGAAGTTTTGGGCAAGAATCTCGCCCTGATATTTTGCGGTATAAAGCACAGCCTCGTTATGTCGCGCAAGAGCGGCAAATTGTTTGACGAAAAAATCTTCCGAGAAAGCAACAAAGCCGTGACGACCAGCAGTCTGAAGTTGAATTTGATAAAACTCATGAATGTCTTCGGGGTTAGTGCTTTTTTCGACTTGGATATCGTTTTTAGCGGCCTTTCGAAGAGCGCGACGTAATCTCTGACGCATGCCAGCGAGAATTTCTTCTTCGTTTTTTTCGAGATTAAGAATCCCAGCAAATTCAACAGAAAGATACATCGGAGCAGGTTTCGCCCCCAGTTCCCTCATAAGAGCAAGGCTTTTAGGACTTTTCTCAAGCTGAGGACGAACTCGCACGAAAACACAATGATGTCTTTCGCCCTCGAGACGCAAGTCGCGGAAAATTGCCTTTACAAGCTCGCGATTTTGCCAATCAAGAATTGGCCCGCCAGCAACAGCGAGATGACGTCCGCGACGAGCGGTTTCAACTACGCCAGCATAGGCAGCAATAATTTCACCTTTTTGATTTAAGGCAATGCGACGAACGACTGCCCTGCCACGACTGAGATGAAAGTCGTAAAAGTCCCAAGACTGCAAAAAATTCGCCTCAGGATGACTCGTGACGAATTTATCCCACTCGGTTCGGCTCTCCGCATCAATTATCCTCATGAAAATCATTATATCATAAGTCTTCGACTTAGAAATAACATCGTCAGCTCGGTTACAAATGTCGAGCCTTTTTGCGGGCTTTTTCAACAACTAGATTTAATAGATATTTTGCACCATTAATAACTATATCCTGCGCAGGTACAAACTCGACAACTTTTCCGCCAAAGCCAGTTTTGAAAACTGTAACACCAGAATAACGATGGTTTTTAGCACCATGCGGAGCAATACCCCAAAGATTATAGCGCTGAACTCCGAGTTGCCGAAGATCTCGGATAACCTGCCATTGAAGAGCATAAGCGCCAGGAAGTTTATGATTAAGTGAAGTGGAGGCGGCTTCAAAATATTCCGCTTCATTACCGGAAATTAAAATCAAACCATAGGCAACCGCCTCACCTTCGGGTGTCTTGGTGACATAAAGACGAGCATCTTTACCAAATGCCTCTCTTTCGGCTAATAGCATCTTAAGATTAGGTGGGATAAAATGCTGGTGCATTGCGGTTTCGGCTTGTACGGTGTGGAACTCTTTAAAAAGTTCTTCGGTATTGCTCCAGCTTACTTCTAGGCCTAATTTTATACTACGACGAACCTCATATCGAGTTTGTCGGCGCATATCTTTAAGGAGTTCATCTTCACTTTTAGATAAATCTAAAATTACAGTATGCTCAGCATGGAGATGCATTGGAGCATCCTTAGTACCTGCTTTTCGTAGCTTCAGCATGTTCTCGGGAGTGTTTTTGAGCTGTGGACGAAGGCGCACAAAAACACATCTATGTTCTTTGGCGACAGTCCGGATCTCCGTAAAAACTTGGTTAACTAACTTCTGATCATCCCAATTTAGTAAAGGTCCACCGGGAATTTCCAGGTAGCGACCGCGTTTAGCGTTTTTAATAATCATTTGACAATAATAGCTTGATCCGGTTTTTATAACAACTTGGTGCCCCACCAACTCGTTAACCTTTTTCCATTCGGGAGACTGGAGAAAATTAGCCTCAGGAAACCGCTTAGTTACTTCATTCCACTTCATTCTTAACCTCATATTTCCGAGCGATTTCGCGCGCTGGCGCTAGGCGCTCCTGATTATACCAAGTAGGAAAATTGATAATTGTCTTAGCAATTTGGACAGTATTAGGACATTCGTTGGTTGGAAAATCCACTTCACGCGAACAACGCGCTGGCGAGACTGGAACATCGTACCAAATTTCGTTGAGATAATAACCGCTCTCCCCAAGCTCACTCAAGAGCTTACTGCGCTGTTTTACAAACATGTGATCCCGTAAAGGTGTTTTAGGCAGACCAGTTAGCTGTTCGCGAGCAAGACGCGCCTGCCAATTCGGTAAACCTACACCGAGGTCGAGATCAGCATCAGCAGAACGAGCAATCCAATGGAATTTCAAAAAGATACCAGTAAAAACTTTACCAAGCTTTATACGATAACCGACACGAATAATTGCTCCTAGCAATGGATACCAACGATCGCGCCAGCGGTCGCTAGGCTTTGGTAAGCGGCTAGGAGGACGCGGTATAGTAACCGACTCTGTCCGAACAATTAAAGCGCCGCCCTCGATCGTATCTACGGCTTTACCTTTTCCAAAACTGAGCGCCGTGGCAGCTCCAATTGTACCAATTTCGCGACCATCTGGGTAAAAACGACCAGCAGAATGCGCCAAATCTTCCACGAGCGTAGCGTGGTATTTTTGGGCAATTTTTTCCAATTTAAGTGCATCCAAAGGGATTCCTAACGTGTTCTGCGCTAGGATTATAATTCTATTGTAGCACAGATTATGTTTTTTGTCAATAGATAGTTTTTCTTGGGAACTCCGATCGCCTTTCGGTTGGAGCTCTTCAAGTTTGGTGACTAACTTTTGCCAATCATATTGCAAAGTTTTAGGATCGATATCCACGAAAACTGGAATACAATCTGCCGCTCGAACAGCGCGCACTACGGCAATACAAGTCAAACCGGGGATAATAACGTAGGATTTTTTTGGTGCAACAGAAATAAAAGCTGCGGCGAGCGCGGAGCGCCCGGTATGATATAGAATAACTTTTTCAGAATCCTTAACTTTGTATTTCTTAGCTAAGGCTTTTTTTAGAGCTTCGGCATCCTCTTTACGACCACGTGCGAAAAGATGTTTAAAGATTCGTCCTGCTGAATAGTTAGAAGCTTGTCCGAGGAAAATCATTTGCGCTTTCCTTTCTTATGCTTACGGTTTTTGACGTTACCGACTTTACGCTTCGCTTGCTCAAGGCGGCTGACTTTTGGGACTGAGGAAGTTGAGATTACTTCTTGGGGTTTGGCGGGTTCTTTAACTTCGATTGCTTCAAAGTCCACAGTAGGCTCTTCACGCTTAAAGGCTAGGCTAGCTGATTCGGCAGCAACGTCAGAAGGTTTGCGACCGGCAGCTTTTTTGATATTGGCTGAAGCGGAAATTTCGGTAACATTTGTATCTGGCTTGCGTTTTTCTTCGGCGCGACGCATGTTGGCGGAAGCGGAAACCTCAGTGGCATTTGTAGACTTAGTCTGAACCTCGGCCACCTTCGGTTGATAACGGACTGCCGCACCTTCTTCGTCCGATACCACTAAACCGTCGGTGATTTTTTCATCTTTACGAAGTACTAATTTAGTCGCAACATTTGGGGCAACTGGATTGCTTTCTTTATTATCGAGAACTGGCTCGGGAGCACGCTTCATGGCAAAAGCAGCCGAAACACTAGAAAGTCCGGAAGTGTTCGCAACCTCGACCGGCATGCGATTCTCGGGAAGGTTATTATATGCCTGTTCGATAGCCTTTGCTAAAGCATCGGGATGGGATAGATACGGAGCGTGCGTCCAGCCGGGAAAGATTTTTAAATCGCTGTTTTGAATACGCTCGTACATCACCTCGGCTTGACGTGGCGGAGTGACATTATCAGCTGAGCCCCATAGAATCGAAGTTGGGACGGTTACCTTTGACATATCAAGGTTTTTATCAGAATCAAGCATATTAGAAAGAGTCTGTTTCATATTTTTTGGAGCTTTCGCATAATCAGTAGCCCCAGCTATTTTATGCCAAAGTTTGGCTACACCCGGAACCTTCTTGAGAAAACCGAGTCGTTTGGATAATTTGCGCATCAAATCACGCTTACGGGAAGGTTCGTAAACACCAGCGGCATCTAATAGAATGAGATGTTTAATTTTTTCAGGTTTCTCAATACACAGGTTTAAAAGAATCCGACCGCCATTACTATGACCAAGCGCAACAGAACCGTCAGGGATACTACGATCAGCCCATTTGACATAATCTTCAATAGTCCAAACTTTTTTCGAGGGCGAAGTGAGACCTGGCACATTCAACATTTCAATCTCAAAGCCACGTTTTTCGAGGAGGGCGATGGTTTTAGTCCACGGTGTAGTCGTATAAGTCCAACCATGTATGATGTAGAGTTTTGATTTTTTGGGCATTATTTAAGTCCTCTTTTCTCGCGACGTTTGACAGCGGCTTTCTCGCGACGCGGAAGGCGCGAGGCATCTTCAGGGTTTTCAAGGAGCTGTTCGATAATCCACTCGAGGTATTGACTGCCTTTAAAAATTAAGGTCTCATCGCCGTTAGTATTTTCTTCAATAAATTTTAGAGCTTTATGTGGATCAAGAGTCGTGCGAGTTTCTACGCCTAATTCGCGTAATCTCGGAGCAGTGTATTGTTTAGTACGACGACCGATTAAAATCACCATCTCTGGGTTTACTTTTGCGATAAGGTCAGCAAGCTTCTGATGTTCTTCGGCTTCAAGTGAGCCTTGTTCAACGATATCACCAATAATTAACCACTTATGCCCAGCATGAAGACTGCGCGCCATATCGAGGATGCTTTCCATACTAATAATATGTGCATTGTAACTACTATCAATAAGTTTAAGACCATTTTTGCCAAGAAAGAAACTGCTACGTCCTGGGGGCATGATTAGGTTAGAGAAATCAGTTTTTAGCGGTACTTCGAGATATTTAACAAGTTTTTCGAGCATTAAAAGCTGAATAGCAAGATCACGAGGCTGAGGATTGGAAAAATGAAAAGACGCACCATCAAAAACAAAGTCCGTACGAGTTGGGTAAACATTATAACGCTTCAGCTCGCTACGGCGAAACTCAAGGATTTTTGCTGGAATGTTTTTTATGGCTTTTCGCATAAGCTCTTGGTCGCCATCGATATAGACAAACTTCTGGGTATTTTCGGGTAAAGTTGCAAATTCATGAGCAATTGCTTCGTCGAGCGAAGGAAACTTTCCTTCAGTAACCTCCCGTTCGAATTGGATGGCATGCGAAAGACCAAGAGAAACCCAAAGTGTCACCTCAGGGCGCAACCAGGTAGCCAGAAACTCGGTTTCTCGTGGACGCTCACCGTCAATCTCAACGACATAAAATTCTCCTTTGCGCTGGTAGTAGAAGGCACGAAGGGGGGCTTGGAAGATAAGTTTAAACCAACGCCACTTTGAGCCCCGGATTCCTTCCATACCAAGAAGGTCGAAAGAAATACCAAAAGCTGAGTTCGCGTCATGGGAATAGTGTGCACGCTCTCCAAGTTCGAACTCGATTAGATGGAGCATGGTCGTCTTGCCGGCCGAGCCGGTAACGGCAATGATACGTGGCTTCCAGCGACGTAGAGCAAAGTTAGCAAAAAAACGAAAGTAGCCAGCCGCTACGAAGTAAAAGCGTTTCTTCAGTCGCATCACCACTGTCATATATTGATTATAACATAGGTAGGAAGAGGCGGAAGAATTTTAAATAATATCACCTACTTCTAAGAAAAACTGACTTTGTTTAAAATTTTACCCCCGATTGCTCGGGGGTATTTTAGTAAATAATAGTTACTTTAGCTACATCTTAATTTCAGCATCAACACCAGCCGGAAGAGCAAGGTTTTGCAAAGCGTCAATAGTTTTTGGAGTAGCGTTAGAAATAACAATGAGACGTTTGTGAACACGCATTTCGAAAGCTTCACCACCAGTTTTGTAGACATGTGGAGATTTTACGACAGTAAAAGTACTGTGTTTAGTAGGTAGAGGTACTGGTCCAGATACAGTTGCGCCAGTACGGATAGCGGTTTCGACAATCTGCTTAGCACTTTGATCAATAACGCGATGATCATAAGCCTTAAGGCGGATGCGAATTTTAAGACCTTCATCTTTTTTCGCGTCGGTCATGATTATTTTTTCCTTCCCTGCCATATAACTTCAGATATCCACTAGACGGGATGTCGATGAATTTTTATGACAAAATGTTAATTAGTTAATATTTACATAATATCACGAAAAGGATAAAAATGCAATGCATCTCCGCTTTTTATTCGTTCTCGATATCGCTGTCGATTGTTAACAGATATTTATATGTAGGATAAGTCTTGCGAAGTTCACGAATAACGCGACTTTTAAGCTTAGTGCGATTTGGGTAGCCGAAGGACACCACGAGGTCAAAAGTAATCAGTTTCCGGTCGTCATCAACATAAAAACCATGCATTTGACGAATTTCAGGGTATTGGTTGATAACTTCAAGTATCCTTTCCTTGATTTGATGATGTATGAGGTCGTCTTTGTTTTCGGCGTAAATGCCGATCGTTAAATCTACACCAAATTTAGTATAAACTCGTTGGGAAATTTCGCGAGTTAAATGATGGATTTCGCGAGCTGTGAGATGGTCTGGAATTTGAATACGCACAGAACCAATTAGATCGGATGGGCCATAATTATGAAGCATAAGATCGTAGGCGCCACTAACTTCTGGAAAAGTGCAGATTTGTTTCTTAAGTTTACGAATTAAATCACGATCGGCAGTTTGACCAATGATGTCATTTGAGGCTTCAAGAAGAACTTGAAGCGCAGTCTTAATAATAAAAAACGCAATTAATCCACCGAGTATGCCATCAATACTGATATGAAAAACTAAGGTTACAATAATGCCAATCAGAGTAGCAAAGGAAAGAACGGCATCAAACAGCGCATCAATGCCAGACGCAACCAAGCTACTTGAGGAGAAACGTTTGCCAGCGCGACGAACATACCAGCCGAGAATGAGTTTTGTGATAATAGCTGCCACTACAACCGTAATTGTGGCCCATGAATAATCGGCAAGTTCAGGATGGAGGATTTTTGGGATCGACTCAATTAAAGCCATGATGCCGGTAGCGAGAATAATCAAGCCCACAAAGAGAGTCGTGAGATATTCGAAGCGACCATGTCCATAAGGATGCCCCTCGTCGGGATGACGTGCCGCTAATTTCGTGCCAATGATGGTTACTACGGATGACAAAACGTCCGTAAGATTATTTACGGCATCGAGAATAATGGCGATAGATCCAGCAAGAACACCAACAAGCATTTTAAAACCGACCAAAACGACATTGGTAATAATGCCAATAACGCTAGTCCAAACGATTGCGGTTTGTCGATTCATCAGAATATTATAGCCGAAAAGTAGCAGAAAGGCAATGGTAGGTATTCACGAAAAATGAGTTATTTGTTAGCTAAACAAACATATTGCACTATAAGCAGAATAAAATAACCCTCGAGGTT
>CARBGY010000009.1 GCA_948945085.1 uncultured Candidatus Saccharibacteria bacterium
ATAATGTATGGGAGGGGGAAGGGAGAAGAAAAATAAAAAGTAAGAGAAAACAAAAAGTGAAAGGAGAAGGGGAGAATACAAAAAAAGACACCCCTTCCGGAGTGTCTTAATTTCTATAAATGTCAGTACGCTTAACCTACCATAATATCCTGAACATAAGCATCTTCATCACTACTCTTCTCCTCCCCGCCAAACACAGCCTTAAGCACAAAGTTCACAATCGCAAACGCAAGTAGTGCAACAACCAAACCTACTACACCATAAATAATCGTATTCCTTGCCCTAGCGATCTTCGCTGAATCTCCGGTGGAAGTTACAAAGAAAATACCACCAACCACTATCACAATTACCGCAATCACCGCTACAACCCCCACAATAACATTAATAATAGTTGTCACGGTTGTCATCAAGGAAGGCTGTTCATCAATATCCTTCGGTAGATTACACTCAGCAAAACTATCCTTTTCCTCTGTCTCCCAAACACTACCAACAGGACATGTTACTTTCGCTGCTACAAAGTCACCCGCGCTAACCGTAAACACCCCAGCTACCGCAAGCAAACCTGCCAAAACTAAACTTTTAAACTTCATCCAGTACCTACTAAACCCCAATTAACTACCGAAAACAGCACCTAATACAAAGTTTACAATCGCAAACGCAAGTAGCGCAACAACCAAGCCTACTACACCATAGAGAATTGTGTTACGAGCCTTCGTTGTTTTTGAAGCATCACCCTGAGAAGTTGCAAAGCTAATACCACCCATCACAATCATAGCAACCGCCACAAAACCAACCACACCAACTACCACATTAATAATCGTCGTAAGCGTACCCATCAAGTCCTTATTGTCAGCAATACCGGTAGTACCACTCCACTCCGTACACTTATCAATAGTCTCCGCTGGTGTACCATCAGCACAAAGCACATCCGCATAAGCCGGCGAAATTGTCGCAATCCCACTAAGCCCCAAAACCATCAAGACGGCAGCGATTACATTTAACACTACTTTCTTCATTGAACATTCCTTTCAATTATCTATATAACTCTAAGTACAATAATAAAGCAATCATCTAAGATTGTCTAGACCTATTTTCCCCAAAGTGCTTGCGAGACAAAGAAAACTATTGCATATGACAAACCCGATACCACTAGCCCCACGATCGCATACAAAATAATGTTTTTTGCTTGATAGATTTTTCGCGCATCACCAGTACTTGTCGTATATATAATCGCCCCATAAACCAAGATAATCACCGCCACAAGTCCAATCACCCCCAAAGCCACCTGGATCACCCCCATCACGATCGGCATAATCGTCTCATTTCGCTCCTCGTCAGTTCGACACCCCGCCGCTTCTCGTAATTCTTCCGGAATACTCGTATCATCACAAATATTATCCGGCTCCGCAAAAGCCTTTAACGGGACAAATACCCCAGTCAACATCACCATCCCTACTATCAACCCCAAAAACATTTTTTTCATTTTACGCTCCTGCTCCATTTATCGCACTTAATACAAATGCCGTGATTGCTGCCGCCAAAATAACAATCACTAAACCTACCACAGCATAAATAATTCCTTGCATCGCTGTCTTTGTTTTTCCAGGATCGCCCCTCGACATTACATAATCAAACGAGGCCTTAATAATAAATATTACCGCAATAACACCCGCCATCGAATACGCCCAGTTAAAGGCATTCTGAATCTGCTGCTGTCCAAAGGGATCCTGCTTCCAACTATCACTACTATTGATCCCTAAAATCACTCTAACCGTATTTACCGCCACCGATGCCAAAAGCGCAATAATTGTACCAACAATTGCTGACGTTAAAGTCTTCTTTCCTCTAGCCGCCCGCGCCGGATCTCCTTGTGACATAATATATAAATATCCGCCATAAATAATAAAACCAATTGCCAAATACCCCACTGCAAGCACTAAATCAAATAATACATTCAAAACAATTATCCAAATATACTGAGTCAACTCATGTTCATCACCTTGCTCCGGTGGCCTAATCTCCGACCCTTCACAAAGCTGATCATACCACGGTCGGAACCCCAAAAACTCACTCGCCCCACAATCACCACCCGGAATATCAGCCATAACCGGCGCCGGCACCAACATTGCCAAACTCGCCCACACCATCAAAACCGTCGCTAAAAAGCCCAACATTTTCCTCTTCATACACCCATCTTAACATTCTTTCTAATTTTTTCCAACTCCAACTAAAATCTCCAACCAAAACGATACCTTAAAGCTATTATGTTAATCTACTTCCAAAATAAAAACATAACCATTGATAATTAGAATTTTTATTACTTTTACTATTGACTATCTTGCTTATGTGTGCTAAAATAAACAGGCAATACCCTCAGTAGGTATTAATTGGGATGTTTTACAATGTCTAGATCTAAGAAAACTTTTAAAACCCGCTTTCTTATCGCCATTTTCATACTTTTTGGCGCTATTTTTGGTTGTTTCATTCCAAATACCAATACATACGCTGTACCAGATGAAGACACAGATTACACCCCTGGCGGTATCATTATTCCGTCTAACCCTAATCCAGACGCTCCGGAAACTCCACTCGAACCTATCGAAAACATACCTAACCGCCCCACCACCCCTTCCGACCCGACCAACACCGACCAAGAAGAAAACCGCGATGAAGATTCCGATTATCTCGAGGGAATCACAGACGAGGAAGCTGATCCAGAAACTGATTCTACTAGTACCGTCTGCAACGGCCAAGTAGGATCTATGTCTTGGTATCTTTGCCCTGCACTTAATACCATCGGCGACGCTATCGATGGTATTTATGGTTTTATCACCGATCTTCTCATCGTCAAACCTATCACTACCGACACCAACTCAACTTTCTACCAAGTCTGGAAACGAATGCGCGACATCACCAACATTATCTTTATCATTATTATGCTTATCGTAATCTACTCACAGGTCACCGGCATCGGCATTAATAATTACGGCATAAAAAACATTCTTCCTCGAATCATCATCGGCGCCATCCTTGTTAATCTCAGTTTTATTATCTCCGCTATCGCTGTCGACCTGAGTAACATCATCGGCAATAGCCTCATGGACTTCTTTAATGATCTCCAAAGCTCTGTCGTTGTTTCTACCGATGTTTTTGCCGATATTAGCTGGGGTGGAGTCATGAAAGTTTTAGCTGGTGGTGGAACCGCCGCCTGGATTACCATTCTTGCTGCCGGCGGTATCGAAAAAACCTTTTGGATTGCTGTTATCGCCGCTTTTGGCGCTTTTATCTCAATTATCATCGGACTTATTACTATCAGCCTCCGTCAAGGAGTTGTTCTTCTCCTCATCATGGTCTCCCCCCTCGCTTTCGTCGCTTATCTCTTCCCAAACACCGAAAAATGGTACACCAAATGGAAAGATCTTCTTTTCCAAATGCTATTCTTCTTCCCAATGTTTAGCTTCCTCTTTGGCGCTTCTAAACTTGCCGGCTGGGCCATTATGACCACTGCCGGAACTAGCCCATTTCGTATCTTGCTCGGTCTCGCCGTCCAGGTTACACCTCTCTTTCTTACTATTTCTCTCCTTAAAATGTCCGGCACCATCCTCGGCAAAATCAGTGCCGGCCTCGATCGTCTTAGTAATCCTATTCGCACAACCGCTACTATGTGGGGAGCTAGCCATGCTATCCAAGCCGAAAAACGCTTCTTAAAACGCAATAGTTTTCTTGGTGGCGCCAGACTCCGCAACTACCTGCTCGCTCGTCAAAAGCGTCGTGAACTTGACACCATCAATAACCAAAACACTATCGAAGGCCGCGCAACCGAACGCGCACTCCGTTCTATTACTTCATTTAAGGGTTACGATAAAGATGGCAACGCTGTTTGGAGAAATCGCCCTAACACTTATACTCGTAATGCCAAAGCTTCTGCCCTCCAAACCACCCGTGCCGAAGTTGCTAAAAGAAACCTCGACAACACACTTTCCGAATATGGTGACATTTTCACCGGCCAAGCCGCCCATCGTCTTAGTAATGCCCATGCCGAATCTTATCTCGCTGTTATGGCTCAACAATTCCGCGCTGAAAACATCGCACAAGGCGATCAGTCATTCCTCTTGAGTCGCTACATGAAAGCTGCCGAAGGGCGCTTTACATCACCCTATGACTTCAACCGTCTTATCGGTGGCGCCACCGGTAAAATGGGACACTTTGGTGAAACCACCATCATGGGTCAAGTTGTTGTCCGCAGTGCCGAAATTGAACGTCGACGTAAAGCTGAAGCCGAAATCGTCGCTACAAAATTCGGTTACCCAAAGCGCGACTTTCGCCGCATGATTTTCGACAAAGCCAATATCAACGACGATGGGTACGAATTAGACGAAGACGGTAATGTTATCGAAGATCAGCATTACCGTTACAAGAAAGGTATGGAAAATCGACATCGTGCCTACAATAAATACATTGGTGTTCATAAAGATACTAACCAAGAAATTACCAAAGAAGAATACGACGCTCTATCCTCTCGAGAACGCGAAAACTACCGCAAAGTTAGATATCTAGATGTTACCGATGATAAAGGTAATGTTATGAACCGAGTCTACGAAGATGATGCTGGCTACATGAAAACATTCATCAACCGCGACATCGCAATCGGTGATCCTATCAATATGCGTTATGCCACTATTATAGGTAACGCTCGCTTCGAAAGCGAAAAAACCGATATCACCAGAAACTTCACCGAAACAAGCGGCGCACACCGTCGCTACCACAGTACCTTTGCTGGCTCATTCGCCGCCAACGGCTACAACGAGCATGCCGCCGCTTTCACCAATATGCTCACTACACAACTAGATAACGGCTACGTAACCTCACCAGAACAATTAAATATCGCTATGCTTGATAGTTTATCAAAAGCCGCCAAACCAGGTAAACTCCTCCAAAACGATGCCTTTATGATTAATTACTACAATGACCTCATCGCCTCAGTCTACAGTACCGAGGAGGGCAAACGTTTTGAAGATTACTTTACTGATGAAGCCATCGCTAATTATCGCAATGTTAACGGAGAACGTCTCGGTGGCCTCCGTCTCGTCGAGGTTACCGACGAAAATGGCAATACCTATAAGAAGTGGAAATCTATTGACCGCATGGACCGAAGTCTTACTCTAGACGATCAGCGTAACTACCTGAAACATAATCTTATCGCAAAAGTTACCCAGAAACTTCTCGGCTTTGTTAACCGCAAAATGTCTCCAAACATTCTTGACGCACAAAAAACCGACACCACTAAAGCCATCAAAGACTTCGGTGCTACCCTTCTACGCATCGGTGCTACCAATTATGACGAATCCCTCGCCTTCGAAGAACGCATTAACCCTAACATTGACATCTTTGATGTTAAAGATCCAAACGAAGTTCAAAGCTTTATCGATCGCAGTATGCGCACAATGCAAGCCAATGTTGATCTTAAAAAACAACTTGACAGCGCCACCATTGAACAAATCCTCTCCGAAGCAGCCTCTCCAAACATACCATACTCAAAATCCCAAAAAGGCAACACTAATCGTTCCAAGAAAGCCAATTCAAGTAGCACTGATACTGAAGATCCCTTATTAAGTGCTTTGCAAAATTTCATTGAAGAATTCAGAAAAGCCCACAATATTCAAAAAGAAAACCGCACTAGCTACACTTTCAGTGAAGGACAAAGAATTTCTCAAAAGCTACAAGAAGAATTCGGCAACATCGACGATATCGAATCAACCATCAGAGAAGCTGAAGAAGTTTTTAACAGTTATAGCAACCTCGATAATGAGGCCCTCAAAGAACTTACCAATAGTTTTAGCGCCCTCGGAAAATCCACCGATGATCTACAGAAGGAAATCATCAATCTCATCGAGACAAGCTTCGACAACACCTAATTAATACATACTGCCTTACCTTACTTGACATCTCACCACATTTCCACTATCCTGAAGCTTAAAGTGAGGTGAAATTTTGGTGGGTAATCTTTCCATTTTCCTACCATTCATGCTAAAATAATATTATGGCGAGTTATAAGGTACCACAAGACGTCGAAGCTGACGACAAGCTTCTCGGACCATTTTCGTTCCGACAATTTCTCTACTTAATGGCTGCCTTCGGTTTAGGCATGTTAGCCTTTGCTCTGTTTCAAATCTTTCCACTCCTTGCCGCTATTCCTATACCTTTTGCACTCTTCTTCATTATCCTTGCTCTCCCCATCAAAAAAGACCAACCTATGGAAACCTATCTCGCGGCTCTCCTTTCGTTTTACTTTAAACCCAACCGCCGTTTTTGGATCCCTGGCCAAAGCAACTCCACAATCCTAATCACTGCCCCCAAAAAAGTCGAAAAAAACCGTGTACGTAATATCTCTGAAGGAGAAGCCGCCCATCGCCTCTCATTTCTCTCTGCTATCGTCGACTCCGAAGGTCAAGCCATTAAAAACGCTGCTAATTCTTCCATGCGTGACGAATTTTACGCAGAAGCCTACAACACCACCGACATGTTCGATCAATCCGGCACTAACCGTCTTAATCATATGATTAGCCAGGACCAACAAGAGCGTCGCGAAGAAGTTATCAATCAAATGCGCACCGCTATTGAACAATCTGAGTACAATTTCGACCGCCCAGCTCCTATGGTCCAGCTACCGGGCCAACGCGTCATACAGCCACTAAATAATTATAATCCAAACGCCCAAACCATCGTCCAGCCTAGCGCTACCCCCATAACTTCTACCTTCAACGAAACCGACCAACTCGACCCAAATTCCATGAGAACCGCCGCCCGCACCCAACCATCCCAACCCAACCCGCCATCACCTACCCCTAGTCAGCCATCTCGCCCAGCAGACAATAACCAAGAAGTATACGTATCATTACATTAAGGAGCATAAGGAGTTTTATGAATCCACAAAATTACAACCAAGTTCCACAAGGCCGACCTGCTCCACAAGGTTATGGTGCTAATGCTAGTGCTCGCGCTATGAATGCCGCCCAAGCCACCGCTCGTCCGTTAAACATTAATCAGACATCCGCTACACAAAACACCCCTACTCCATACCAACAACCATCCCCGAGACAACCACTCGCCCCCACGCAGTCCCAACCGGCTAGCTACCCTGGAACCAACATTATGCCCCCCACCCAACCTACTCAACCCCAAGCTCAAACTCCTTTTATTTCCACCCAAGCTAACTACATACACACCGCTCAGCCCACCCAGGTCATCACTCAACCAGCCCCCGGACAACCTGCCACCCCAGTCGACAACACTCCAAAAGTTATCGAAAACCCTATTTCTACTCAATCCACCCTTCTTTTCTCTGAACTTCGCGACAGTATTATTATTATGAAAGACGGTTCTTTCCGTGCTGTTGTTGCCTGTCAATCTATTAACTTCGACCTTATGTCCGAAACCGAGCGTGAAGGTGTTGAATATAGCTACCAAAACTTCCTCAACTCACTTAACTTTACAGTCCAAATTCTTGTTCGTTCCCAACGTGTCGATATCGGTCCTTACATCGAAAAACTCGCCAAAATGCGCCGCAACAACGACAATATGCTTCTAGGTGTACTTATGGACGATTATATCCATTTCATCGATATCCTTTCTCAAGAGGCCAATATTATGGATAAATCTTTCTTTATAGTTATCCCATATTATTCCTCTCCGGATCTTGAACATGCCGTCGAACAAACCAAAAACTTCTTCAAAGCCGTTAGTCGCACTAAAACCCAGAGTGTTACCCGTATTAATCGTGACATTTACGACAAGGCCATTGATGAACTAAATAATCGTGTAGAATCAGTTATCGCTGGTCTTTTCCAAATCGGCATTCAATCTGTTCGCCTAAATACTAAAGAGCTGAGTCAACTATTCTATAACTTCAACAACCCCGACACGGCCGTCAGGGAACCACTTGTTGATTTTACAAAATTAGCTACAACTTACGTCAAGAAAGGAGTAAAGGAATAATTATGAGCCGTAAAGATCGTCGCGCTGCCAAAATCGCCGCCGCCCAAGCCACTGCTGCTGATATCGCCGCCCAATCCCAAGCCGCCGAAGAAGCTGAAATTCAACAAGCCTTCGAGCAGGGAATCACTACTCTACGCGACCTCATTTCTCCTAGCTCTATCGAAATCCATTCCAGCTACTTCCGACTTGGTACCAAATATGGCCGCACTATCTACGTTTATGGTTATCCTCGTAGTCTATATACTGGTTGGATCTCTGGACTTATTAACATCGATGAAGTTCTCGACGTTTCTATGTATGTTTATCCAGTCGAAACTACCGTCGTCATGAAAAATCTTCGCAAGAAGGTTACCCAACTTGAAGCCAGTTACAGCGTCAATGCTGAACGTGGTAAAATCCGCGACCCAGAACTCGAAGCCGCCATTAGCGATGCCGAAGAACTTCGTGATAAACTTCAAGTTGGTGCCGAAAAATTCTTCCGCTTTGGCCTTTACATCACAATTTGGGCCGACTCACTTGAAGAACTAAGTTTTGTTCAACACAAAATCGAAACCCTCCTCGGCCAACAAATGGTCTTCAGTAAAGTTGCCACTTCCCAACAAGAACAAGGGATGAATAGCTGTCTTCCCCAATGTACCGACCAGCTCCAAATCCGCCGTAATATGAACACTGGCGCTATCTCTACTTGTTTTCCATTCACTTCTGCCGACCTCACCCAGGAAAACGGCATCCTTTATGGTGTTAATATGCATAACAACGGTCTTGTTATCTTTGATCGATTCAGTCTAGAAAATGCCAATTTAGTTGTTTTTGCCAAATCTGGTGCTGGTAAATCTTTCGCTGTCAAACTCGAGGCTCTTCGTTCCATGATGATTGGTAGCGAAATCCTTATTATTGACCCAGAAAACGAGTACCAAAAACTTTGTGATGCTGTTGGCGGCAGTTATATTCGACTCAGTCTTAACTCTGATGTTCGTATTAATCCTTTCGACCTTCCAAAAATCGTCGACAACGAAGATGCTAATGATGCTCTTCGCGCTAATCTAGTTACATTGCATGGTCTCTTCCGCCTCATGCTTGGTGGTAACCAAGTTGCTGCTAATGGTCAAATCGTCCCCGCTCTAACCGCCAATGAAGAAGCCGATCTTGATCAAGCCCTCATCGATACCTACGCTCGCGCCGGTATTACTAGTGATCCTCTTACTCATATGTCCCCTCCACCAACCATTATTAACTTATACGACACTTTACTCCACATGGGCGGTACTGGTCCTGGCCTCGCCCAACGTCTCCGCAAGTACACTAGTGGTACTTTTGCGGGTATCTTCTCCCAACAATCCAACGTTGACATCAATAATCCAATGGTCGTCTTCAATATTCGTGACCTCGAAGACGAACTTCGTCCTGTTGCTATGTATATCATTCTTTCCCATATCTGGAACATTGTCCGTGCCGACCAACGCCGTCGCCTCCTTATCGTTGACGAAGCCTGGCAACTCATGAAATACGACGATTCAGCCAACTTCCTCTTCAGTCTCGCCAAACGTGCTCGTAAATATTACCTCGGCCTTACCACTATTACGCAGGATGTCGAAGACTTCATGACCAGCAAAATGGGTCGCGCCATCGTTGCTAACTCTAGTATGCAATTACTTCTTAAACAATCTAGTTCCGCCGTTGATGTTTTGTCTGATGTCTTCAAACTCACCGACGAAGAAAAGAAACGTCTCGCCAACTTCCCAGTCGGTCAAGGTTTATTCTTTGCTGGCCCCAACCATGTCCATATTCAAATCATCGCTTCCGAAACCGAAGAATCGCTAATTACCACTCGTCCAGGAGGGAACGACAATTAATCATGTCTGGAGAAGTTGCTTTAAGGAATGCCGAACACAACGCCGTCGCCACTAGCGAACCGACGTTTAATTATAGTGGTTCTGGCCGCCCAAACTCCTCCGATAAATCCTCTAAAGGGGGAGCTGGCGCTTTCCTCAGCGGCAAAAAAAGAGGTTTAGCTACCGCTCTCTTAATTGCTTTTTTGGGTATTGGTGGTATTTTCCTTACTAACATGTCCACCATCCTTCCCGGCACCCTCGTCAATAACTTAACCAGTCAAACCGATTACCAACAAACACCTAGTATCATTAATATTAATCGTTTAATCTCCAATATGACCTCTGGCAAAAACTACGATAATAATACCGGTAATAAAAGTTGGACAAAAAAATACGGTAAACTTACCGATTGGTTAAAGGATAGATTTAATAAAAACAATATCGAAACTAATGGCAACACTATCTCTTGGGATGGCCAAAACGCAAGTGGTAGTGATTTTACTAATCTATATAACAACAATGCTGAATTCCGTAGCGACATCACTAATGCTACCTTCGGTCGCGCCGCTAATTACTATGACACCCCTGCTGAAGCTACTTTTACCAATCTTGGTGGCCGAAATGTTTTAGCTAATTATAAAAGTACTGGCGACAACGATGCTGATATGACTCAACTTCGTGAAATTTCCGCCAAACGCCTCGAAAACCAAACCACCAACGCTAACAACACTAGAACTGAAGAAGTTTATGAAGAAGATGAAGATGGTAATAAAGAATTCATCGGTTATAAAGCACAAGACACCGATGTTGTATCTAGTTCAATCAACAACCAGACCACCGCTGAAGCCCTTACTGCCGCTGGCGGCTACATTAATAAACTTTCCGAAAACGTTAGCTCCTATATCAACTGGGGCTGTACTGCTCTTAATACTGGTAATACCATAGCGAACATTATTGCTGGTATGAGGCTGTATTCCACTATAAAAAATTTCCTTACTATTATGGAAAGTCCTAGTAAAGTTATTGCTGGTGACGGCCAAACTTCAGGCTTTAATGAAGTAGCTAATGAAATGACCAAAAAATACACTACTAAAGTCGAAGATATGCGCCCATCGAGTTTATCATACGAAAAAAGTGGTGATATTTTCTCTACTGAGCAAAACGCAAATGTCAACATTACAACCGGAGAAGTCACACTCGAAGGTAGTATACTTGAATCCCCAAACCTCCGTTCTGGCCTTTCTTTTGGTAATTTCGACCCCCAAACCGCCTCACTCTTTTCCATCATTGGTGCCGGTACAGCTCTTGGTAGCGCCCTATCCAAATTTGGCGTAACTAATAGCTATTGTATTAAAGCTCAAGCCGGCGCTAGTGCTGCTAGCCTTATTGGGCATGCCGCTATTGCTATCGGCGCTGCCGCTGGTGGTCCGATTACTATCGGAGCTGCCGCCATCGGCTCTTTTGTTAAAAACAAGATCCTTAATTTCGCTATTGGAAAAGCCATCAATTTTACCATCTCCGCATTTTTAGGCTTTCTCATCCCAACTTTAGCTAACGCTCTTTTCCGCAACCCAGTCGAAAATACCTTCGGTGTAGCTGCTGGTGAATGGATTATGTCTGGAGCTGGTGCTTTTGGTAGCATGGCTGGTCGTCAAAATAGCGGTTTAATGCCTACCAATAAAGAAACCGCTCTAGCTTACAGCCGTATTAATTCCCAAGTCCTCGCTATGGAAGCTGAAGTCGATCGTCTTAACCGTAGCCCATTCGACATATCTTCCGCAAACACATTCTTAGGCAGTATTGTTCATAAATTCATTCTTCCACTTTCTACCAGTAGTGGCTTTACACCTATTAATACCATCATGAGCCTAACCTCATCATCTATCGCATCGCTAACCGGTAGTGTTTCTGCCGACGGCGAAGGCACCCAATACATGACTACTTTTGGTTACTGTCCTCAACTCGAAGAAATTGGACTTACTGGCGACATCTATTGTAACCCTATCGTTACTGGAGCTGTAGAATCTGCCCAAACTAGCCTCTTCTACAATAACGAAATCGCTGCCTCTGGTCGCTATAGTGTTAATAATAGTACCTATGTTGATACTATCAGTAAAAACCTCGAAAACTGTAAAGAAGATGGCTCCGGATGTACTATTAAAAAAGGGAGTACCCTCTACAAATATGTTTCCTACTGTACAAAACGTACCTCTCCATTCGGAATAATGGACGCCAGTATCGTTAGTGACATGCAAGACCGTGGCGCCATCGCCGATGCTTCCACGACCATTACTTCTATTCTTGATATTAAAGACGGTTTTAATGCCGAAGAAATCAGACTCTGGGGGATGGGTGATGCTTGCGGTAACACTCCCAACAACCCTTATCGTGAAGAAAACCTCATGAACGCAGAATTCGTATCAGCAGAACGCTCCCTAGACCAATTCCATGCTTATGGTGAAGAAAAAAGCGCGATCGCTCGTCTCGCCGAAGAAATTGATGCTAAACAAGCCGAAGAAGCATCTACACTCGAAGGATACATCGCCCAAATCAGCGGCGTTGCCAAAGAAGATGTTGAAAAAGCCATCGACATTGCTATTTATTACAACTACCTCCAAAACTACGACCCCGAAACCCGCATCGCCATGTCTGGCAAAACCGCCAATCTCAAACTCGGATCCGAAGTCCTTTCTGAGATTGAATCAGAACACCTTTATTTCGAAACCGAAGATTACGTCACTACCGAAACTCCAGTGATCGCAAAAACCCTTTTCTACACCAACATTTATGCCGATCTACGTAACCGGAGTCATATTGCATGAAACTACTCAAATTAATCAAAAATTATTTTTACAATTTCTTTATCATTTTTGTTGCTCTTCTCTCCATCTTCGGCCCAAACTTCTCAGTTTTCGCCACCGATTCTATCCCCGACTCCGTTCTTGAATTTAATGCTAAAAACAATCAATTATACTACAACCCCAACCAAGATCCATGTATTAACTTAGCCGGCGGCACCACCACAACCGTCACCGGTGATACTAACGAAGATAAAATATGGAACTATTTCGTTAATGCTGGTATAGAAGGATTTTCTAATAATATTGCCGCTATTGCTGGTGCTATGGGTAACATTCAACAAGAAAGCAATTTCCAGCCCTACGCTACCAGCGGTCAATATATCGGTTTAGTGCAATGGGGTAACGACAGGAACCAAACCATAAAAAGCCAACTCAGCGCTCTTGGTTACGGCAACTACTGGCATAGAGATAATAGTCGCCCAAATATCCCTGAAGCCGCCATCGATGCCGCAATTCAAATCGAACTTGATTGGCTCTTCCAGGAAAGCCAATTTAAAAAATTCGTAGAAGGTATAGGCAAAACCAATAACCAAACCGGCGTCGCTGGTGCCGAAAGTTATTCCGACCTTTGGTTAGTAGTTGTTGAAGGCGCCCACACCTCAAGCGCTGTATCACAACATACTGGTAAAAGCAATGCTTTAATTGACTCATATGCTAAAAGCCAAAACACAAGATATATATACTGGCAAGAAGCTGAAAATCGTCGCGAATACGCGGCCCAGATTTATCAAAAATATTATAATTATGCCACCAGCGGTAACACCTCAACCAAAAAAGAAGACGGCTCCAATGTTTTAATCATCGGTGACTCCATCACTGTCCGCTCCGAAAATGATATCAAAGAACTTTTACCAAAAGCCACAATTAACGCCAAAGTCGGTCGCACCTTTAAAGAAGGTGTCGAAATCCTCAAGTCTCAAAAATCCAATCTCAAAGATATTATCGTCTTCGCACTAGGCAGTAATGATGATACCATTACTGAAGATCTCGCTAGAGAAGTCCTCCAAATCGCCGGCAACGACCGCCAGGTCATCTTCGTCACAAATTACTCCCTCGGTAAACACGATTACGATCAACATAATACACTCTTTAATGCTTTATCAACTCAAAACGATAACGTTGTTATTGCCGACTGGGCTTCTGCCGTGTCTGGTGAACCTACAAAGTTTATTGCTGAAGAAGATGTTGATGTTCATCCTACAACAGGAGAGGGAACTAAACTCTTCGCCCAAACCATCTATGATGCTATTTCTTCCGACAGTGTCCAATCAGTTAATAATAATTACTGCTCACCTTATGGCGGTGGAGCGTGGAATAGTAGTGATTTTCCCACTTACCTACAATGTGACGAACGTTGGGGTAGCTATAGATATGGAACTGGTGGTATTAATGGAAAACAGGGAACTAGTATTTGTGATTCCGGATGTGGCCCATCTTCATTCGCCATGATGGCCACCGTTCTCCTCGGTCGCGAGGTTTTTCCAAGTGAAACCGCCGATATTGCCGGAAAGGCTGGTATGCACGTGACCGATGCTGGTAGTAGCTGGGAAATCACAAATACGCTAGCCAAACACTACGGCTTACAATACCAAGATTTTGGAACCTCCCGCAACAGCTGTATTAACGTCATCAATAATGCCCTAAATGACGGCTGGATGATACATACCTCTGGTGCCGGTAGTAAACCATTTTCCAACGGAGGTCACTATATTGGTATTGTTGGTATTGATAATAACGGTAATTGGCTTATTGTCGACTCTAGTCATGGTAACGCATCGTATGCTCCTAGCGCAGTCGTTAATGCGGGTTTAAAATGTGATAACCTAAAAGGAATCAGAAAATAATGGAACCAAACAATAATAACTCCACCCAAAATAATCCCAACCCACCAACAACATTAACCCCACACCAATCTCCACTCAACTCTTTACCAACCCAGTCCCCCAAGTTTGACATACATGAATTTGTCCGTAACCATAAAACTCTCTCTATCTTTCTCATACTGGGTGCTGTTCTTCTTTTCTCTGCCGTCATCATCCTTATCCTTTCTCGTACACCAAAAACCGAAGAACCAGAAACTTCCCCCTATCCATATTTCGAACATCGCTATTTGCTAGACTATTCTCTCGGCCAAGCCATCACCAACACAGTTTTTTCCGACATCGGTGACACTATACTTAGCCCAGAAGAAATCTCCTCCGCCCCCATCATAAACCCTAATGAAAACTCTTATACTGTTTCTTTTGATGAAGCATCTTTTAAGATTCTCAAAGACCAACCCGGCCAAGTCTACAAAGTTAATCTTAATCTATCCGATCAACGAACTTATATATTATATATCTATGTAAATCAAGATTGGAACTACATTGTGGCTGTTCTTGATCGCACCGACTCATCAAACATCGCCGATCATATCTACATATATACTATCGAAGGGGAAGAAGATAAATACTCTCAAGAAATCAACTCATGGCTTAAACAATTCAACCTCACCACCCCTATCGAGACCAACCTCTTACTCCCAGACCTAAACGAGCGAGAATAAAAAATCTTACCCCTTTTTCAATACCACACATTCATCCAAATCTTTTTCACTCCCAACAGAAGTGAGAAAAATCTGATTCTTCTGAAAATTCTTCACTAAACATCTTTGCCTCGTCTCGTCCAGCTCAGAAAAAACATCATCCAACAAAACCACCGGAGCTTTTCCAAGCCTCCCCACAATCATTTCCGCTTCAATAAATTTCAGTGCAATCACCATCGATCTAACTTCACCTCGGCTCGCCGAACCATCTGCTTTACATCCATTAAAAACAAACTCATAGTTATCACGATGCACCCCAAACCCAGTATGACCCAAAATTCGGTCCCGCTCAAAATTATCTTCTAATCTTCGCAAAAAATCACTCTCACTATTCACCTCTGTAATATACTCCAAGCCAACCTTATCACTATTTTCCGCAATCGAACAATAAACTTCCGTAAACTTTTCCACAATCTTTTCCACAAACTTCTCCCGATTGTCACGAAGTTCCGCCCCATATTTCGTCAATAAAACATCCCAAGAAAACAAATCCCCTTTATTAACTACCTCCCGCTTTAATAATTCATTTCTCTGTTTTAAAGCTTTATTATATCTATTAAGTGCCTCACTATAAGATTCAGACAACTGCCCAAAAAATCTATCAAAATACCCCCTCCGACTTGTCGGACTACTACCAACCAAATTCAAATCATCCGGCTCAAATAACACAATCGGATATTTTGCTTTTTTAGGTAATCTTCTGGTTTTTTTATCCTCAACTAAAAACTCCTTTTTTACACCATCATACACGACTACTACTTTTCTTCCATCTTCATACTCTAGCTCCACCCTATAGAACTCTCCGCCTCGCTTTAAAATCTCTCGATCTACCGCCCGAAAGCTTTTTCCTCGCATAGCCTCACAGATCGCCTCTAAAATTGAAGTTTTTCCACATCCATTCTCCCCCACAATCTTCGTCGTTTGTGAGTCACATTTCAGCATGAAACTTTCGTGACTCCGAAAATTCATCATCTTTACACTTCGAATCACCATATACTATATATTATAACCATTAACCTTTAAGTGGCATCACTATATGTATATATTCATTGTTCTTTTTTCCTTTAATCACTACCGGATCTAATCGGTTCGCAAAACCCATCTCAATTACGTCACCCCCCACCGCATTTAACGCATCTAATAAGAACCTCGAATTAAGCGTTACTTTTCCATCCGCATTCGCCGTCGTCTTAATCTCCGATTTGTTTTCCCCTAACTCATTTGCCACCGAGGCCGTTGTAAACACACCATCCGTCGTATTCGTCTCACAAACAATCGATCCTCCCACCTCCTTCGCAAAAAGTGCCGCAAGCTTCGTAATTCTTACTAATTCATCCCGCTTTAATTCAACATTAATTTCACTTTCTTTAGGTATCAACTGTCGATAATCAGGAAACGAACCATCAATTAGTTTTGACGTTATTTCTACCTCACCTAACTTAAACTTCACTTGTGTCTCATCAAAACATATTTCCACCTCATCTATATCGTCGCTCAGCATCCGCATCACTTCTTGTAAAGATCCCGCCGGCACAATCGCCGTTACTTCACTTTCGACTTTTTCAACAAACCTTCGCTCCGCCAATCTGTACCCATCCGTCGCCGCAAGATACAACACCCCCTCAAACGTATTAAAATATACTCCAGTTAGTGCTGGCCTTGTCGTATCACTACTTGCTGCCACCATTACTTGAGACACCCCCGCCTTAAAAGCGTCCGCCCCCATCCGGAACGTTACCATCTTTTCTTCACTCATTTCGGGTAATTCTGGAAAATCTTCCGCTGCCGCACCATTAATCGTAGAACTATATCCTGCCGCTCTAATTGTTACTTTTGTATCCGTCGCCACCACATGAACAACTTCTTTTCTCGGTAAGTTACTCACAAACTCCGCAATTAATCTTGCTGGAACAGTAACGACTCCATTTTTACTTTCCGCCGTTGGCAAATAATTCACTACTGCCATATCTAAGTTTGTTGTCGTTAAACTTACTTTACCATCATCTACCCTTATAAGAACATTATTAAGGATCGGTAAGGTTGTTCTCGATCCAGCTGCTACTCTACTTACATTACTTAATGCTTTCGCAAATTTTTCCTGTTTTACTTTAATCTCCATTTTTACTCCTTTTTCTCCCTCCCTATATAATTAATAGTTATAGTAATAAGCTCTGTGTAAAACGTGTAAAACTCCATAATTACCTCTGTTCTTCCTATGTGTAAATCTTTTGGAAATCTTTCCACACTCTGCTTCGTATTGTGGATTTTTAACCACAATTATGTGCAAAACCTTCTTTTCCACAAACCCACCTAACTTTTTCCACCAACTTCCCCACAGACTTTCTCGCAAGCTTTCCCACATTTTATCCACAAAATCTACCGAACAACCCGAACGGGGAATTATCCTCCAAGTACTAGAAATACCCGAACAACAAAACCCGAACAACATAACAAAACCCGAACAAGCCTCACTACCCATATATTTTCTCTCTTAAAGTTGCGATTTGCTCTCTTAGTGCAAAGTTCAGCTTCAAATCACCATCAATTTTTTTAATCCCGTGCATAACAGTCGTATGATCCTTCACACCAACCTCTAATGCTATTTTAGGTGTACTCATCCCCAACTCTTTTGATAATATATACATTGCGACTTGTCTTGCATTTTTAATGTGTGCTACCCGACTTTTACTACACATTTCTTTCGGGGTTAATTGATAAAACTTAGCCACTTTTTCAATAACGACTTTCGGTGAGACAACTTTATTTCTAGCTGCTTTGTTGGTATTAACATAACCTCCATTAATAATCTCGAGCGGTGTCATATTCTTCAAATCAGCCATTGCTAGTAGTCGATTAAATTCCCCCTCAAGATCGCGAATGTTGGTTCGTACATTTTCCGCCAAATATTCAATTGCTTCGTCCTCGATCTCTACTCCAGCGAACTCCGCTTTCGCCTTCAAAATTGCACACTTATCCTCAAACTGTGGTAACTGCAAATCATACGCACCCGCCCAAGTTAATCGCGAAGCTAATCTTTCATCCACCGATTTAATTTCGCTTGGCAATCTATCCGAAGTTACAATAATCTGTTTATTTAATTGGTATAAGTCGTTAAAAATATCAAAAAACTCTACCTGCGACGCGTCCTTATTCATAATCATCTGAAAATCATCAATAATCAATACATCCAGCAGTCGAAATCTTTGTCTAAACTCGTCTGTTTTCTTATTTTGCAATGCCTTAATAAAGTCCGCATAAAAACTTGACACTGGTGTATATAAAACCCTCAGCCCAGTTTTTCGCGCAAGAAGTTCATTTCCAATCGCCTGCACTAAATGTGTCTTGCCTAAACCAGGTCCACCGTATAGGAAAAATGGATTATATTTGCCACCCGGATCATCAATAATATTTCTCGCCACACTTACTGCAAGATCATTATTGGATCCAATTACAAAATTATCCAACATGTATTTCGCATTAAGTCCCGTCAATCCATTCTTTAGTCCACTTCTAACACCTTCGGTCGCAGCTCGTGTCATCAATGAAGGTGTAGTGTTGCCCCGATCTATTACAGGAACCTCTCTCGCTCGAACCTTAGCTTTAGTATTGCTCTGAATCACTACGCATTCAAGTTGCTTAATTTCCAGATTATTATGTTCAAGTGCTTCTTTAATAGTCTCAAAAAACCTCGATTTCAGCTGTTTCATCTTAAACACGTTTGGTACCCCAACCGTTGCGATTCCGTTATCTACAGAAATCAACTCTGAACCAGGGAACCATGTAGCGTACTGCTCACTCGGAATTTTTTGCTCTATTTCAGCAAGTACTAACCTCCAAACATCAGACATATCTTTTCTCCGCTACTAATATAGGCGCGCTATCAATCACAAAACTACTATTAAGCACAAAACCAAACACAGACTGCCGCACACCAAACATATACCCCTGTACTCCTCCTTAACTTTAACCTCATTATAACAAATCCCCCCTGACTTTTCCACAATTTTTTCCATTTTTCTAACATGTTATAATATGCCTCCACCCTCTAGGGGAGAACTTTTCCACAATTACACCAACAAATCTATAAAATGTGTGGAAAACTCCTTGAAAAAAGTGGAAATCTGATATATACTAGAACAAGAATTTGTTTAATTACATAGAAAGAGTTATTTTAAAATGCCAAAGCGTACTTATCAGCCACACAAACGTCAGCGCAAAGTTGAGCATGGCTTTATGAAGCGCAATAGCTCTAAGACTGGTCAAAAAGTCTTGAAGCGTCGTCGCATCAAAGGTCGCGCTCGTCTTACTGTCTAAAATACCCCTACGGGGGTATTTTTGAATAAAATATGCTATAATATATACTATATGTTATCACAAAAATACCGTTTTCATTCTCGTGGTGGTGTTAGATACGTCTATCAAAAAGGGAAAACTATTCGTACCCCATTACTTTCGCTTGTCTACACACCCAACACTCGTCATCATCAACGCTTTGGAGTTGTAGTTTCTAAGAAGGTCCTTAAATCTGCCGTTGGTCGCAACCGTATTCGCCGCCGTATTTACGAAGCAATCCGTCTTGAACTTCCTGATTTTACCTATCACCAAGATTGTATTTTTATTGTTTTTAGTAAAACTACTATGACTATGCCATTCCGTGAATTGCGTGCCCTCGTTCATACCCTCCTCAACCGCAGTATCCACGAATAATGTATCACATATTCTCTATCTCTCTCTAATATGTTATAATGGATACATGTTTGAGTTAATTGATATGCTGATAGTTCGCCCTATTACGAACGTTCTCTTCGTTGTGTATGGCTTCGTTGGTGATTTTGGTCTCGCAATTATCCTTTTTACTATTCTAGTTAAGATTTGTGTCTGGCCTCTCGTAAAGCGCCAGCTCCACCAAACCCGCCTAATGCGCAAAATCCAACCCGAGCTTGCCGAAATTAAAAAGAACTGTAACGGTAATCGCCAGCTCGAATCTATACAGATGATGGATCTCTATAAACGCAACAATATTAAACCATTCCGTTCTATGTTAACTCTCATCATCCAACTCCCTATTTTTATTGCTCTCTATACTGCCGTTCGTGTTATGGTTTTACCGTCTCCAACCGACAATCTTAGCCTCCGCGCATATGCCCCAGTGCGCCAGATTGAACGTATTGATGAAGTTATCAAAAAACAAGAAGAATATCTTACCGAAGAACGCGATGAAGAAGGGAATCTTATTAAAAAAGAGTATGATTTTCATCCGCGGCTCTTCGGTGTAATTAATCTTGACCCTCGCCCAGGCTTTACTTCTGTAAGTGCTTTTGTTATTTTGATTTTCGCTATTGCTTCCGCTTTTACTCAATATTGGATCTCTCGTCAACAGTTACCATCTGGCAAATCTAAAAAATCCAAAACTTTTCGCCAAATCCTCAAGGAAGCCTCTGATGGTAAAGAACCAGATCAGACTGAACTTAACACTATTATGTCTAGCCAAATGTCTAAAACTATGCCGATTATGATGCTCCTTATTATGATTAATCTTCCAGGAGCTCTTGTCTTCTATTACTTAATTAGTAACCTTATGACCGGCGTCCAACAACGTTACATCCTTACAAAAAGCGAATCGGAAATGGAGGTATCAGCTGATAAACGTGTTATTCGTGAGTTAAATAAGATTGAAGAAGCACAAATCGTTAAAGATGATAAAGGTAAGAAGATTACTAAAATTACCGCCAAGAGCAAGAAGCGTGGGTTTAAACGTCGTAAATAGGAGAACAAAATATGAATAAAGATGAATCGATTCGTTTCGCAACAAAATACCTTGAGGACTTATTATCTTTCTTCGGCATTAATGTCGCTGTTGACTCAACTGTTGATGATGAGGTTATCCAACTTTCTATCCCCTCAACCTCACTTAACTCTCTCCTAATTGGTCGCGAAGCTAATAATTTACGCGCTCTTCAACATATCGTTTCTCAAGCTTTAATTAGCCACGAAGCAGAACTTGTTCGAGTAAGCGTCGACGTGGCTGATTACAAACGTCAGCGAGCCGAACGCATCGCAGAGCAAGCGGAAGAGTGGATTCGTGAAGTTCGCCAAACTGGAAACTCCCGCCGTCTTAACCTTAACGCAGCTGATCGTCGCATTGTGCATAAAGTTGCTAAGGATTACTCCGACATCGAAACTCATTCCGAAGGTGAAGGACACGACCGTCAACTTATCATTGAAAAAGTCCCAATTAACTAACGCGGGTTAGTACTCCCACCCCGTGACATTGCCTACTCCGAGTTCATCACTGGTTCACCAATAATTATCACAAAATCCGCCCGTCCTGGCCAAATATCTTGTGGTAAATCTTTAACTCCCAGTAACGCTTCTTTACCATATCGCCCTCGCAAGGCCTCTGCCGTTGCTGCCTTTTCTTCATTTAACATAAAGACACAGTATTGCTCCAAACAGTTGCCTTCGGCTGTGTTATCTACGTTTGTCACTACAAATCCAGCTTCCTCTAATCTTGATTGTTCAGCACTAGCTTGACCGACTAGCCCAGTTGCATTGTAAACTACAATCTGAGCTCCTTCACGCCCAATCGAATCACTGCTAAACATACGTGATATAAAATCCTGAATCTCACTAAAATCGTTCGTCCCGGCCTGTGGCACCACATAAGAAATATCATTAATTGTTGCAGTAGTAACATAGTACACATTATTCTGATAATCTGCAAGTTGTACATTTCTCATACTAGATACATTAAATCCTGTTATCATTTTCAAACCCGCCTTAATGTTATCTGATGAAAAGTTTGTTTGTAGATTATCTCCCAAAATACTTAATAAACCTAAAGCCTCATTTAATCCTATACCATTGTCAATCACTTTTTGTATAATCCCCTCTACAATTTTCTGTTGTGTATTGCCTCGTGTAAAATCACCGCCCATTGTACCATGTCGAGCCCTCGCTAACCCTAATGCTTGTTCACCATTAATTTCAATTGGCACTCCAGCGTGAGCTACCACATTTGTCCATCCGCGGTCATCAATATCTTCGTCCAGAGTTACAGTAACACCACCTAGTGTATTTACTATATCAACAAGCGACCCCCAGTTTACGTGTGCCCAATACTGAAACTTGATCCCGAGTACCTGTTCTAATTGTTGCATAAGTGCATTTGCCCCCGCCTCCTCGTTATCACCATTTTGATTATGACACCAAAAAACTTCATTAATTTTTCCTGCCGAACACGCCATGGAAACTTTTAAATCTCTCGGAATACTTAGTAACGCTACATCCTTAGTTTCTTGATCGAAGCTAATTACCATAATTGAGTCCGTCAATTGTGCGCCATCATGTACTCCATCATAAGATGAACCATTCATATCGTAACCTTCTGTTCCAAAAACTAATACATTAGTCCGTCCTTTTGCGTCCGTCTCAAAAGGTATCTCTTCGGAAACAAAAGCATGCAAAGTATCCCAAAAACCCGAATTTCCACCGGTCAACTTAGAAATCAATCCATCTCCCCAAAGATACAATGCTACTCCTCCTCCTACTAACAACAATAAAACTGCCGCAAAAATTATCCGTCCGATTTTTGACTTATGCTTCTTTCTCTTTTTCTTCTTGGGCTCATCGGATTCAGTGTTATCATCAAACAATAGGGAATCACGCTCTAAATCTAAACCTTGTCGCTCTTTTGGATTGTCTGTCGTAAATTCATTTAATAAATCCGACCAATCCGCTTCTTTTCCGGTGGAACCACCTGTGCTAGCTCCTACCATATCGAAACTTAAGCCACCAACCGGACTCAAAAAATCATCTTGCACCAACGAAGCCCGCTTATGCTTAATAATGGTTCTAGAAGCTCCTACTTCATTAACCATAGTATTTCCGCTACGATTTTTAGAACTAGTCCGTTTAATGGGTTTTCTCGTAAAATCCACTACTTTGCCACTCTGATTCATGGCAACACGACTAACCGCTCGTCGCGAAGAACTCGAACGCACAGTTAACCCATCTATTGATGTCTTTGCCATGAAACTCCCATTTGACTAATTTTGCTTATACTCTATAATTTATTATAACATATGAAGATTAAATTAACCAAAAAACAAGCGCTTATTATTGACTTTATTAATGAATACACTAGTACTCATGGCGTATCTCCGACGTACCGAGAGATTATGACTGCCCTCGGCCTCTCTTCGGTGTCTGCTGTTGCAGAACATATCGATAATCTAGTAGCAAAACATGCTCTTCGTAAAGCTCCTGGCACTGCTCGTTCACTTGAGGTTATTGATTTATCTCATCCTGAAACCGTCGATCTATTTAAGCATTATCTTATCACTGCAACACCAGAAGAAACTGAAATTTTAAATGCTGCCGCTGACATTCTCGGTCTCGAGTTGTAATTTAGAAGTATCATAATATTACAAAACCACCAACCATAAAAGGGAACTTTTTATTGTACTAATGGTTTGAAAACGAATTTTTAAAACGCTGATGCTTTCAAATATTTGTTAGTTTGCTATATAATCGCAAACAACAGATTAATTTCGCGAGTTTTTCTGTTTTGATAAACCTATCACTTAATTAATAGTCACAGGAGGTTGACATGCAGATAAGTTTTGTTAAACTTAAACTAGGAGAAAAAGGTCATGACAAAAACAAAAAACAAATCTACTAACCTTAATTCGAAGCAAAAAAATACACCCTGGTATCAACGCGCTTGGGTCATCACTATCTTTGTTGTTCTGGGTATAGCGTGTATTGTTGCTCTTATTATTTTTGTTGTAAAACCTGGCCAAACTAATACCCAAGAAGACAAAACATCTTCCTCGATCGGCAACGATAAAAATCCAACTACGGACACACCAATCAAAAATAACCAAACAACCGATGATGAAGAGGGGCCAGAAAAAACTATTCAATATGAGGCGGAAAACCCCAATCGTCTTAACGAGCTATCTGGTTTTATTACTTCTGCTCTACAAGATGACGCCAACCTTTATATTAACGCTATGATTGCTCAATATCTTGAAGCTGATGCAACTTGTAGCTTGACTCTTAAAGGTACCAATACCGACTTTACTTATACTTCTACCGTTAGAGCGTTGCCTGACGTTACAACTTCAAACTGCGAGGAGTTTATTGTGCCAATTACTAACCTCGTTCCAGATTATTATCAAATCACCATTGATCTTTCTAGTGCTGAAAAGCAGGGAATTATCACTGGTGGTGTACAAGTTCCAGAAAGGTAAACCTTATTCATGACTCTTAAAGAAACTATCAACGATCTTCATAAATATCGCAACATCGTTTTTGTACTTTTTGTATTTTGTATGATGACAACATTTTCCTTCTTTGCGACACGCGGAATGCAACATTCTTCTGCTGCTGCCGTTCAAGGATTCAATCCTGGAAATATTATTAATGATGCGGTTATGTCCGACTACAACTCAATGACTAAAGATGAGATCCAGGCATTTCTCACTTCAAAAAATAGTTGTAATAATCGCAGTTACGACCAATATATTTATCTAAAAGGCCGATACCCACATCTTGATTGGCACTTTGAGGATGGACATTTTATTTGCCTTTCCGAAGAACGGTTTGGAGATGGCACTACAATTGGCGAAGGTCAAACCGCTGCCGAAATTATTTACGATGCAGCTCAGGATTACCAAATTAACCCCCGCGTCCTTATTGTTCTTCTAGAAAAAGAACAAAGTTTAATTACCGACGATTATCCGAACTCTACTCAGTATCGCTCGGCGACTGGCTATGGGTGTCCCGATACTGCCGCTTGTAATACAAAGTACTATGGCTTTAAAAATCAAGTCCGTAACGCTGCTGCTCTTTTCCGTGATGTTCTTGATCGCGGTTATTCACGCTACCCCGAAAATCGCTCTGGTGTATATGTGCAGTTTAGTCCAAACGCTAGCTGTGGTAGTTCTGAAGTTTATATCGAAAACCGCGCCACTGCCGCCCTTTATCGCTACACACCATATCAACCGAACACCGCCGCACTCAATGCTGGATATGGACAAGGCGATGCTTGTTCAGCATACGGCAACCGTAATTTCTACCTTTACTTTACTGACTGGTTTGGTAGTACTCAAGTCGCAACTAGCCCTAGCCAGAACACTAATACCTCCCAAATAAAAGAAATTAATTTGCCAGATGGCACTTACACCTTTGTTTCGCAACTTTCAGACCAAGTAATTCTTGGTGCGGCTAACCAAAATTCCCAACTTACTAGTTTTACTAATGGTTATACATGGCGAATCGAGCAAGATTCCTCAACTGGATTATACCGTCTCATTGATAAAAATAACCATGTTTTACAGTCTGCCAGTACAGCCGTCACTCTTGGCACAAATGTACTAATGGGTAATAATACTAGTACTTGTAGTGCGTTATGGCGCATTTTCTACGCTCCAGACGGCACATTAATGTTCGAGTCGGGCTGTGAATCTGGATATTTTCTTGACGTTAGTGGCGGTATTAACAGTATTGGCACCAACATCCAACTTTGGGAGCGTAACAATAGTATTTCTCAGAAGTGGACAATCTATACTGGGCCAGTCTTACCGGATGGTAAATACATTTTAACTACCGAACGTACCGATGATAGAGCTGTTGATATCAGTGGAGGAAACGACTCCAACGGCGCCAACATCCAACTTTGGGAAAGTAATAGTAGTATTTCTCAAGAATGGAACTTAAAATACGATCAAAAAACCGATCTCTATACTTTAACCAACCCAATGTCGGGACGTTCACTTGATGTCAGTGGTGGTAACATTGCTAGTGGCACTAACATCCAACTTTGGGAAAGCAATAGCACTTGTTCTCAAACCTGGAAAATTATTGCTAATCAATCTGGCTCCTATACTCTTCTTTCTGCTTGTTCTCCTCAATATGCACTCGATCTTAGCGGTTCAGGCACTTCCAACGGCACCAACATCCAACTTTGGGAAAGCAATAATACTATTTCCCAAAGATGGCAAATTGCTGCTCCGGATTATCTTGAAAATGGTATTTATACCATCGGTGCTCTAAACGATAAGAACAAAGTAATTGATATTAGTTACGGGCTTTTCTTTAACGGCACCAACATCCAACTTTGGGAAAGTAATAATACTATTTCCCAGGAATGGCGTTTGATCTATAATGCAGGCACTAAAGATTATAGTATAATTAATACTGCTTCCGGTAAAGCTCTCGATATTAGTGGTGGATGGCTCGCCAACGGCACCAACATCCAACTTTGGGAAAACAATAATACTTGTGCCCAGCGTTGGCAAATTCGTCAAACCGCCGACGGTTACTACAATCTCCTCTCTGCTTGTTCTAGTAACTTTGCCCTTGATTTAAATAGCGCTGAAACTTGGAACGGTAATAACGTTGGTCTTTGGTCAACAACCGGTGGCGCAACCCAAAAGTGGCGTCTTACTAAAAAATAAAACTAATTGTCTGGTCATTTCTAAAAAATGGCCAGACTACAAAGCGTCATCCTTTAAAGTTGATATATAATATAAAGTATGAGGTCCAATTCGGAAACCATGCCAAAAATATCGGTTCTTGTTCCGATTTTCAATGTTGAAAAATATCTCCGCGAAGCACTCGATAGTTTGGTCCAGCAAACCTTTCAAGACTTCGAAGTCATCTGTATTAATGACGGTTCAACCGATCATTCGCTAGAGATTATTCAAGCGTATCAACAACAAGACTCTCGTTTTTGCGTCCTTGATAAAACTAATTCTGGTTATGGTGACAGTATGAATCAAGGTCTTAAGCTTGCTCGCGGGGAATATATTGCTATTCTTGAACCAGACGATTGGATTGAAAATGATGCTTTTGAAGTTTTATATCGCACTGCTAAAAAAAACGATGCTGACGTAGTTAAAGCAAATTACTATCGTATGTATACCGACCCTGAGACGAATCAGCCCCAAAACACTAAAGTTTCCGAAATCGCCAAAACAACCATTCTCGATCCACATACCGATTTCACCGTTTTCCGACTCTCTCCCGCTACCTGGTCAGCCATTTATAAGAGAACCCTCCTTGAGCGAAACCAGATTACTTTCCTTCCTACACCTGGCGCTTCCTATCAAGATTTAGGATTTCAGTTTAAGGTTTTTGCATCGGCAAAAAAAGTAGTTTTATTACCAAGCGCCTTCGTTCATTATCGTATCGATAATCAGAATTCTTCCATTAATAATCCCGGTAAAGTCAATTGTGTTATTGAGGAATATAACTCGATCGAGCAATTTCTCATGAGTCGGGGAACTTTTGATTTATTCGCAAGAGCTATGTCCGCCGCTAAGTTCCGTAATTATCACTGGAACTTCCAGCGTCTCCATCATAATTTAGCTAAACAATTTTACCAAAACTGGCATCAAGCTATGTTAGTTGCTAAACAGCAAGGTTTTCTTCAAAAATCCGATTTCAGTCGTTCGCACTGGCTTGCCCTCCAGGGGCTTATCCATTTTCCAAAGCTTACTTACTACACACTTCGTTTACGTTGTGCCTTCCATAGAGCAAAATGAGGCTAATGTGGTTGTCCCTATGAAATACGCTATGATATAATATAGATAACTATGGGAATTCCAAACATATTTAGTCGTAAAAACCGCATACTTCTTGGTGAGCTCGTAAAAACCGACTTCAAGCTTCGCTATCAAGGTTCAGTCTTAGGTTATCTCTGGGCTATTTTGCGCCCTCTTCTTATGTTTGCAATTCTTTACCTCGTTTTTGCCAAACTCCTTCGCATGGGTAGCGATATCCCACATTACCCGGTCTATCTTCTAACTGGTACTGTCCTCTGGAACTTCTTTACTGAATGTACCGGCCAGGGTATTCAGTCCATAGTCATGCGTGGCGATCTCCTTCGTAAAATTAGTTTTCCAAAATACATCATCGTCGTTGCCGCTACCTCCACTGCGTTAATCAATCTCGCCATAAATCTCTGCGTTATTATTATTTTCGCATTCATTAATGGTGTAACCCCTACCTGGTCTTGGCTCTTTGTGCCGTTTCTTATTTTGGAACTTTATATCTTATCGTTAGGAATCTCGCTTCTTCTGGGAGCCCTCAACGTTAAATATCGAGATATTACATCAATCTGGGACGTTCTAATCCAAGCTCTCTTTTACGCAGTCCCAATCATCTATCCTCTCAGTATGGTAGTTGAATCTGGTAGTTTTGGTCCGACCGCCGCCCAAATCATTATGTTAAATCCGATTGCTCAGGTTATCCAAGATGCCCGCTATAGCTTAATCACTCATGAGGCTATTACTGGTTGGTCACTTTCTTCAGAATGGTTTTTAAAAATTATACCTATAGCAATAGTAATTGCGGTCTTTATTTTCGGGGCTTTCTATTTTAAGAAAAAGTCGCGTCGCTTTGCGGAGGAAGTCTAAATGGTAAAAAAGCATTCTGAGAATATAGTAACTAAAAATACTTCTACCAATATAAGAAGTGCTAGTTCATCTAAAATCGCTATTAAAGTCACTAACCTACACAAAAGTTTTCGTCTCCCAACCGAGCGCGCCGCCGGCCTTAAACAAGCTATTTTTAATTGGCTTAAAGGAGTAAAAGGCTATACTGAGCAAAAAGTTCTTCGGGGAGTTAACTTTGAAATTAAAAAAGGGGAATTTGTTGGGATTGTTGGACGTAATGGTTCCGGTAAATCTACACTCCTAAAACTTTTAGCCGAAATCTACTACCCCGAACAGGGGAAAATCGAAATCGACGGCACACTAGTACCATTTATTGAGCTTGGTGTTGGCTTTAACCCCGAATTAACTGGTCGTGAAAATGTATATTTAAACGGCGCACTTCTCGGTTTCTCCAATCATCAAATGGATGCTATGTATGACGAAATCGTAAAATTTGCCGAACTTGAACAATTTATGGATGCAAAGCTAAAAAATTACTCCTCCGGTATGCAAGTTCGTCTCGCATTTTCAATTGCCATTCGTGCTAAGGGTGATATCTTGATTCTTGATGAAGTTCTTGCAGTTGGTGATGCTGCCTTCCAAGAAAAATGTAACAACTATTTTGCTAGTCTCCACGGAGAACAGACCGTCATCTTGGTTACTCACTCTATGGAAAATGTTCGTCGCTTTTGCGACCGAGCTATTCTGATTGAAAAAGGTGAAGTTAAGGTTGAAGGATCTCCGGACAAAGTAGCTAAAGCTTACGAAGGACTTTGGAGTTAATATAGTTATGATTTTATTAAGTTATTTTTCACCAAAGGAGTAATTATGAAACCAGACCTACTTATTGTTGGCGCCGGGCTTTATGGCTTAACTATGGCCGAACGTTTTGCGAATGAATGTGGTAAAAACATTCTTATTATTGATAAGCGCGATCATATCGGTGGCAACTGCTACTCTGAATTTGATCCAGAAACTGGCATTGAATGTCATAAATATGGAGCTCACCTCTTTCATACTTCCAATGAGAAAGTTTGGCAGTACGTTAATCGTTTTACAACTTTTACAAAGTATATTCATAAAGTTTATGCTACTCACAACCATGAAGTATACCCACTCCCAGTTAATCTCGGAACGATAAATCAGTTTTTTCATTCCGCCTATACTCCCGACGAGGCCAAAATCAAAATTGCCGAGCAAGCCGCCTCAGCTTCCGAACATCCTAAAAATCTTATTGAACAGGGAATCTCGCTAATTGGAAGACCACTCTTTGATGCCTTCATTAAAGACTATACCGCCAAACAATGGCAAACTCCTGCCGAAGAGCTTTCGCCAGACATTATCAAACGTCTTCCAGTTCGTTACAATTATGATAACCGCTACTTCAACGATACTTATGAAGGCTTACCAACTAACGGCTATGAAGCTTGGTTCAAAAACATGCTCGAAAGTTGTGGCGATCGTGTTGAGGTTAAGCTAAATACTGATTATTTTTCCGACCCAGAAATCCAAACACTACGTGAGCAGGGAATTTTTACTATTTATACTGGCCCAATTGATCAGTTCTTCGACTATGTTTTTGGCGAACTTAATTGGCGTAGCCTTAATTTCGAGAAAGAAGTTATCGATGTGAGCGATTTTCAAGGTTGCCCTGTCATGAACTATGCTGATCTTGAGCCAAAATACACGCGCATCCATGAATTTAAGCACTTTCATTCCGAACGCACCTTTGATCCTCAATACGCTAACACCGCTTATGCTGAAAATTCTGGAAAGACCGTTATCGTTCGTGAATATAGTAAAACTTGGCATCGCGGTGAAGAACCATATTATCCCGTTAATACCAAAGAGGATCGTAAGCGTCTTGAGCAGTATAATCAACTCGCTGCCAAAAATCACCATATTGTTTTCGGTGGTCGTTTAGGCGCCTATCAATATTACGATATGGATAAAGTTATCGCTGCTGCTCTTGATAAATTTACTGAACTTAAATCTAGCATCACATTCTCCTAGATTAAGACTAAGTTATTTTAAACAACATGTAAAACTATGACAAAAAAAGCTGCTACGACATCCTCTAAAAAGCCTCCACTAATTTCGGTCATTATTCCTGTCTATAATACCGCAAATACTCTTGCGCGTTGTGTTGAATCAGTTTGTAGTAGTACTTATACGAATCTAGAAATTATTCTTATAGACGATGGTTCTAAGGATGGTGGTGGGGAACTATGTGATAAACTCACTAAGTCCGACTCTCGCATTAAGGTTGTCCACCAAAGCAATGCTGGCCTTTCTGCTGCTCGTAACCACGGTCTTAAGGTTATGCGGGGAAAATTTGTTACGTTTATTGATTCTGACGATACTATGCAGCCAGAAATGATTAACTATCTATATCATGCTATTACTACTGCCAATCGTCAGATACACTCAAAAACCAAAATGTCTATCTGTTCGTTCTATCGTGTTTATCCTGATGGTCGTCGTGACAATTTTCTTCCCAAGCACCTCCAATCTTTTCCACTCGCCCAACTCCCTCGGATTGATTTAAATAATGACTGTGCAATGTCTGCAAAAAATATAGCCTCTCCTCCTCTCCTCCTTTTTGATACCGCAACTTGTCTTACTGCCATGCTTAGTGAGGATGGCTTTACTATGTCCGCTTGGGGTAAACTTTATTCCAGTGATCTTTTTCAAGATATTAGATTTCCAGAAAGGAAACTCTATGAAGACGTTGGTACCACTTATAAACTTATACTCCAGTGTCCAAAAATTGCTTTTGTACCAGTTGCGCTCTACGATTATTATCAAAACCCAGATTCAATTATCCATCAATCTTTTAATTACTCTAAGCTCGATTTAATTCAACTAACCGATCAGATGTGCGACCAAATCGAATCGAGTTTTTCACCTCATCTGCCACCTCGTCCACTATATGATGCTGTGCGCTGTCGTCGTATGCATGCTCGATTTAGTATTTTACGTCAAATGGTTTTAGTAGGTGACTCTACTTCATCTATAAGTAAAAAACAATTCCAACAGACCCAATCGGAAATTATTAATTATCTTAAAGCTCATCAAAACGATATTCTCAAAAACCCCGCCGCCACTTTACGTGACCGTCTTGCTATGTACTCCCTCAAACTCGGCCTCCCGATTTTCAAATTAGCCTGGAAAATCTACTCTAAGCGTACTGGTTCGTAGTGGAATCATCACTTTCTAAATATCTCAAAGTATCCGCCATTGCATCTTCGATTGTTAGTTCCGCTTTCCATCCCAAATCCTGCTCTGCTCTACTCGGATCTGCATAAAACTCCGCCAAATCTCCATCGCGCCTCCCAACTACTTTGTATGGCAATGCCTTTTTACTGGCCTTAGAAAATGCTTTTACAATCTCTAACACCGACACACCATTTCCGGCCCCAAGATTATAAACTTGTACTCGCTCTCCCGACTCAAGTTTTTCCATCGCCTTCAAATGACCTTTCGCTAAATCTACAACATGTATATAGTCTCGTACGCAAGTTCCGTCCAGCGTATCATAATCGTTACCATACACCGAAAGCTCCGGTATTTCACCAGTCGCCACTTTCATAATGATTGGCATTAAATTATTTGGAATGTCATTAGGATTCTCGCCTATTAGCCCTGACCTATGTGCCCCAATTGGGTTAAAGTATCTTAAAATCGATGCCCGAAACTCTGGATTACTTGTTACCACGTCCTTTAAGATTTCTTCAATCATGTGTTTAGTTTTACCATAAGGACTAGATATATGTATACCAGTCGTCATCGTTTCGATATATTTTGGAGTTTCTTGCACTCCATACACCGTTGCCGAAGAAGAAAAAATAATTTCATTGACGTTATTTTTTAGCATTGCGTCCAGTAAATTGAGCGTGCCGCCCACGTTGTTCTCGTAATATTTTAGTGGCTCACGTACCGATTCTGCTACAGCTTTTAGTCCGGCAAAATGCATCACTGTTTGAAACTTATTTTCCGCAAAAACTTTTTCAACAGCATCTTTATTACATAAATCAACCTGATAAAACTTCGGTCGAGTATCGGTTATTTTTTCAATATTATCAAGAACTTCCAGCTTACTATTGTATAAGTTATCCAGGATTTCAACCTCATAGCCAGCCTCAATCAACTCAACAACCGTGTGTGAACCTATATAACCTGTGCCACCAGTCACCAAAATCTTTCTTTTTTCCATATTTGCCTCCAGTTCCTATTCTCAGTCTATCACATCTAGTGTTAAACCCCAACAAAAAGCCTTTTCACATCTAAAGTACAGTCTAAATATGCTATAATTAATTCCATGAAAAGAGAATCTGGGCTGGTTTTTCACCTCCTGTTGGTGGTTAGTGACATTTTTGCTATCCTCCTCTCTTTTTTAGTTGCTTATCTTATTCGCACCCATCTTGACCAGCGCCCTTTTTACTTCCAGTCAGCTCCTCTTGAATTTGTCGCTTCGATCTTAATTCTTATCCCCGCTTATATTATTATCCTCGCCGCTTTCGGCCTTTATCGCAAATCTATTTTTCTTCCTAAAAATCGTTTTTCCGAAATTCTTCATCTGTTACTTGCTTCCATTATTGGTATGATGGCGATTATCACCTATGATTTCTTTTTTGAAGTTGATCTGTTCCCAGTCAGAATCATGGCCTTTTATGCTGTGCTCTCTTGTTTCTTTTTTCTCTGTTTTTTCCGTGGTCTTGTCCACTTCTTCCGTAATTTAATCCTAAAATCTCACCGTGCCACTCTCCGCGCGGTCATTATCGGCAGCAGTAAAAACACCGAGTACCTCGCTGATTATATTTCCGCTTTTCCCGAATCTGGTTTTACTCTTGCTGGTGTCGTAGCTGGTAGTAAATTTATCCCCAAAGACCTACGTCGCAAACAATATTCATCACTCAAAGAAGCCTTACGTCGGGCCAAACCTGATGTCATTTTCCAGACCGACGATCGTCATACCGAGTATGTTTACCGTCAAGCCATCAACCGTCACCTCCTCTACTACTTTGTTCCTTCTAGTGCCATGCTAACCGCCCAAATGGGTGAACTCGAGCTCGTTGGCGACACCCCAGCTATCCTCGTTAAAGTTACCCCTCTCGCCGGTAGTGCTAAAATTGCCAAGCGCATTTGCGACATCATTTTTAGTTTTCTAGCACTTATTCTTGCTGCTATCCCTATGACAATCATCTGGTGTATCCAGAAGATCTCCGATCCTTCTGCTCCCGCCATCTACGCCGAAACTCGCCTCTCACGTTACAATCGTCGATTTAAAATCTATAAATTTCGTTCCATGAAACCCGAATACTGCGGCATGTCCCCCGAAGAAGCCTTTACCAAGATGGGTAAACCCGACCTCATCAAAAAATATCGCGCGGGCGGCGATATGATTAAAAACGATCCTCGTATTACTAAAGTCGGCCATTTCCTCCGCTCGACCTCTCTCGATGAGCTTCCGCAACTCTTCAATGTCTTAAAGGGTGATATTTCTCTTGTTGGACCACGCGCTTTAGTGCCCGGTGAACTTCATCATTACGGCGATCGCTCGCTTCTCCTTTCAGTCAAATCAGGTTTAACCGGATTAGCTCAAGTCTCTGGTCGCCGCGACATTAGTTTCGAAGAACGTCGCGCCCTCGATCTTTACTATATTCAAAACTGGTCTCTCGGCCTTGATTTTCGCATTATGTTCCGCACATTTGGTGCTGTAATTTTTCGCAAAGGGGCGAAATAATTGTGACTAAAAAACCAGCAACACCATCTTCGCCAAGAATCGCCCTCGTTTGTGATTGGCTCACAACCCCCGGGGGCGCCGAAAAAGTTCTTTTAGAACTTCATCAAATGTACCCCGATGCCCCAATTTACACTTCCCAGTACAGTCAAAAGGGCATTAACTGGTTTAAAGATGCTGACGTTCGTACCGGTTGGCTCCATATTTTTCCCGCCAAACTACGTAAAATCCTCGGCCCTTTGCGCCAAATCTACTTTTCTCGTCTTGATCTTTCCGATTATGATTTAGTAATCTCTGTCACCGGCGCTGAAGCCAAAAGTATCCGCACTACCCCCAAGAAAACACCTCTATCTTCTAATTATAGCACAGACGGTAAAAAAAGTCAAGAGAAAAAAGCTTACCACCTCTGTTATTGTCATGTTCCGACCCAATACTATTGGCAAATGTATGATTCTTATCTTAAAAATCCCGGTTTTGGTTTCCTTAATCCTGTCATTCGTCTTCTCTTAAAACTCATCATTAAACCCCTCCGCCGCGCCGATTTTCGCGCCAGCCAGCGCCCCGATCAATTTATTACCATATCAACTTACGCTGCCGAGCAAATTCACCGCTATTATCATCGAGAAGCCGTCATCATCGCTCCGCCGGTTGATCTCCAACGCTTTCACCCTAAAAACTACCAGCCAAAAGACCCCTCCCCTAAAACCCCCCAACAATTCCACA
>CARBGY010000010.1 GCA_948945085.1 uncultured Candidatus Saccharibacteria bacterium
AACCTCGAGGGTTATTTTATTCTGCTTATAGTGCAATATGTTCGTTTAGCTAACAGTGTAAAATCGTAGTTTTAGTTGTAGAATCTTGTATTTTGTGAGAAAGAGTCATATAATAATAGCATGAGCTTAATTCACGGCGTGGGCGATTTCTTCGCGTTAGATATTGGAACAACTGCAATTAGGTTGGTGCAGCTTTCTGGCAATGCGAATCATGGGTGGACCTTGCAGAAGTTTGCGTACGTGCCAGTGGAGCGGAGAGTGCTTGAAGATGGTTCGGCGGCTGGGGTGCGTAGATTGGGGGAAACTATATTGGGGGCGATGCAACAGGCTGGGATTACGACGAAGAATGTGGCGGTCGGGATGCCAGCGTCAAAGACTTTTACGACAATCGTGTCAGTGGAAAACCAGCCTGAAGATGAGTTGATGAATACGATTAAATATCAGTTGGATAAATATATTCCGATGCCGCTCGATGAAGCGACGGTGGATTATGTTTCGCTAGGTGTGTGTCCGAATGATGCGATGAAGGTAGAGGTGTTGATTTCTTCGACGGCGGTGAGTTTTGCGGAGGCGCGGATGGAGATGATTGAGTCTTATGGTTTAAATGTGATTGCGCAAGAGCCGGAGTCGCTCGCGATGGCAAGGGCGTTGATTCCGATTGGGGCGCAGGATGCAAGGTTGGTGGTGGATCTTGGAGAACGAAGTACAGATCTTGTAATTATGTACCGTGGAGTGCCGAGGTTGGTAAGATCGATCCCTGGTGGTTTTGCTTTGCTACTGAAAACGGTGGTGACGGCGCTTTCGGTGAAAGAAGAACAGGCAAGGCAATTTATTTTGAAATTTGGTTTAGCTCAGGATAAAGTTGAAGGGCAAGTGTTTAAAGCGTTAGATTCGACACTTGAAGGCTTTGCTTCGGAAATTGCAAAATCGATTCGTTTTTTTCAGTCAGAATATATGAATGCACCGGTGAGTGGGATTATTTTGTCGGGTTTTGCGGGTATGATTCCATTTATTGCGGAATATATTGAAGCAAAAACTAATGTGCCAACGACACAGGGCAACCCGTGGCAGCTGGTGAGAGTTTCGCCGGAGCAGCAACAAGTTTTGCAACCAGTGGCTAATGAGTTTGCGGTGGCGATTGGGCTTGCGGAAAGGAGTAATGACTAATGCAAGAGTGGTTTGACAACTTTTTAGCAACCGTAAAAAGTTTACCGAAAAAAATCCAGGGGATTTTTGATAAAAACGCACGGACTCAAGAAAGTTCACTGATCACGACGGTAAATACAAATTATGAGATTAATTTGGTACCAGAGTTGAAACATCAGATGATTAAGGCGCTGAAAGTGCGAAATTTAGTTTTGTTTATTTGTATTGTGGTGTCCATTGCGTCAGTAAGTGTGGTTTTGGTACTGTTAGGGATTAAAGGTGGTCAAGACATCGCGATGGCAAATCAGGATGGCAAGTTGGCGACGATGTCGGCAAAATTGATGGGGTATGAAGAGTTAGGAGATTTGGTAACTATTCAGGCGCAGTTGGAGAAGTTGGGAGAAATTTCTGATCATAAGACGGTGCTTTCGAGAGTATTTGGGGCGATGGGGGCAATGTTGCCAACGGGAGGAGACCAGGTGCAGCTTTCAGAGTTGAGAGTAGATTTGACGCAGAATACGATCAGAATGGAAGCACAAGCTGATGCGAAGGTGGCGCCGTTAATTGATTATCGAGTTTTGGAATCGTTTATGAAAGGGGTGGGACTGACGAAGTATGATTATGGTAGATATGTGGATGCGAGTAGTAATGAAATTCCGACTTGGTGTATCGATGAAGCGGGAGCGGATGGAATGGCTTATAATACAGGTGATAGTTATTATGCTTGGTGGGATTTGAAGGAAGGGGGATGTGAGGGGTTGGCGCTTGGGGCGACGGTGCCGGAAGATTCGGATGTGACGTTGTTTTATAATAGTGAGGCTGAGGTAGAAACTGAGGATGAGGAAATTCCTGTAGAGCGTTTGATGTCGGAAGGCGCGGTTAAGGTGAATGCGGAGGGGGAAGTTGAGGTTGTTGATGAAGAAATTGAGGTGCGCGAAGAGGAAGGCGTAAAGCGGTATTTTAGGAAGAAGGTGACTAGAGTTAAAATATGGAGGACACCGCAGTTTGATGAATGGTATCGAAGCGGATTTATGGAACTTAATGGTAATATTGCGGGTATTTCTCATTTTCAGAGTGAGTGCGTAGTTTATAGTGGCGTTGCAACGGTTGGTGGGGAAGCGCGGTGGACTTCGACGAATGGGTGCATGCTAGCTCCGAATGGGCTGACAGTATCTTCGTCGGCAAATGGTCGAGATGAAAGTGATAATTTAGTTTTAAAGTTTACGGCGACGATGGAGGTGGCAGAAGAATTCTTTATGTTTAAGAATAAACATATGATTGCGATTGGACCAATGGGGCAGAATGTGACTGACTCGTATGTACAGATTGGAAATATGTTTACTCAGGAAGCGGCAGAGTGTGAGGCAGGAGATACGGCGTGTTTTTCTAATAATAGTGGAGGACAAAACTGATGCCGAAAATAAAACCAGTTGAGGGGAAGAGAGAGAAGATTTCAAAAGCACAGCAGTATACGATGTTGGAGGTTTTGGGGGCGTCGTTGGTACTTGGGGCTTGTATTGTGATTTCGGTGTTTTTGATTAAGTATATTAAATTTAATACACAAATAATCGCAGCGAAAAATGATGCGATCGCGGAGTATGATGAGACGATTCGGAATGTAGGGATTTGTGTAGATAAGGATAAGAATGGGAGGTTAAGTACACAAGAATTAGAGGATTGCGACCCGAATAAAGTGACTTTAAATGAGGTAACTGGAAGTTTGAGATATAATGTGCTGGCGATGATGGCGCAAAATGCGGATCTTGAGTCGGTGGCACGACTGCGTAATGAAAACTGCTATGATGAAAATGGGAATCGGATTAACTTTAGTCGTTTATATGAAATGGCGACAACAGACGTTGAGAGACAGCAATATATGCAACAGTCAAAGATTTGTTCGGCACTTCGAGTGATTCCGGATGCTTTGCCAGCGCAACAAAATACTGAAGCTTTGATGGCAAGTTTAAACCAGATTTTTATTTTAGCGAAATGGGAGCCGGAAAGGTTGGCGCCGCGAGATGATATTGTAGCGACGGAGATTGAGGGGGTTGGGACGATTCCGGTACAGCTTAGAGTGGAGGGATCTAATGATATGGTAGTTGAGATTCTCGACAGGATTGAAAAATCGGTTAGGGAATTTAACGTGAGTACGGCGACAATTGAGTGGGTGACGGCAGGATTAAGTTTGAATGCGGCGATGAATTCTTATTATTTGGATGATGCAAAGGCGCTTGAGGAGACTGAGACTTTATACGCGTCTGCAAAAGCAAGGAGGACGAATAAATGAAACAATCAGATATCTTTTCGTTGATTTTGGTAGCGGGGATTGGTGTGTTAGCTTCGTTTTTTATCTGTAATGCGATTATGGGGGATCCGGATGAGGCGAAAACGGAGTTTACGAAGTTAAGTAAGGTGATTTCGGAAAAGTTGCAAGCACCTGACCCAGAAATTTTTAACGCGGGAGCAATTAATCCGACGATTGAAGTTTATGTAGGAGATTGTGAAGATATTGACCAAAATGGGATTTTGGACATGGCGGAGTTGATTGCTTGCGGTAGGGAGGAAGCGCCTGAGGAAGAAGGTGAGGGGGAAGAGGGAGAAGCAGAGGGTGGCGATACTGACTAAAGATGTTCTAACGCGAGTATTGCAACTGTTGGTAGGGGAGGGGCTGGTTGAGCAGGGGGTTGTAGAACAAGTACAGAAAGAAGTGGCGCAGACGCGTCAACCTCTGATGGCGACTTTGCAGGCAAAGGGAGTGGTGTCTGATGAAATGATTGCGCATGCTACGGCGGTGGTGATGGGGGTGCCGTATGTTGATTTGAAGAACGTTGAAATGGACCAGGATGTATTGGGGTTGTTGAACTATGAGGTGGCGGAGCGTTCGATGGTGGTGCCACTTGGGGAGAATAATGGACAGCTGGTAGTGGCAATGCTGGACGTGGGGAATGTGCAGGCGGTGGATTATCTTTCGACGTTAACAGGTAGACCAGTCAGAGCGGTGATGGCTTCGAGCGATGGGGTGAGGGCGGTGCTGCGGCAATATAAGGGGGATTTTACTGGAGTAAAACAGGCTGTAAAGGTTACTAATGAGGAAGTAGCAAGAAAACAGGCAGCAAACGTTAAGACAATTACGCAGGATTCGCCGATTTCTAAGGCACTGACGAGTATTTTGGAATTTGCGGTAAAATCAAAAGCGAGTGATGTTCATATTGAGCCGTTAGAAAATAGTTTAGTGATACGATGTCGAATTGACGGGGTACTTCGGCGAGTAATGGAATTACCGAAGGCGATTGAGCCGGCACTAGTATCAAGGATTAAGATTTTGTCGAATTTAAAGATTGATGAACACCGAATCCCACAAGATGGGCAGTTTGCAGTAATGGTGGGCGGAAAAGAGGTTGATCTTCGTATTGCGATTTCACCAGTGGTTTGGGGCGAGCAAGTAGTGATTCGTTTGCTCGATAAAACGGGCACATCAATGGATATAGAGTCAATGGGGATGACGGGAAGGTCGCTTAGGGCGGTGTTGGAGGGGATTAGTAAGCCGAATGGGATGATTTTAACTTCGGGTCCAACGGGAAGTGGTAAGAGTACGACTTTATACGCTTTGATTAAAAGAATTAAAAGTGAGAAAATTAATATTGTAACACTTGAGGATCCGGTAGAGTATAAGATGGATGGAGTTAACCAGATTCAAGTAAATGTGGATGCGGGGTTAACTTTTGCTTCGGGCCTTCGGAGTATTTTGAGGCAGGATCCGGATGTGGTGATGGTAGGGGAGATTCGTGATTCGGAAACGGCGAATTTGGCGGTGCAAGCGAGTTTAACTGGGCATTTGGTGTTTAGTACTTTGCATACGAATAGTGCGGCGGGAATTTTGCCGAGGCTTTTAGATATGGGAATTGAACCGTTTTTGTTGGCATCGACTTTGAATACGGTAATTGGACAACGGTTGGTAAGAAGGGTGTCGGAAAAGAGAGTAACTTACCAGAGTAATGAGATGGAAACGAGTGAACTTAAAGGAATTGTGGGAGATTTGTTACCAAAAAATAGTGATGAGGTAGCGAGGGCAGGGAAAGACTTAGGATATGCAGGTTTGCCATTAGCTGATCAGAGTTCGTATACGTTAGTGAAGGGTGTGGATGATCCAGATTCTCCGGGTGGGTATTCGGGACGAGCGGGGCTTTATGAGGCGATTACGGTGGATGAGGATATTCAGAAGTTAATTGTTTCGCACGCGACTTCGGCGGAAGTAATGAGAGCGGCGCGAGAGAAGGGCACTATTACGATGCGTCAGGATGGAATGTTGAAGGCGTTGTCGGGGGTAACGACAATGGAAGAAGTGAACAGGGTGGCGAGCGATCTAGCTTAGAGTGGGTTTGTAAGTGTTGCGGTTTTATAAAACGCAGGACTATGGTATAATTGTGGGGATGGAAAAGTTACAGAGTAATTTAGAAGAGATAGTTGAACGGCTTTTTGGTGAAAGGACGAGGGTTGAGCTAGGGCTAGCACCGGAGGGAACCGGGGCGGATTATGCGACGAATGTAGCGATGAAGTTGGCAAAGGTGGTACGAAAGAGCCCGATGGAGATTGCGGAAGAGATTGGAAGGGAGGTAGAGAGTGACGAATATGAGGTTAGTGTTGCGGCGCCGGGTTTTTTGAATTTTCGGATGAGAGATGATTACTTTGTAGAAAAAGTGAGAGAGCTTGCGACTGGCGGATTGGTGGTGGAGGGAGATTATGCTGGAAAAATGGTTATCACAGAGTTTTCCGATCCAAATCCGTTTAAAGTTTTACATGTGGGACATCTTTATACGTCGGTAGTTGGAGATGCGATTTCGCGAATTTTGGAGCGGGCGGGGACAAAAGTGGTGCGAGCGAATTTTGGCGGTGATGTGGGGTTGCATGTGGGGAAGACATTGTGGGCAATGCAACAAAAACATTATTCGTCTGGTGATATATCGATTGAAAAGATTGCGCAGTGTTATGTAGAGGGGACACGAGCATATGAGGAAGATGAAAAAGCTAAAACTGAGATTGTTGAATTAAATAAAACTTTGTATCGGATTGCGGCGATGGGGAAAGATGTAAGTGAGGTTTTGGGTGGAGAAGAAGGTGAGCTTGCGAAATTGTATTGGTGTGGTAGAGAGTTGAGTTATGAGTATTTTGATGAGTTTTATGCAAAAATTGGGGTAAAATTTGATAAGTACTATCCAGAGTCAACAGTGACAGATAAAGGTCTTGAAGAAGTGAAGGCACATATCGGCACGACGTATGAGGAGAGTAATGGGGCAATTGTGTATCATGGGGAAAAGGTAGGCTTGCATACGCGCGTGTTTATCAATGCGCAAGGAGTGCCGACTTATGAGACAAAAGATGTGGGTTTGATTTTTACGAAATGGGAGGATTGGCATTTTGATGAATCGGTGGTAATTACTGGGAATGAGCAGACGGAGTATATGAAGGTTGTGCTTGCGAGTGTAAAGGAATATGCGCCGGAGTTAGTGGAGCGGACACGACATTTGACGCATGGGATGGTAAAACTTCCAGGTAGCGTGAAAATGAGTTCGAGGAAAGGGAACTTTTTGAGGGCGGTGGATGTGCTGGAGATGGTGCGTGAGGAATTGGGTGGAGAGAAGGCTGACTGGAAGGTAGTTCTAGCGGCGATTAAGTATGCGTTTTTAAAATATAAAATGGGTGGGGATATTGTGTTTGATCCAAAAGAATCGGTAGCGATGAATGGAAACTCAGGTGTATATTTATTGTACTCAGCAGTACGAGCAAAGAAGATTTTGCAGAAGGCGGGGAAAGGTGGAAATGAGCATGGGGAAATGGGGGAATACGAGCGAGGTCTGAGTAAAAAAATTGTACAATATGAGGAGATCCTGCGAGGGGCGGTGGAAGAGAAGGCGCCGTATAAAATTTGTAATTATTTGTATGAGCTAGCACAGGAGTTTTCAAGGTTTTATGAGCATGTGAAAGTGGCGGGGAGCGAGCGAGAGGGGGAATTGATGGGGATAGTACGAGGATATCTGAGGGTGATGGAAGATGGGTTGGGGTTACTGGGAATTGAAGTTCCGGAGGAAATGTAGATGAAAAAGGCGAAACTACTATGGATAGATTTGGAGATGACGGGACTAGATCCAGAAAAGGACCAGATTTTGGAGCTTGCGGCGATTGCGACGAATTGGGATTTGGAGCCAATTGCAGAGATGACAGCGGTAGTGAAGGTGCCGGAGGAATTGATGAAAGAACGAATGGTGGGGGAGTTTTGGGAGAAGAATACGGAGAGCCGAGATGAGCTGATGAAGCAGAATGCGGAAGGGGAGAGTGCGGAGAAGGTGGAGAAGAAGTTGGTGGAGTTTATGGAGAAGTATTTTGGGAAGGAAATTATTTTGGCGGGGAATTCAATACATCAAGATCGGAAGTTTATTGATAAGGAATGGCTAGAGGTAAGTAAACGGTTACATTATCGAATGTTGGATGTGAGTGCTTGGAAGGTGGTGATGGAGGGGAAGTTTGGCAAGAAGTTTGTGAAGCGAGAGGCGCACCGAGCACTAGAAGATATTAAAGGGAGTATTGAGGAATTAAGTTGGTATTTGGAGATGATGGAATGATTAAAGTGGAAGAAATTAGTGGAATTGGACAGTTTATAGTTTCTCAGCGTAAAGAGGAGGGAGCGGCGGAGAATGAAATTTTTGATCAGATTTTTAGTGTACCAGACGGAAAAGTTTTCTTAGTAATTCGTCCAAAAACTTTAGAAGTGCGATGTGATGCGAAGTTGAGAAATTTGCTAAGGGAAAAATATGAAAGTGTGATGGAGAGTAGGTATTTTGGGAGAGGGGGGATTGAGATTGTGGATAGTGGACAGTTGACGCAAGAGGAAATAGAGGATTTAGTAAGACTTAGTTATAATTTAACGTTAGTAATGGAAGAGGAATAAATGGAACAGGTTAATTCAAGTAAGAAGCGTTTGGTTTTATATGCGGCGGTGGCATTTGCGCTAACTTCGGTGGCGGCGATAGTAGTGAATAGTCTTTTGGGACATGGATGGCATATTGAGTATTCAATTAGTAGATATGTGGGGTTAGAGACATGGAGTGCTTTGGTATTTTTCTTGGGGAATTTAGTGGTGGCTGGGTGTGTGTTATATTACCTTGAATATATTGCGGAGATTTGGGGGTTGCCGAGGTGGTTTAACTGGTTAGTAGTAATAATGTTAATCACTTTGTTAGTTTTGTCGGCATGTCCGATTGGGTATTTTGATTTGCCGGGAGCGGCTTACGGTACGAGTGCGCCGAGTAATTTGCACGGGATTTGCTCGCGGATGATGTTTTGTAGTATGATCTTGGCTGGAGCGGTATTTGCGTTAACTACGAAAGCAACAAAACATACTAGAATTATGGCGGGGATTTTTGTGGCTTATGGGCTGCTATGTGTATATGGATACTTTACGAAGGCGAGTTGGTTGGCGAGTGGATTAGTGTTTTTTGAATGGTCGTTCTTAATGGCGTTTTTGGGGTTATGTGGAATATTAAAGAGCAAGAAAAGTGAAGGATAAATATGGCGCACAGGAAAGGTGAGAAGGAAGAACAGGTAGATGGGGTTGATTTAAGTCCTTCGAAGTTAGTGAAGGCAGTAACGAAAAATCCGTTTGTAAAGGAGTTTGGCGAGTTTATTAATAGGGGGAACGTGATGGAACTAGTGATTGGTGTAGCGGTTGGTGGAGCTTTTACGACGATTGTAAAGTCTTTGGTAGATGATATTATTATGCCAATTGCGAGTTTGATTGCAGGTGGTGTGGATTTTACTAAGCTGGCGATTGATATTCCAAATATCTTTGGGGCGGACACGACGGCGCATATTGCGTATGGGAACTTTTTACAGAATGTGGTGAACTTTTTAATTATTGCGTTTACGGTTTTTGTAATTGTGAAGTTTTTGAATAAGTTAAATGCGGATGCAGAGGCAAAGGAAGAAGCAGAGAAACAAAAAGCTGAGGGCGCGACAAAAAGTGATTAGGAAGATTTTAGCTGTGATGCTGATAATGGGGGTGGTTGGTTTGATAGTGGTGGGGGTGATGTTAAAAAGAGGTGAGGGGGTTGATGAAGCGGGGTTAAGGATTTTGGCGACAAGTTTTCCAGCTTATGATTTCGCGAGAGCAGTGGTAGGGGATGATGGAAAAGTGGAGATGTTGCTTGCTCCAGGGGCGGAAATACATGATTATGAACCGACACCGCAGGATATAATAAAGATACAAGAGAGTGATGTTTTTATATATACTGGTGGAGAATCGGAAACTTGGGTTGATGAGATGCTGGAGGGGATAGATTCTGGGCGAATAAAAGTGATTAGAATGATGGATTTGGTGGAGCTTATGGTGGAGGATGAAGAGGGTGGGGAAGTTGAATATGATGAACATGTATGGACGAGCCTAAGGAATGCGATAGTGATAGTAGGGGTGTTGAGAGATGAGTTGATAGAGCTGGATAAGAATAAAGCTGAGGATTACACCAATAATGCTAAGAGTTATATAGAAGAATTGCAAGAGATTGACGGGGAGATAAGGAATTTAGTGAAGAGAGGAAAAAGGAAAGAAATAGTATTTGGGGATAGATTTGCGTTGAGGTATTTTGTGGAGGAATACGGGTTAGATTATGATGTGGCATTTCCAGGATGTTCGGAGCAGACGGAGGTAAGCGTAAAAACTTTAACATCTTTAGTGGATAAAGTAAGAGAATTGGGAGCACCAGTAGTGTTAAAAAATGAGATGTCAAATAATGGGATTGCGGAGACGATTGCTGGGGAAGCAGGGGTGGAGGTGTTAGAGTTTTATTCGGGACACAGCATGGCGCCGGAGGATTTTAGGGATGGTGTAACTTATGTGGAGATGATGAGGCGGAATGTTAGAGTTTTGGAAAGGGCACTGTACTAGATGGTTTTGGTGGAGTTAGAGGACTTAACGCTAGGTTATAATGGACAAGCGGTAGTTACGGATGTGAATTTAAAAATTGAGGAGGGGGATTTTATTTGTGTGGTGGGACCGAATGGGGCTGGAAAGTCAACTTTAGTGAAGGGAATTTTGGGGCTTTTGGCGCCGATGAACGGTAAGGTGGTGTATAGAAATTTACAACGGAATTTTATAGGGTATATGCCACAAGAGACAAAAGTAGATGCAAATTTTCCGGCATCAGTAATGGAGGTTGTACTAGCGGGAACTTTGAATGGGTTAGGAACGAGGTTTTGGTATGGTGAGGCTGAAAGGGAAATTGCTATAAAAAGTATGATGTGGTTAGGGATCGGAGATTTAAAAGACGTTAGTTTTAGTGAGTTGTCGGGTGGGCAGCGGCAAAAGGTGCTTCTAGCGAGGAGCTTGGCGGCGACAAGAAAACTTTTGATTTTGGATGAACCGTCAAATAGTTTAGATATGAGTTCAAAAAATGAGTTATATCGATGTCTCGAAAAACTGAATCGGGAAGAAGGTATTGCGGTGATGATGATAACGCACGATCTTGATCATGATAATTTGATTGGTCGAAAGATTTTGTCTTTGGGAAGTGATGAAATTTTTTATGGAACAACGGAAGAATTTGTGCGAAAGGTGCACCATGAATGAGATTTTAGGGATGTTTTCGTATGATTTTATGGTGCGAGCGATGATTGCAGGAGTTTTGCTGGCGATTTGTGCGGCACTAGTGGGTGCGCCGTTGGTGTTAAGGCGGAATTCAATGATTGGGGATGGTTTGTCGCATGTAGGGTTTGGTGCGTTTGCGATTGCGACAGTGTTAGGGTTAGCGCCTGTAGAATTTGCACTGCCAATAGTTTTGCTTGCGTCGTTTGTGATTTTGAGGTTAGGGCGAAATAGTAAAATTAATGGTGATGCGGCAATTGCACTTATGTCGGTGTCGTGTTTGGCGATTGGGGTGTTTGTAATGTCGGTTGTAAAAGGAGTGGGGACTGATATAGATAGCTATTTGTTTGGAAGTATTTTGGCGGTGAGTTGGGAGCAAGTAGTAATGAGCGGAGCATTAGTGGCAGTGGTGGTGATATTATATGTTTTAACTTATCATAAGATTTTTGCAATAACTTTTGATGAACAATTTGCAAAGTCGATCGGCGTTAAAACGGATCTTTATAATATGATATTTGCGGGACTTTGTTCGGTGGTGGTTGTGTTAGGTATGAGGTTGGTTGGAGCATTGTTAATTTCGGGTTTGATTGTGTTCCCGACCTTAACAGCAATGCAAATTGTAAAAAAGTTTAGAAGCGTGGTTCTGTTAAGTGTGGTATTATCGGTAGTGGCATTTGTAGTAGGGATGGTTTTGTCGTATTTATATGCAACGCCTACTGGAGCAACGGTTATTATAGTGAACTTAGGAGTTTTTGGGGTTTGTAAATTGTTGGGTGGTGTCGTCCATAATCCATATTAGTAATTACCTATCAATAGCAAAAGAGAGGCCAGAAGATGACCTCTCAGAGCAAGAACAGAGACGAAGCAAAGACTTTACATTAGCGCTATCTAACCCACATATCATACATAATATATATTATTAGTATGCTAGACAGCGGATGGGGAAACTCTTAAGTTTATAATGGATGAACTTCACTATGTTATAATGGAAATATGGATAATCTGGAATATTTGAGACAGATTTCGCAGTCGAACAGACCTGTGGCAAAGGAAGGCAATGGTGGGATGTCGATGGGTTTGATTATAAAGATTGCAGTTTGCGGGGTGGTACTATTTTTCTTGTTGATGGCGGTGGGGCTACTGGCTGGCAATTTGGGAGGGAAAACTTCAACTTTGACAAAACAATTATATACGCGAACAGTGTCGGTGAATACGGCTTTTTCTCCATATACACAGACAGTAAAGTCGTCGCGGTTGAGAGCGATTGGAACATCAGTAGCGGCAGTATTAACGAATTCGTCGAATCAATTATCGACGTACATTACAAGTCATGATTCGAAGAAGGATGCATTGGTTTTGGGGGGGAAGGAGGCGGAGGAAGAGGCTAAATTGGCGGAAAATTTGAATTTGTCGTTAGGTAATGCGAAGTTAAATGGGTTGTTAGATCGAACGTATGAGAATCAGTTGACTTTGCAGGTGTCGTTGTTGCTTTCGCTAACTTCGCAAATTTTGGCGAGAACGAAGGATGAACAGTTGCTTGAGATAGTGTCGTCTTTACATGCAAGTTTAAATACGATACACGAGAACTTGGAGAGTTATAGGGATTTGAGTACTTAGGGGTGAATGTGTTATACTGGGGGTATGGATGACGCGAAGGAGGAGATTCGGGCGCGGTTGCCAATAGAGGATGTGGTTGGGCAGTATATTGAGCTGAAGCGAACGGGGCGAAGTTTGAAGGGGCGTTCACCGTGGGGGGTGGATAAGACGCCGAGTTTTATGGTGTCGCCAGAAAAGGGAATTTGGCATGATTTTTCGGCGAATAAAGGGGGTGATATCTTTGCTTTTATTATGGAAGTGGAGGGGATTTCTTTTCGTGAGGCTTTGGAAAAGTTGGCAGTGCAGGCTGGGGTGGAACTGCAGAAATATGGTGGTGGAGATAAAAAAGTTGCAGAGCGAAAACGTCGCATGAAAGAAATTCTGGAACTTACTTGTCGGTATTATCAGTTTTGTTTAACAAAAAATGAGCGGGCATATAAATATGTTGTTGAGAAGCGGAGGATGTTAAAGGGGACGGTAGGTGAGTTTCGGATTGGATATTCGCCGAATCAAGGCCGAGCGTTGGTAGATTTTTTGAAGAAAAAAGGCTATAAAAATCAAGAGATGGAAGAAGCGGGGGTTTTGAATAGGTTTGGGGGAGATCTGTTCCGGGGGAGGATGATGGTACCGTTTATCGATACGGGAGGAGTGATTGGGTTTACGGCGAGGTTGTTAGAAGCGGGAGAGCCGAAATATTTGAATACTCCGGAGACGATGCTGTTTAATAAGGGGCGGTTTGTGTTTGGACTGGTGCAAGCAAAAGAGGCGATCCGGCAGAATGGGTTTGTGGTGATTGTGGAGGGGAATATGGACGTGATTTCTTCACACCAAGCGGGAGTGAAAGAGGCGGTGGCGACGAGTGGTACGGCGATGACAGAAAATCATTTGAAGATTTTGTCGCGAATGACGGAGGATGTGAGGCTAGCGTATGATGGGGATGCGGCAGGTGTAAAAGCGACAGAGCGGGCGATTATGATGGCGGGGGATTTAGGAGTAAATTTGAGTGTGATTTCGGATTATCATGGAGCAAAGGATCCGGATGAGTTGATCCAAAAGGACCCGGGATTGTGGCATGAGGCGGTAAAACAGTGCCGTCCAGCGGTGGATTATTTATTGGATAAGTATGAAGAGAATTTGGACTTGAGTTCAGGGGTAGGGAAGCGGGAATATTCGGATGTGGCGATGAAGTTGTTAAGATATGTAAGCGATGCGGTAGAACGGAAGCATTATGAAAAAATAGTGGCGAGGAGGTTGGATTGTGATGTGGAGGATTTGCACGCAAAAAAGATTCCTGAGACAGAAACGAAGAGGTTGAAGAAATTGGAGTTAGAGAAGAGTAGTGATGTTTTGCAGGGGGTGAAGGATAATTTACAGGCGATTGTAATGTATGGTGGGGTAACTGGGGTGAAGGGGGTGGAGTTGCCGGAAGATGAGACGAAGAAGGCGGAGCTGGAGATGGTTTTTGAGACGCGGTATCAGGAGTGGGATAAAGAGATGTTGGAGCGTGAGGCGCTGGCTTTACTTTCGAGGTATAAGGTGGAGATGAACCGGCAAGAGGTGGAACAGCTAACGATGCGGTTGGCGGAGTTAGAGGATCAGGATGGAGAGGCGGCTGAACAGGAATCGGCGGAGATTTTGCGGCGGATTATGGTGCTGAAAAAGCAAGGAAATTAGGGTTTGAGTTTTGGTGAAAATTTAGTATAATGTGATGTAATGGATAATGATGAAGATATCTTAAAGAACAAAAATGTAATGCTGGATCTGGATGAGCCGGTGGCGGATGATTTGGAAGAGGAAGACGAACTCTTGGATGAGGATCTAGCGATTACGGCGGATAATGTTGATGCTTTTGCGGATGACTCGGTGAGGATGTATCTCCGAGAGATTGGTAAGATTCCGCTTTTGACGCCGGAGGAAGAGCTGGAGCTTGCGAATCGGGCACTAGAAGGGGATAAAAAGGCGAAGGATAAGCTTGCTGAAGCAAATATGCGGCTCGTGGTGAGTATCGCGAAGCGGTATGGGGGAAGGGGATTGGATTTTTTGGATTTGATTCAGGAGGGAAATACAGGATTATTGAGGGCGGTAGAGAAATTTGATCCGAATAAGGGGTTTAAGTTTTCGACATATGCGACATGGTGGATTAGGCAGGCGATTACGAGGGCAATTGCGGACCAAGCGAGGACGATTCGGATTCCGGTGCACATGGTGGAGACAATTAATAAGGTCTTAAGAACGACGCGAAGGTTGACGCAAGAATTGAATCGTGAGCCGACAAATGAGGAAATTGCGGAAGCGATGGGAATGGAAGTGGATAAGATTGAGTATGTAATGCGGATTAAACAGGATATTGCAAGTCTTGATGCGAGTGTGGGGCGTGACGGTGATGATGAGGAGTCGGTGCTAGGGGATTTTGTCGAGGATAGTGAACGTGATTCGCCGGAGGATGCGACGGCAAACCAGATTTTGAAGGAGCAGATTGCGGAGATTTTGACGACGCTTTCGGAAAGAGAACAGAAGATTATTCGACTTAGGTTTGGGATTGGTGGGGGAAGGTCGCATACGCTTGAGGAAGTTGGAAATGAGTTTTCGGTGACGAGGGAGAGGATTCGCCAGATTGAGGCGAAGGCTTTGTCGAAACTTCGGAAACATAAGCAGACGAAAAAGTTGCATGGATATTTGAAGTAGGAGCGGTTAATGCGAGAAGTACTAAAGAAGTTGCTGAGAGTGGGGCTGGTGGTGGCAGTGTTGTTAGCGCCAGTGGTGATTTCTGGTACGGTGATGGAGGGGGAGGTGTGGGCACTTGGTAAGAGTCGGTGTCAGAGTTATGCGCAAAAAGGTGCTGAAGAAGGAAAGAAGCATGGCACCGAGGATGGGAAAGCTGGGAATGGCGAAGGATGGCGATCTACAATGTCCTTTGATAATTTTGGCGAGAATGTCCGTCAGGATATAGAGGAATGTTATATGTATTGTGGTGAATGGTCTGACACATGCGATGGATATGAACAGGCATACGATAAAGCGTATGATAAAGCGTACGTGGAGACGTGGGAGAGTGAAGAGGGGGATGGTGACCTAGAGGATGATGAGCCGGGAAATAGTAGTGGTGGGACATCTGGGGGGAATTCTTCGGGAGGAAATTCTTCAGGCGGTAATTCTTCGGGAGGAAATTCTTCAGGCGGTAATTCTTCGGGTGGGGGGTCGTCGGGTGGCTCTGGGGGTGGGGCGTATGAGCCTGGGATAGGATCGGGTATGGATGGTAATACGTCAACGAATATTCTGCCGGATGGTTGGAAAATTGATGATATTTTGCGGTTTATTATGAATGTTTTGATGTATGGTTTGGGGGCGGCGGCGACGATTGGTGTAGTGGTTGCGGGTATTCAGTATCTAACGGCGCGCGATAATGAACAGCAAGTAGTAGCAGCGAAGCGAAGGTTATTTAATGTTGTACTTGGGTTGGCGGCATGGGCGATGCTTTATACGCTCTTACGCTGGTTGATTCCAGGATTTAATGATGATTTGTTGAATGGGGGAAAAGATGAGTCAGGAATGGTTGAGGAGAGTGAGATTGCTAAAGAAACTGGTTTTAGTTTATAATCCACAAGCGTCGCATCATTTGGCGGTAGAGACGGAGGTTTTATCGGTGGTGCGAAATTTGACTGATTGGTTGGTTGGTAAATATGAAGTGGGTGCTGGGGGAGTGTGTGAAAATGCGAAGAGATTGAGTGAGATTTTGAGCGATGGTGATTTAGTGATTGTGGCGGGGGGTGATGGGACGGCGACGATGGCGGTGAATGGAGTAATGCTGTCGGGGAAGGATGTGACGCTGGGGGTTTTAGGATATGGGAATTTTAACGATACAGCGCGAATGTTAAGGATGAAGAGGCCAGTAGAATATGGAGGTCAGTATATTGGTGGGGTTTTGGAAATCTTGCAGAAGTTTGAGGAGGGGAAAATACGCGAGATTTATCCACTGGAAGTAAGAGTAAACGGAGAGCATTGGCGTTATGCTCCATGTTATTTTTCGATGGGGATGCTGGCGGAGTCGACGATGGTTTTTGAAGAACCAAAAGTAAGAGAGAAGCTAAAGAGCGGTAAGAAAAGATTATGTTTTTCAATGTGGGCGCTTGCGAAATGGTATTTTAGGAATCGAAAGCGGAGTTTCTTGTCTGATGGTAAGGTGATGCCGAGGGATGTATGCATTGAGGTGGCGATGGATGAGGGGCTAGAGAGTGGGGGGCGTAAGGAAGAAGATAGTAAAGACGAAGGTAATAAAGAGATTAAGTTTTTGCAGAAGGAAGAACGTAAAGAAGTACGACGCGAGCACAGGTTGGGGCGGAAGGAGCGACGTCGAGAATTGCAGCGGGAGGTGATTGGACCGAAGTTGTTGGGAATGAAAGTAAAAACGCAGGCGGGGTTCGTGATGGCAGGGAAACAGGTGAAAGTAGGTCTTTTGAACGCGGGAATAAAAACACGAGAACTATGCGTAGGGGTCAAGGGTGGGTTTAAGAAAGGAAGAGAAAGAGAGGATCATGCGTTAGGGCCGGAGATTATTATTCATGGGGCTGATGAGATAGAAAAGAGACGAGGTAAGAGTGGGGATGTGAAGGAAGATGGTAATGAGAAGCCGAAGGCGGTTGGGTGTGCGGTGGAGGCGGAAAAAGGACGAGAACTAGGGAATGGTGTAACTGATTATATTGCAGTGAATAGCCCGAGGGTGGCGCATATTATGAAGAGCGGAAGATATTATAAGAAGGCGGGAGAGTTTCGGAGTGAGGTGATGAGTCTGGGGGATTTTTGGCACTTGTTGTGGTTTATGATGAGGAGTATCATGGTTAAGATGCCAGGGAAAAAGACGTTTGGGGATGTGATTAGGTTTGATGAGCCGAGTGAGGTAGTTATGCAGACGGAAGGCGAGTTTGAGAAACTGGAGGGTGTGAAAAAAGTGGAAGTCTTTAAGGGGCGGGGAATTAAAGTTGTCTAAAACTTGATTTGGTCGAGGATGTGGCGGAGTTGAGCGTGCATTTCAGGAATAGTGCCATCGTTCATAACAAAATAATCGGCGGCGACAATTGGGCCGCCTTTTTCGAGATTTTCGATTTCGCTTTGATCGCGTTCACGGATTTTGGCTTCGTTAAAGGGTCGTTCGGGACGGATGGCGACGCGGGCGTAGCGAAGTGGTTTAGAAGTAATAATAGCAATAAAAGTAAGTTCACCGGGGAATTCATGTTTTAAAGCTTTGTATTCGGTCCAAGAATAAACCCCGTCGAGAACGATGCGTTTTTGGCCAGCTTCGATGAGGTCTTTAGTTTCGGCAATGACTTGGCGGACGACCCAATCTTTGCCTTCCTCAGCGCGGATTTTTTCGCGGAATTCGCGTTCATTATCGGGAGTAATTTCAATACCACGTTTAGTCATTTCTTTTAAAATCATGCCGCCGAAATAGACTTTAGGGATACCTTGTTCGGTGAGATAGTCGACAGCTACGGATTTACCGGTGCCGCTCATACCGACGATGGCGATGATTTTTACATTTTTAGAATCAGATTTCATAAGTGAGTTTTAAATATTTAAAAGTTGATGATCTTAATTAGTTATGATTGGCAGGGCATAAGCTAAAACATTGATAGTTATTTAGCTTTTGCTCTATAAATAAGTGTAGCACATCTTAGGGTTTTATGGGAGAATATGGAGATGTGATATACTGGTTATATGGAGAAAGAACAGAAACGGTTAGTAATTATTGACGGAAAATCGGTGTTTTATCGGGGGTATTATGCGATGGGGGCGCTTTCGACGAGTGATGGTACGCCGACGGGCGGGATTTATGGATTTGCGGCGATTGCGATGGAGATTGTAAAACAGCTAAATCCGACGAAAGTGGTGGTAGCTTGGGATTCAAAGAGTTCGACATCGAAGCGGCGGAAGATTTTTGCGGAATATAAGGCAGGGAGGGTGAAGCCAGGAGATGATTTTTATGTACAGATACCGTACTTGAAAGAGTTGGTGTTGGCATTAGGGTGGAGTTTTGTGGAGTGTGAGGACTATGAGGCGGATGACATAATAGGTACGTTAGCATTACAGGCGGATGAAGAGGGGGATTGGGATACGATAATCGTGTCGTCGGACCTGGATATGTTGCAGATTGTGGATGAGAATACGCGAATGTATCGGATTCTGAAGGGATTCTCGAAGCTAGAAGAGATGGACGTACCGGCGGTAGAGGAAAAATATGGAATTAAGAAAGCGCAGTTTTTGGACTTGAAAGCATTAAAAGGGGATGCGTCGGATAATATTCCGGGAGTGCCTGGAGTGGGAGAGAAGACAGCGGTGAAGCTTTTGGATCAATTCGGGACACTAGCAGAGGTGTATGAACATTTGGGTGAAGTGACTGGGGTGGCACGGAAAAAGCTTGAGGAAGGGCGGGAGAGCGCATTTATGTCGTATGAGCTGGCAAAAATTATGACGGATGCACCGGTGAAGTTGGAAGATTTGCCAGATTTGCAGATAGATTGGGCGAGAATTGTGGCGGCACTGGAGAAGTTGGAGTTCAGGTCGTTAGTGAGGAAGTTTGGACCGTTGAGACCGGCAGGGGAACCAGCAAAGAAAGAACTGGTTACGAATCCAGCGAAGAAGACGGTGGCGATGAATATGAATCAGCCGACGTTGGAGGTGGTGAGAGAGGCTAATGATGGAGTGCTTTTGTCTTGGAATGTTAAGGAGTTGATGCATAAAAATGCGGGAGTAGCAAAGAAGATATTCGAAGGGAAAAAGTTTTGGGATTTGGGGCAAGGAGCGTTTCTTTTAGATCCGTTAGAGCGGTTCCGGGATATGGGGGACGAAGTAGAAGAATATGAACGGCAGAAGAGGGAATTTCAGGAGAGGCCAGAACTTGAGCGGGTGCTTATGGAATTCGATTTGCCGTTAATACCGGTGCTTTACGAAATGGAAGAATATGGGATGTTGATAGATGTGGAGTATTTTAAAGCGCTGAAACGGGAGTTTGAGGGGGAAGTGGCAAAGTTGGAACGAGAGATTTGGACGTTGGCTGGAGTGGAGTTTAACGTTAATTCACCAGTGCAGCTGGCCGAGGTGCTGTTTGGCAGATTAGGATTACCGACGAGGGGAATTAAGAAGACGTCGCGTGGGTATTCGACGGGAGCTAAGGAGTTAGATAAATTGGAGGGGAAACATGTGATTGTGGGGGTGGTGAAGGAATATAGGGAAGCAGCGAAGCTTCTTTCGACATATATTGCGCCATTACCGGAGCTTGCGGATAGCGAGGGACGGATCCACACAACTTTTAATCAGAATGTGACGGCTACAGGGCGGCTTTCGTCAACGAATCCAAACTTACAGAATATTCCGGTAAGGACTGAGGTGGGGAGACGTATACGGGAGGGGTTTATTGCGCCAGAGGGAAGAGTGTTGGTAAGTGCGGACTATTCGCAGTTTGAGTTACGTCTTGCGGCGGCATTGGCGGGGGATGGGGGGTTGATACAAGATTTCAATAAGAATGTGGACATTCATACAAAAACGGCGAGTGAGGCTTTTGGGGTGCCAATGGAGGAAGTAACTAAAGAACAGCGACGGGCGGCAAAAGTGATTAATTTTGGAATTTTGTATGGGATGAGCGTGAAGGGTCTAGCGGACGCGGCAGATATGGGGTTCTATGAGGCAAAAGATTTTATTGAAAATTATTTTGAGTTAAGGAAACCGATTAAAGAATACTTGGATAACTTAATTAAAAAGGCAAAAGAACGGGGATATGTTGAGACTTTGTATGGAAGGCGAAGGCCAACTCCAGATGTTTTGTCGAGTAATTTTATTGTTCGGACAGCGGCGGAGCGAGCGGCGCAAAATATGCCAATACAAGGGACGGAAGCGGATTTAATGAAGCGGGCGATGATTTTGGTGGATAAAGAGTTAAGAAAGGTTGATTCGGCGAGGATGGTGATGCAGGTACACGATTCGTTGATGGTGGAGTGTGATGCTCAAGACGCGGAAGAGGTAGGTGAAATTTTGAAGCGGGAGATGGAGGGGGTAGAGCCGAAACTGTCAGTGAAGTTAGCGGTGGATGTAAGCGTGGGGAAGTGTTGGAAATAGTAATAGTGGAGATATTATGCCAGAATTGCCAGAGGTAGAGACAATACGACGAGGGTTGGAACCGTTGATTTTGAAGAAAAAAATTGTTCGGGTGGATGTTGACACGCAGACACGAAAAGCGTTTCAGGGGGATGAAAAAGATGTTGTGGATACGATAGTAGTGGGGTTAAGACGTCGGGGTAAGGCATTACTGATTGATTTGAGTAATGGGATAACAATGATGATACATTTAAGGATGACTGGGCAATTGATTTGGCGAGGGATAGATGAAAGGGATAATTTTGCGGCGGGACATCCGAGTAAAAATTTTATGGCGGAATTGCCAAATTCGCAGACGCGAGTAAGTTTTGTGTTCGAAGAGGGCGCGCTCTATTTTAATGATCAACGAAAATTTGGGTTTGTAAAAGTTTTGTCGACAGAGAAGGTGGAAGAGGAGAAGTTTATTCGTGAGTTGGCAAAAGAGCCCTGGGAAATGACGACAAAGGAGTTGTTCGAGCGTTGCCAGAGGCATGCAAAAGCGCCAATTAAAGCGGTGTTATTAGATCAAAAAGTGATTGCAGGGTTGGGAAATATTTATGCAGATGAATCACTTTTTTATGCAAGCGTGCATCCGGCGAAGAAGGCGGGGGAGTTAACCGAAGAACAGGTGGCGTTGATTTTGGAGGGGGCGAGGAGTGTGATGATGGAATCGATTGATTCGGGTGGGTCGACGATGGCGACATATGTGAAACCGGATGGTTCGACGGGAAGTTATTTAGAGAATTTTGCGAAAGTATTTCGTCGGGAAGGACGAGATTGTGTGAGATGTGGGGAGACGATTCTGAAAACTCGAGTAGCGGGGAGGGGAACGCATTATTGTCCGAAATGTCAGAAGAAGCCAGGAGGCGATAAGTGCTAAAGGTGTATTTTGGGGAGGATCGTTTGGGGGTAGAGGCAGCGGTGAAAGAGGAGCTTGGGGAGGATTATGAAGTTTTTGATGGTGAGGATTTGGAGGTGGCGGATTTGCCAAGTATTTTTCAAGGAACTTCGTTGTTTGGGGGGGATGATCGGCGGATTTTGTTGAAGAATCTGGGAGAGAATTTGGCGGTTTGGGAGAAGGTGGCTGATTATGCGGAAACTGAACATCGGGTGATAGTTTGGGAAGGAAAAATCGACAAGCGATTGGCGGGTTATAAACGATTGAAAAGTTCTGGGGTAGAGTTAAAGGAATTTACGGAAACGAAGGCACCAGATATGAAAGTGGTGTTTGGGGTTTTTGACGTAGCGTTAAGGAATGGCGCTGAGGCAGTGAAGATGTTGGAGCAAATTGAGGATAATCAGGATCCGTACATGTTTTTTGGTCTAATGGTGACGCAGGCATTGAAGAAATTTGAGTATTCTCGTGGTGGAGCAAGAGAAAAGAGGATTCTAAAGGAGCTTGCGAAGGTGGATATGTTAATGAAAAGTTCAAGTATTGAGCCGTGGAATTTAGTAAAAGGTGTGTTGTTGAGGTTAGGCGAGTTATAAGGGAAGAAAAAAGACCTCAGAGTGAGGTCTTAAGTATTTTTAAGAAAAATTAAGCAGTTGCTTTGTTGGCTTTAGCGAACTTTGCGAGGGCAGCTTTACGGCGAGAAGCGGTATTTTTCTTTAGGAGGCCTTTTTTAGCAGCTTTGTCATATTCGGATTGAGCCTTAGACATATTTTCGGCGGTCGGGTCGGCTTTAAAAGCTTTTAAGGCTGCTTTGATGTTTTTCTTGATAAGTTGGTTGTTCGCAGTACGCTTTTCGGCTTGGCGAGCAGCCTTCTTTGCAGATTTAATAATCGGCATTAATATTTCCTCGGAATTAAATTAATAAACTCTTTGGCTCATTATACACGAAATGGTAGAGAATGTAAAGAGGGAAATACGGTAAAAAGTGGCTGTTGTGCGCACTAAGCTATAAGGAAGTTTTAGATATGAAAGATGCCACGCTTTAGCGTGGCGGAGAGTGATTTGCTAGGAAGTAATTTTATACCAGTTGTAAGCGGAGTTTGGGATGACATCAAGGCAATGTTGTCCGCGTCGGTAAGTGGAGATTGTGGAATAAGCTTCAGAAACGCTGCGTTCAAACCAGACTGGCTCGGAATTTTGGTTGTCTGGTTTGGGTAAACCGACGAAATAGCTGCCGTTTCGGGGAATGCGTACAGATTGGCATTTTGTAACATAGAAACGGTGAGGCCAGTTTATATAGCAATACGCAGAGGGGAGGGATCTCCAATGGCCCTGAACGCGACGGATTTGCCAGTTACAGTAGCTATCAGCGGTGCGGATGGGGTAATGAGAGGGATCGACTAAGGCGCGATTGGGCAATGGTTGCTTTGTAGCAGGCTGGCATTTTGCGGCTGGTGGGGGATAAATGTAGTGTGGGTTGGAGAAGAATGGGGGATAGGTATTGAGGGAATAGTGACCGTCTTCGTACTCGTTTAGAAGTTTCCGGAAATTGGGTGAAAGTAGGCAATAAATTTCCGAAGCAATCTGGTAGGAGCGTTGATAGAGTCGGCTGAGGGTGGGGGATTTTGTGGTAACAATAAGTCTAGCGATTTGAGATACTAACATCGTGATTTACCTCCTTTTTGCGATGTTCCTAATATATTATATCATATTTTTTCGTTAGTATTTCTTGTTATGCTGTGTTTTTATAGAAGTAACGTTTGTAGCGTTTTTGAAAAAACTTAGGTTATAATTAATGAAAGTATTTTTAAGTAATAAAAGGAAGTTTCTTGATGTGGGGCGGAATGAAAGGAATATATTGAGATGGACAGTACGAATATAGATAGCCCCCCAGAACTCTCAGGAGGCTCTAGAAGGGTATCCTGCGTCACCAGCGCCCAAACACTAGGATATGAATGAAGAAGGGGGTTTGGGCGCAGGTAGTGATTCCAAGCCGAATAATGCAGATTCTAATAAGAAGAAGCGTATAGTTATTTATCGTAATATGCGTTCTAATAGTCCTAATAGTCCTAATAGGCCTTGTAATAGGAGTTATGCTATGGAAGCCGTAGGAGAGCGCTAAAAATGAAGAAGATACACCAACAGGCTCTACGAGCATGGAGGAGGGGGAAGGGGATGGAGATAATTATGTGTTTGAGGGGATGGAAAAGAGGTAAGTAGGGTGTGACGCGACGTATGTTATAATGGTGGTATGGAATTATTGATTTTAGGGGTGGTGGCTTTGGTTTTGGTGGAAACGACAGTACTTTTATTTAGGGGCGAGAAGAAAGTTTTTTCGTCGGGTGGGCAAGGGCGAAAGGTTTACGTTGACACCTCGGCATTGATGGATTCGCGGCTTTTAGGGGTGGCGGAAACTGGTTTTATGGGAGACGACTTGATTATACCGAGAAGCGTAATTAATGAGCTGCAACTTCTTGCGGATGGAAAAGATCATGATAAGAGAATTAGGGCGAGAGCTGGTTTGGATGTGGTGAGGGAATTGGAACGAGTAGTATATTTTGAGACGGTGATACTTGATGACGTGCTAGACCGAACGCCGGTAGATAATCGATTGTTAGAGTTAGCAAGAGAGAATCACGGAGTAATTCTTAGCAATGATTTTAATTTACAGAAGGTAGCGGCGACAGAACATATTATGGTTCTAAATTTGAATGCTTTGGCGTTGGCAATGCGAAATGAGTATTTGCCTGGGGAGAGGACAAGAGTTAAGATTGCTGCGACGGGTAGTAATGCGGGGCAGGGAGTGGCTTATTTGAAGGATGGGACGATGGTGGTGGTTGATCATGCCCAGTCGAAGTTAGGCGAAGAAGTGGAGATTGAGTTTATTAGATTAAACCAGACGGCGGCGGGGACGATGATGTTTGCAAAATTGGTGAATAACGGTAAAGGTAGCGCAGAGCAAAAGGGGATTGGGAAAGTTACGACTAAGGTAAAGACTAAAGTGGTGGGGAAACAACGAAAAGCGACCGTATTAAAGCCGAAGCGTTTGAGTAGCGAAGAAAGGTTAATGAAGGCGATTGAGCAACAGGAAAAGTAGGTTGGTTTGGGAAAATTTGAAGGTTTTGATAAGGTGTGATATACTGGGGGTGTTGGGTCGCTAGCTCAGTTGGCTAGAGCGCCTCGTTTACACCGAGGAGGTCGGGGGTTCGAGCCCCTCGCGACCCACCAAGAGTGAAATTATCGGTTGATATTAACCCCAGAAATGCGTCTTTACAGATAGGAAGGACGCATTTTTTGGTTGTTAATTCTAATGCTGGTTTTAGGTGTGTGATATAATAATGGTTATGGATATAAGTTGGGTTTATGTTTGGTCGCAGGTTTTGACTGTAATAGAGTATGCATTGTTAGGAGCTTCGTATCTAGCGAAGAATCGTAAAGCAGTGGTTGTGCTTGACATTGTATCTATGACTACGGGGATTTTTGCGTTTTTGTTGCTTGGGGCGGACCTGGGGATGATGATGTCAATAATTATCTTGTTGGCAAATCTTTATTATTTGTGGGATGAAAGGGTACATAATAAGAAAGAACGGACGAAGTTGCATCTGAGAGATTATATTGTACTTGCGATGGTTTTGGTAGGAATAGGAGTGATAGCTTGGTTGACTTATGATGGACCACTGAGTTTGTTATCTGTGATGGCGACAGTACTCTATGAGGTATCAATTTGGCAAAAGAGTACAAGGATTTATAAGTTTTTGGGGATTCCAGTGGCATTTTGTTGGATGACCTATAATGGATTTGTTCATTCGATTTTTGGGGTGATTTGTGAAGCTGTGATGCTTGTTATTGCGGTAGTGGGGTATGTGAGGGAAGTTCGGGGTAAAAATAGTAAAAAGAGACTAAAAAGGAAAGGTTAAAATTTGTGTTCAATGTGTATTTTGGATGACAAATTAGATGAAACGCGGATTTTATCTCAATAAAAATTGTGTTCAATAAGATGGGGACTTAAAATATCAGAGAATGCTGGTTTTTGTAGTATAATATAGGGGTAAAAATAAGTGCTAGAAATAGCAGAAAGGATAAAGCTATGGTAAGTTCGAGCAGTGACGTCGAAAAAATGCGCCATACGCTGAGCCATGTTTTGGCGGCGGCGGTGCGGGAGCTTTATCCGACAACAACTTTTGGAGTGGGGCCGGCGATTGAGAACGGATTTTATTATGATATCGATTTTGGAGATGTAAAAGTTTCTGATGCGGATTTGGCAAGAATAGAGAAAAAAATGCGAGGAATTATCGCACGAAAGTGTAAGATGGTGCGACGGGAGGTGTCTCGTGAAGACGCAATGAAGTGGGCGCAGGAGAATGGACAGAAGTATAAAGTGGAGTTAATTGAGGAGCTACCAGAAGGGGAAACAATAAGTTTTTATGACTTAGTGGATCCGAAGACTGATGAGGTGCTATTTAGCGATCTTTGTAAAGGTCCGCACGTAGAGAACTTAGAGGAAATTGGGGCGTTTAAGCTGATGAGAGTGGCTGGGGCGTATTGGCGAGGGGATGAGAAACGGGAGATGTTGACGCGGATTTATGGGGTGGCGTTTGAGACCGAGGGGGAGTTGGAAGAATATTTGAAGAGGCAGGAAGAGGCGAAGAGGCGTGACCATCGGAAATTGGGGAAAGAGTTGGATTTGTTTTGTTTTTCGGATTTGGTGGGAGCGGGGTTGCCACTGTTTACACCGAGAGGGACAGTGCTACGCGAGGAATTAAGTGAATTATCACTAGGGATGCGTGGGAGAGCAGGATTTAAGAAGGTTTGGACGCCGCATATTACGAAGGTAGATCTATATAAGAAGTCGGGGCATTATGCAAAATTTGGTGAAGAACTTTTTATGGTACATTCGCAGGTAAATGGGGAAGAGTTTGCACTCAAGCCAATGAACTGTCCACATCATGCGCAGATTTTTGCTTCGCGTCCGCGGACTTACAAGGAGATGCCGGTGAGGTATATGGAGGCGACGACCGATTATCGTGATGAAAAGACGGGCGAGTTGGGTGGTTTGTCGAGAGTAAGATCTCTGACACAGGATGATTCGCATGTATTTTGTCGTAAGGACCAGATTAAAAGTGAGATACAGACTCTGGTAGGGATTGTGCGAAGATTGTATGCTACGGTTGGCATGGATAAGCTGAAAGCTAGATTGAGCTATCGCGACTCGAGTGATAAATATTTGGGTGATCCGGAACTTTGGAAGATGGCACAGGAGCAGATAAAACAGGCTGCAATTGATAATGGGCTGGACTACTTCGAACAAGAGGGAGAAGCAGCATTTTATGGTCCGAAGATTGACTTTATGGCAGAGGATGCGCTAGGACGCGAACACCAGGTGGCGACGGTGCAGCTGGATTTTGTGCAGCCAGAACGTTTTGGGCTGGAGTTTGTGAATGAAAAGGGCGAAAAAGAACGTCCGGTCATGATTCATCATGCGACGTTGGGGTCGATCGAACGATTTATGAGCGTGTTTATCGAACATACTGGGGGTTGGTTCCCGTTGTGGTGTGCGCCAGAGCAAGTGAGGGTGTTGACGGTGAATGATAAGGTGGAGGGGTATGTGGATGAGGTAGAGAAGGTGCTGCGTGGAGTGGTGCTAGAGGAGCCGGTGAGAGGGAATGAGTTGAGGTATGAGGTTGATCGGAGTGACGATAGTTTAGGGAAGAAGATCAAGCGGGCAACAGAGATGAAGATTCCCGTGGTGCTGATTGTTGGTGAGAAAGATGCTGCTGAAAGCGTTGTGAGCGTCAGGACGAGAGATGGGGAAGAGAAGGTGAAGTTGGATGAGCTAAAGGGGTGGTTGATGGAAAAAAGTAGAAAGTAGGCTAGGACGGTATGCTTGAAAAAAATGGCTCTGTGAGAGCAATGGAGGCTCTACGGAGCCATTTTGGTGGGGTTTTTGATATAAATAGTGTCTTTGGGTATAAATTTGATGAGTTTTTTGCTTTTTGTCAGCATCTTGGGTATTATGGGTATATTGCAGGGGGCGTGGAGGGGAAACTACAATCGCCAGAGGAATTTATAAGACACAGGAAGGGGAATTGTTGGGATCAGACAGAATTACAGAGGGAATGGTTTGAGAGGCGGGGTCATCAAGTAAAAACATACCTGTTGTATTATTATTTGAGAGACGATTATTGTCCATCACATTCAATTTTAACTTATCTGGATGAAGATAGATGGTGTTGGTTTGAGCCGATGTTCTATGGTGCAGCAGTAGAATATTCGGGAGTCCATAAGTATTTTAGAGAAGAGGAGTTGTTGGAAGATTTTAAGCGTGTGTTTGCGCTGAACGGACAAAGGTCGGAGATGTTGCCGGATAAAATAGATGAAACGAAGTGGTCGCTTTATGAATATGAAAGGCCTAGTTACGGTATTTCTGATGTTGAGTTTTATGAACATTGCCGAAAGGGGAAGAGGATTTTATGAGTTTTGAAAAAACAGTGGTGGTTGTTGGGCCGACGGCTTCTGGTAAAACAGGGGTAGCGATTCGAATTGCGAAGGAAATTGAACGTCGGGCGAAAGGGTCGGCCGACGGGACGTACTGCGGATTTAAGGGGGTGGAAGTAATTTCAGCGGATTCGCGAGCAATTTATAGGGGGATGGATATCGGGACAGCAAAGCCGAGCGTGGAAGAACAACAGGGGATTCGACATTGGGGGATTAACTTAGTGGAGCCAGGGGAGCGTTTTACGGTGGCAGATTGGAAAAACTATGCTGAGGAGAAGATAATAGAGATTAAGGAGAGGGGGAATTTACCGATGGTGGTGGGCGGGACAGGGTTGTATGTTGATGCTTTGGTATATGATTATCAGTTTGGTGAAGAAAAAAAGTTGACCCAGGATGATCGTAGGGGGGATTGTACAAAATTTTTACTCATTGGAGTAAAGACTGACCCTGAGGTTCTAAGGAGACGGATAACGGAGAGAGCGGATAAATTTTTTATTCAAGAACTATATGATGAAACACGAATGTTGGTCGGGAAGTATAAATGGGATACTCAGGCGATGAAAAGCAATATCTATCAGTTTGCATGGGGTTATCTAGGTGGAGAAATAAGTAGAGAGCGTGCAAAAGAATTGTTCATTTATGATGACTGGCACTTAGCAAAGCGACAATTAACTTGGTTCAAGCGGAACAAAAATATTAACTGGTTACCACTTGTGGAAATAGAGGACTTCGTGCTAAAATGTATACAGGATGAGTAAAGAAGATAGCACTCCAATTGAAAAATTGTTCGGATCAAAAACACGGGCGAAGTTATTGGAACTGTTTTTTTCAAATACGAATAAGTCTTATTATGTGCGTGAGATCACAAGAGTTATAAATGAACAAATTAATTCCGTACGGAGAGAGTTGATTAATTTAGAAGGCGTTGGAGTAGTGAAGAGTGAGACGTATGATAATAAAGTCTACTATTCGGCCAATATGAAAAGTCAATATGCGCATGCTTTTCAGGAGCTATTTGCGCCGAGGAAGGCAACAACAACTAGCGGGGCGGCGCCGGTGGAAGTGCAACGGATCGTTCGTCGGAACAATTGGGAGGACATGATTAGGCCGGTGGCGAAGTATTTAAAGGGGTTAATTGTGACGAATCGGTTACCGGGTCAGGATGGTATAGATATGTTGGTGATTGGGGACGATGGCGCAAAGAAATTGACGCGGTGGGCAGAGGTAGTTGAGAAACGGCAAGGTCGGCCAATGAATTATGTGATAATGGGGCGGGATGATTATTTGTATAGAAAGAGTGTGCGTGATAAGTTTTTGTGTGAGCTTTTGGAAATGGAGCTTACTGAAGTATATGATCCGGATAAGATGATAAATATAGAGAAATAAGGAGGAATATGTTTGAGATTGAGAGTAAGAACCAGGACGAAATTACGATTATAACGAAGACGAAACGGATTCGCTTTGATTTGGCGAGGGAAGAAATTGATGCGGAGCTTGAGGTGGGAAAGATTGTAGGACCAGGGGAGTTTGAGATTGGGGAGGCAGCAATTCGGGGGATTGCAGTGGGAGAGAAAAAGACGGTGTATGATGTAGTTATTAATAATGTGCATGTGGGGATTGTTGGCGATGTGGAGGAGCCGACGATTTTGGATGAGTTAGGTGTGGCGAATATTCTATGTACGAGTAGCGTGAGAGCGGTGCGTGAGATTGAGCCGAAGTTGGTGGTGGCGATGGGGAATATTGATGGGATGGTGACAGAATTGAAGCTTGGAGCGCGAACGGAGAAGAAATTAAAGGTGAAGAGTTTAGAGAGCCTTCCGGCGGCATTAGAAGTGGTAGCATTGGTTTAGTATGAGAACGAATATTTTGGCGATGGCAGTGGTTTTTGTCGTAGTACTGATTTCGATGATTTTTCACGAGCTAGCGCATGGGTTTATGGCATATTTTTTGGGGGATGATACGGCTAAAGAAGAGGGAAGGTTAACATTGAATCCGCTAAAGCATTTGGATCCATTGTTGTCGGTAGCATTGCCGCTACTCTTGTTTATGACAGGAGGGCCAATTTTTGGTGGAGCGAAGCCGGTACCAGTGAATTCTAAGAATCTGAAGTATGGGGTTTGGGGAATGGCGATGGTAGCTGTGGCTGGTCCGTTGATGAACTTTGTGATTGCGTTTGTGGCTTTTTTGGTTGGATATTACACTGGCTGGTTGGAAGCGCCTGGATTAATTGGGGTGATATTCGATTATTTAGTATTGATTAATTTGGGATTTGGGGTGTTTAATTTAATTCCAATTCCCCCGTTAGATGGATCGAGGGTTTTGTATGCGATTGCGCCGGATGGGGTAAGAGAAGCGATGTCTGGTATGGAAAAATGGGGGATTATGGTAGTGCTATTACTCGTAGTTGTTTTTCCTAGTTTTATATCGATGATTATGGGCGGGGCAATGGAGGGGATTTTACGGTTCTTTTTCTGGATAGTAGGAGTGCATTGAGTGTGATATAATAGTAATATCCCAATGGCGGCATGATTTTCCTGAATAATCATGTTTAGGGATTTCGTGGCTCATTTCCGTGGAAATGTCGCATAAGATTTTACCCACCTTGTACTTATAACAAGGAAAACATCGCCATTGGGATTTTTGATGATATGGATATAGCTGGGGGAGATTTGGAAATGGATTTTTATTAGGTGAAAGTGCGTGGATATGTTATACTGGTAGTAGTAAAGAGGTAGAAAATAGGGTAGGAAAGTGAAACAGAGAGTTCGGGTAGTTGGAATTATTGAGAATGGCCCCGAGGTGCTAATTATGAAAAAAAGCCAGGGGAGGGTTGATAGTGCTTCAAGATGGGAACTTCCAACTGGTAAGATTAAGTTTGGAGAACAACCGGAAGAGGCGATCGAGCGGACGATTGAGGAATACTTGGGGATTGAGTTGACGAAGCGGATGGAGCTGAAGGATGTGGTGACGTTTTTGGCGCAAAATCCGGCGCAGGGAACGAGTCAGCTGAGTAACCTTTACATTGTATATAGTGTAGTATTAAATGAGGGAACGAAAATTGTACCAAAGGATCGCTATACTGCTTATAAATATATCAAGCCAGATGAGGTGGGGAATTATGCTTTGGATGAGGCAAGTGCTATTGTGCTTGGGATGGAGGGAAGGATTAATCCGAAGGCTCATTATAAAGAAGTAGCCAATAGTGCAACAGTTTATGTCGATGGTAGTAGTAGAGGTAATCCGGGTCCGTCTGGTATTGGGTATTATATTGTGGGGGAAGATGGGCAGGTTTTGGCGACTGGTGGAGAATTTATTGGGTTTGCAACATCGAGGGTGGCGGAGTATTATGCTCTAAAAGAGGGGTGTAAACGGGCGATCGAGCTAGGGTTAAGAACAGTGAGATTTGTGAGCGATAATTTGATGCTTGTGAACCAGATGAATGGGGTCTATAAGATTAAGAATAATGATATTCGGCCGATTTATGATGACATTCAGGATATGTTGGAGTGTTTTGAGGCCTGTGCGTTTATGCATGTAGCGAGAGAACAAAATGTTCAGGCGGATGCGCAGGCGAATATGGCGATTGATAATCAGTTTTTGGAGTAGGGAATTATTTTATAATTTCGCTTGCATTCCTCATCATGCTCATGTATAATACAAAGCAAGTAAGTCATTGTATAT
>CARBGY010000011.1 GCA_948945085.1 uncultured Candidatus Saccharibacteria bacterium
ACCATCCCGTCCAACAATTCCACAAACAATCCACCAAAGTCCACAAGTTATCCACCATCCCGTCCAACAATTCCACAAACAATCCACCAAAGTCCACAAGTTATCCACCATCCCGTCCAACAATTCCACAAACAATCCACCAAAGTCCACAAGTTATCCACAAGTTATCCACAAGAAATCCACATCACTTCATCATCGCTTGTCGCCAAGCTACCTGGAAACGGATTGATCTTGCCATTGAAGCTTGCCTCGCCACCGGTGACAACTTAACGGTCATTGGTGACGGCTCTGAGCATTCTCATCTGGTCGAACTAGCCCGCCAATCTCCCCGAGTTCGGTTTATTTCTTGGCTCGATGCTTCTGATCTAGTTAAACATCTCCAATCCTCCCAGGCTTATCTATTTCCTAGCCTTGAGCCTTTTGGTATCGCAGCGGTCGAAGCTCTCGCTGCTGGTTGCCCAGTCATTGCTTATGCTGAAGGTGGCAGTCGTGACATCGTTGTTCCGGGTCAAAATGGCCTCCTCTTTAACGCTCAGACCGTTGATTCTTTGACCGACGCGCTTCGCCGTTTTAATCCTGAACAGTTTGACCGATCTACGGTTATTGCCAGTGCGGATCGTTTTTCGTCCCTAGAATTTCGACACAAAATTCAACAACTTATTAATAAGGCCCTTTCCAGCCACTCTCAGGGAGCAAAACATGCCTAAACTATTTAAATTCCTAAAAAACTTCTTCTTTGTCCTAATTTATCTTCTACCCGCGGTACTTTTCTGCTCCTATTATCCAATCATTCGTCTAGGTGGCAACGCTTCCATGAATTTCGAGCTTTCTTTACCGTTAATTTGGCTAGTGATTTTTGATCTTCTGGCCTTTATTTTATTCACCACCATTAGCTTAAAAGGGAATCACCAGATTAAACCCATCCAAAGCCCTCAAACCAGCATCATTAAAAGTTTAATCCAAGTCTTCCACCGACCCAAAAGCCCTCCATCAAAGCGGACTCCTTTTCTTTCTGATCGTAAATTTTTCCTCTTTGCGTTGTTTCCGCTCTACGCTACGCTCTCGATTTTCTGGTCTTCCAACCCCCTCCGCGCCATTCTTACCGCTGGTATTATTTGGCTACTCTTTTTTGCTATTTTTGCTCTACTTTTTGTTACTCCACTTCTTCACCCGCCGCGTCAATTCCGTACCCATGTTCTCCGGGCCTTCTTTATCTCTAGTGCCGCCACCTGCGTAGTCTGCTGGGTCCAATCATTTTTAGACATCTTTGGTATCGATCGCAGTCATACTCTCCTCTGTCTCGGTTGCACATATCGCTCCTTCGGTTTTCCTCATCCCTCCGGTTTCGCCATTGAGCCTCAATTCATGGGGAATCTCCTCCTTGCGCCAACTCTCACCGCGCTCTATCTTCTTATCTTTGTTTATGATAAGACTCGTGTACTAACTATTTTACGAAAATTTTTCAACCCCTCCCCTAAAACCCCCCAACAATTCCACAAACAATCCACCAAAGTCCACAAGTTATCCACCATCCCATCCAACAATCCCACAAACAATCCACCAAAGTCCACAAGTTATCCACCATCCCATCCAACAATTCCACAAGTTATCCACCATCAAAAAGGGACTTTTCCACAAGTTTTCCCCAAATCCATTCTTATCTTCTTCACTTGCCTTTTTTCTGCAACCCTTTTCCTAACTTTCTCCAGGGGTGCCATCTACGCTTATATTATCGCTCTTGCCAGTATGCTATTGTTTTCTCTGTTTTACCATCATTTCCGCCCTAGCCTTATCATTGTTCCACTCCTAACTTTTCTCTTCGTACTTTGTATGCAGGGAATTTTCACCTTAATTAGTCCTGTTCAAGACACATTTATGTCTGGCATCGCGAAGTCCATCCATCAACTCACTCTTGGTATTATCGATTTGCGCCCAACCCCTTCATCATCAAACCAACCTCCAATCGATACCTCTGAAGAAGGGAATCGTCCTGACAATCCCGATGATTCATCCGCGATCTTCGAAGGCTATGTTGCCGAGTCTACCAATGTGCGCCTTAATCTTAATGCTACTGCCATTGACACTTGGCTCAATGCGCCTAATCATGCTACGCTTATTACTACTTGTAGTGACTATGCGGAAGATAACGAATGTCATAAAATTACTCCGACTAGCATCCTTTTTGGTGTTGGTTTAGGGGGTGCCGGAACAGCCATGCACAACGCTTTTCCCGATCGTGTCACCTCTCCAAAAGAAATCGTCCAAAACCAATTTTTCAGCCTCCTTCTCGAGCTAGGTCTTGTAGGTTTACTACTCTTTATTTTTACCCTCATCCTTGCCTTCTTTGCTCCATTACTTCCGCAACGCTTTGTTGATGGAAAACAACAACGTCCAGCTTCCGCCAGTTCAATAATTAAACGACTCCAAAAAGGTGATTTTTGGTCGCATCCCGCCCTACCGCTCCTAGCCTCTTTAATTATTGCTTATCTTGCTACACTCAACTTTTTCTCCGGCCTCCCTAATGCTCTCCATATATATCTTCTCCCTCCGCTTCTTTTCCTTATCTTTCTCCGCCCATCAAAACCGTCAATTAATCGGTAAACTCGTCCTAAAGCCTCTTAAAATCCCCTAAAATCAAACTATTTTACCCCTAAAACACGTTTTTTCGCAGATTTTTCATAAAAACTGTTGACTTTTGATAAGGCATGCGGTACAATATAAAATATATTAAACAATGGTATTTTTAATAAAATTCTATATACATTTACGCCGCGGGATAGAGCAGCCTGGTAGCTCGTTTGGCTCATAACCAAAAGGTCGTTGGTTCAAATCCAACTCCCGCAACCAAAATGGCGCACAGAACTACCCCCCCATGTTCTGGCGCCATTTTGGTTTGTAAGTAACATAAGCGTTATCGAACCGCATTTTTCCTTATTTTGGCACACTTATAAACCATTGTGCCTTCACTAATTGAATCGCACTAACTTTACCAGATTTTGTCACCGGAAGCTATAAAATTAGTAAGCTTAGGAGAAGCCCGAGAGCCTATAAGCTCTACCTTATTGTCTATTTTCGATGTTATGCTTTGCTTCTTCATTAATCGTTAGTCGTTTTAAGTTTTGTTACTTATCCAATTTCCGCCGACTATCGATCTTACTGACTACTTTTGCGCTTACTTATTTTAAACCCTTTCGTGTATCATTACTCTCGGTAAAATTTTTGCGACTTCATGATTTATTATGGCTAGAAACGCTTTTTCTATCTTTTGAGCTATCCATTTAATTTTGGAAGCTGCCATAAGAGTCGCAGTGAGCACCGTCACTCATTAACGAGTCTCTTCGAGGCTCCAGCACCTTAACAAAAAGGAGAGAAACTATGAAGAAAACCCTGTTCCACCCTCTGCTGTCATCTGCTGCTCTGTCGCTTATGTTAATCGCGACCCCTGCCTTTACGGCACGGGCAGCTACTAACGTCAGCTACGGTCCTGGCTATCAGTCTTTGACTTCTGCCGAATTGACCGAAGAAAAACGCGCCGCTATTCGTGACACTGCCGAAAAATTGCGGTTGTCCGAAACCCAGCTCAGTTTCAAGCGTGGTGATGTTTTACGTCTCTATGTTGAACCAGTCGAGCTGGCCAAGGCACAAGGTTGGGAAATCGATAAAGTCGAATTTTCCGACTCTTCCGCCCTTCGCGTGTTACCTCCTGACGACCCTGCAATCCAGACCAAAAAGCAGGAAATCGTGGATGCAATCATTGCATCCAATATCGCCCTTACAGGCGATATTGATGATAACTTACTCGTCGTCTATCTCCAGGCGGAGAAAGATGGCCAATCAAGTATTACGCTTTCTGTTAAAAACCCTTATCTGGGCGCAATGGTTAAGATGGTTTGTCAAGCAGTTAGTCCCGATTATGTGCCTTCGGTAAGCAATTCTTCCAGTCATTCCAGCAGCCGAACCCCTGCAACTACTGATTCTGATTCTTCCGCATCCAACAACCGGCCTGGCTCTACCGAAACGCCTGGCAATTCTGGCACTACCAATCCTAAACCTGAAGACCAGGAAAAACCTGGCTCCAGTACACAGCCGACCAATCCCGGTGACAACACTGGCGATAATACCAATCCAGGTGGTTCCACCGAGAATCCTGGCGGCACAACCGATCCAGGCAATAAGCCTGAGAATCCCGGCGAAAATCCGGAAAACCCCGGTGGCAATACCAATCCGACTAATCCGGATAATCCCGACCAGCCTGAAAAGCCCAAGGATTATGACACTTCCGCTTGGTACTTCGACCAGTCAACCTTAATTTTCACCTACGACGGCCAGCCTCATGCCCCGACCCTTCTTGGCGTCGAAGAGGGCATCGAGCTGACTCTGGGTGAACCAAGTGTTAATGCTGGCAAGTACACCTATACGGTTTCCGCCAAAGCCCCCGATGGTTATAATCCTATCCCAGACTTCACCATCGAGTATGAGATTCAGCCAACAGTTTTGACTGTATCGCAGACCTATAACCCGGAAACTCGTAAAATTGATGCGGTTATTGACGGATTAGTGGACGGCGATGTGTGTAATGCAATCACTACTATTAATGGTGCAGAAGGTAATACCTTGAACGCTGAACCTGGTAGCTGCGTAGTATCAACTACTTTAGACCTTGATACCGAAAAGGCAGGGAACTACATTATTTCTGACCCTGTGACTTCCGTGCATAACACTAAGACCGACAATCGTTGGTACGATATTAATATGTCCTACCGCGAAGAAGCTGGTCAGCTTATTATTGACTTCCGGCTTGATAACCTTAAGACGGAACATGCCGGTACAACTAAGTCGTGTGGTATTGAGTTCAATCTTGATTATGATCATGACCGCCTTCAGTACGCTGGAGACGAAACCGGTTATTGGCACATGTTTTACAGTGAAAGCCAGGATAAGGAATTTGGCTATTATTATGGTTGGACTGGTCCACTTCCGGAAAGCGCTACTATTTGCAGTTTGAAGTTTGACATTATTGGAGATGACACTAGCGATCTGATCATTACTGCTAAAAACGCCACTTTTACTAACTCCGATAAGGGCAGCATGCAGCTTCTCTATCATACTGGTGATACTTCTATCGTGGTTAACCCCGAAAAAGTTGAACTAGTGGAAGGCGTGATTACTAACTGGGATCCCACTAAAGATACCGAATATAAATTCGAGGATCAACTAACCGACCAGAACGGTAATCCAAATCCATCTAAGGTCCAGGAAAAGGAGAATGCTTACGAAAACCTTAAAGACTACATCTCTACAACCTTCCCCGACCTGAAACAAGATGACCAAACTCCCGAGCTTAAACCAATCGATACCACCAACTGGCATTTCGATGAGTCTACTTTGGAGTTCACCTACGATGGCCAAAAACATCAGCCGACCTTCATTAAAGATCGAGACGATGTTGAAGTTATCTTCGGCGAAGGCTATACCGACGCTGGCACCTACAAATGTCCGGTATCATTCAAAGTTCCTGAAGGTTACGCTCCAATCCCCGACATGGAAGTCGAATTCGAGATTAAACCTGCCAAGCTGACACCTAAGAACCCAACTTACAATCCTGAAACTAATCAAATGGAGGTCGTCATCGAAGGTATTGTTGACGGCGACATCAAATCTGTTTCTACCGTTGACAGCAATGAGCAATCCGTTACTTTAGATACGGCTGGCAGCTTCACCGTTACTACCGACTTTACCATTAAGGAAGATAAAGCCAAAAACTACACTTTCGACACTAATAGCGTTTCTTCTGTGGTTAACCTGAAATCCGAGCATAGCTGGTTTGATGTCAATATGTCTTCAAATCGTGAAGGGAATAAACTAACTATTGATGTTAGCTTCAGTAATATTAAATCTGCTAGTTTAGACAACAATGAAAGCGTCATCCTTTCCTTCAGGCCGGAATACGATAGCGAGCGGCTAACTTTAAGTAGTGATGTTCAGACTAATGGTAACTACGGCATAACTGATAGTGGTGACGTAGTTTGTATGTTTAGTGATGGACTCGGCTCCGATCGTTTAGCAACTGTCCAGTTAACCTTTGAAGTAACTGACGAAGTTGCGAATGGTACAGCGCATGATTTACTTGTGACGGTTCGTGATCCCGAGCTAAGCTATGGCACCGAGAACGGTACAATGGCGCAATATAAAGGCGCTGATGTAGCTATCGTTATCAATCCGGAGGAACTGACGGTTGTCGAAGGCACCGTAAATGGCGATCCTAAACAGGATGTTACGGTCTATGGCTCAACCGAATCTGCCCAAGAAAAACTCGATACCCTGATTCAGGAGCAATTTTCCGCAGACTCCACCCCAGACGCATCCCTTATGACGACAGACGTCCAAAACACCGTCGAATCTATCGAGGATAATCACGGCGAGGACGAAAATTCTAATCCGGAAGCTTCCTCTCGGCCCGCTTCAGACTCTTCAATTTCCCAACCATCCGTCAGCGAAACCTTAGATTCTACTAAGGATTCCGCATCCAGTCTTGAAGCTACTACTACCCCTACTTCTGAAACATCCGCAGCTTCCTCGACCGAAAATCAGGAACCTGCCACTGCGACCGAGGCCTCCACTTCAGAATCCGAATCCTCCAAATCCGAATCTTCCAATCAGTCTACCGAAGATCGGTCCACTGGAGATACTCCTGAACAATCTGTTACCGAGTCATCTTCTGCCGACAAAGGTAATACCGAATCCTCTAAGGATTCCTCTCAGTCTGCTGTCGAGTCTACTTCTACTAGTGAGACCACTACATCCGAAACCTCTTCTACCTCCAGTGTATCCGACACAACAACTTCCGCTTCCGAGTCCGCTCCTAGCGGCTCCGACGCTGTCAGCTCTACTGACACGTCCGTTGCCACTACCGGCGCTAACCTCGCCGCAGCCGAAGCTGACTAGGTTTCTCTCGACTTCTCAACCTTAGTAATCCTAAGCAAGAGACCATCAAGCCCTGGTTCGCCAGGGCTTTTTGCTACTCTCCGTTCCGCTCAACTTCCAGCCGAACTCTTCCAAACCCTATTTACAAAGCCAATATCCCGAATGGCTCCTGCTCACCCGTAACTACTTCCCGCGCAATACTTCTCGCCATCCCTCCAATCACACCTACATTTTCCGGCAGCTCCTCCAAAAACGCATATTTTTCCCGAATCTCCGGCGGTAAAGCAACGATCTCAAACCTCCTCTTTTGGTCGCTGTACTCTACTCTCTAATTTTCTCGCTCGCCTTCCGTATCTCCACCAGTCATTTATCTCGTTCCAATAATCTTCCTCATCACTCTCTTCATCCTCATACTCATAACTCGGCGGATAATTCCAATAGTAAGTTTTCACTTTGTCCATCGACAATTCCACCACTATAAACTGTTTCTGCTTCATTCTCCGCAAAACGCTGCCGAGCTCCGCTCTCCTCTATCTTCGGCTCTATCCGTTTCCGAGCTTCCGCTGGTGTCTTTACTCCTATTTCTGTTTCCAGACTTTTCTCCATCGCTCTCGCTCTCCCAAAACCCGAACAACTTTTCCCCACTTTTCCACATTTGCGCAAAACTCTTACAGAAGCCATCAACTTCCTTACCTTGCGTATTTATAAAAATCTGTTATAGAATTACTATTACTGTCATTGCAAAATTTTGTAATCATTATATAAAATCCGTACAAGCTCTAACTAGTCCGGCATCAGAACCTTTCGATTCGCCCATTGCCGGGCTTTTCCATACCCATTAATATCACCTCCCAAAAAATCCGCCCCGAAAGGCGGATTTTCTCGTGCTAGAAGTTTATCTATTTTGTTTCACTACCCTCGGGCGTATCTTCCGCCTCATCATTACTCTGGCTCAAAGCACTCAAAAGGGAATCCTCCGCATTCTTGCGCTTCTTTTTTTCTGGTGCTTTTGCAAGCTCAATGTCTAAATCGTAACCCGTCAACTTCGATGCTAGACGCACGTTTTGTCCTTGACGACCAATCGCGATTGATTGTTGGTCTTCATTAACAAAAACTTTAGCTTTTTTGCCATTAATTTCCACTTTGACAACTTCCGCCGGGCTCAGTGCTTCACGAATATACTCGGAAGGATTATCGCTCCAGTTAATGATGTCAATCTTTTCACGATCCCCAATCTCGTTCATAATAGCTTGGACTCTCATCCCGCGTCCACCGACAAACGTTCCGACCGGATCCACCCCTGGTACCGTTGAAACCACGGCAATCTTCGTCCGACGTCCCGCCTCGCGTGCAATTCCCTTAATCTCGACTGAACCGTTCTCAAGTTCCGGCACTTCCTGGCGGAATAAGTATTCAATAAACGCCGCATTTCCACGGGATAGAATTAATTGCGCCCTCGCGTCATCATGCTCTACACCCTTGATATAGACTTTAATACGCTCGCCTACTGTATAATATTCGCCGTCAATCTGCTCGCTTTTTGGCATAATCCCAACCGCACGACCGAGGTCAATTTTAACTACACGCGGCTCTACTCGTGCAATCACTCCCGTCATTACTGTCCCGATCTTATCTTCAAATGCCGTCAAAACCGCATCCCGCTCTGCCTCGCGAAGACGTGAAATCACCACTTGTTTTGCCGTCATCGCCGCTACGCGACCAAACTCCTTCACCTCTTCCGATTCTTCCACCACATCGCCAATTTTCGCATCTTCCTTTATCTTTTTCGCTTCGGCTAGGGGAATTTCGGTCGCTGGATTATAAGCTAAATCGTCTTCAATCACTTCGCGCCCGATAAAAACCGTCGCTTTCCCAGTATTTGTGTCTAGTAAAGCTCGCACGTTCATCTCTTTATCGCCATTATCTTTGCGCCAAGCCGCTGCAATTGCCATCTGTACGACATCGAGCACCGTTTCTTCTGGCAAGCCCTTTTCTTCTGCGATAATACCCACCATCGCGCTTAGTTGTTTGAGATCCAAACCTTCCATACTCTCCTTTCGTTAGATCTTAATCACTTCTTGAGTCGCAACCCTACCAAGTTTCGTTACTTCGCTCGTCCACCCCAAACTCTCTGTTTACTTTACTTTTTCACTCAGAGACCACCCTACAAAACAAAACCCGGCCCTTCTCGGGTCGGTCAATCTCTGTATAGCCTTATTATAGCGCACTTTGTAAAAAGTGCAAGTAAATTTTCTCCCCATTTCTCAAGTTCCCTGAAATTACAAAGGCCCGCCTTAGCGAGCCTCGTTTTATGAACCCCCTTCCTATGGAATTATATCAGTTTCTTGACACCATCACCCTCCCTAGACCCTACTTCGGCCGCGTATTTTGGTAAGTTTTCTGCATCCGCTCGTCGTTATAATAAGTGTCAAGCATGACTTCTACTATATTATCCGCTGGATCTCCCATCCTCCGCGCCGTTTGCCTCGCCGCCGCTATTACCGAAAGCGCAATATCCAGTACTAAAATCACTGCCGCTACCGTACAAACTCCATTTAATATATCCCTCGGCACTCTTTCACACATTGATTCAATCCACGGACAGACCCATTGCGCTAAAACCGCCACCAATACTCCCCAAAACAGCATGTATGGAATTGTCGTCCGCCCCGCGATATTTAATGGTCGATTGGAATAATCCCAAGAAATTGTCCCAAACATCCATTCCTGTACTACGCTCAGCCCAAACTCCAGCGCACCCCCAAACAACGCCCCACCTACCAAGCACCGCCACCAGTTTAACCCCGGTTGGTAAAACATCAAATAAATCAATACCGCCCCAATCCCATACACTGGCGAAAACGGCCCATAAAGCAGCCCCCTCCGCGACTCCCAAATCAGCTCTCCCGTCCCCATAAAATTCTTCACCAGCGTCAGCAACTCCTCATAATAAGTCCCAAACACGCAGCCAATCACAAAGAAAATCACCACTCGATTAAAAATTTCCCACCCAGACAACTTCATTTTTGGTTTCGCTTCAATTTTCGACTCTTTTGTCATAGCTCCAATCCAATCGGTCGTATTATACTAGAGTATTCCATTATTCTTATCCATTATAACATAGTTAGTAAATATTCTCTTTCTTGAACCGAGGAGTTTTGCGAGAGAAAAGTAAGTTTACTTACCTTTCCGAGAAAGCGAACTCGGCAACAGCGCGTTAGCACTGTTGACACTAGAGTGCTAATTTGCTACAATAGCACTATTGACACGCGAGTGCCAATAATATAGACTAGAATAAGAATTACGTTATTTAAAAATATAGCCGCTAGCGACTGGGCTACGGTTCTTTCTCGAAACTGTCCGCAGGCTAACGGGCTGAGGGAAAGGTGTGCGAGTCCCGTAACGACGGGAACGAATGCCACCGTGTTTCGAAAAGAATGGTAGCCTAGCCACTTCCGACTGTATTATTTAAAGAAAGGAATAATATTATGGCAAAAATTATCGGTATTGACCTCGGTACAACCAACTCCGCTTTTGCTTACATGGTGGCCGGTAAACCAGAGGTTATTACGAATAGCGAAGGCGATCGTACTACTCCTAGTGTCGTCGCCGTCACAAAAAAGGGTGATCGTCTTGTGGGTAAAGTTGCCCAGCGCCAACGCGTTACGAACCCTAAAAACACCATTTATGGCATTAAGCGTCTAATTGGTCGTAAATTTGACGACAAAGAAGTCCAACGCGACCTTGACATTATGCCATACAAAATCATCAAAAAAGGAAATGGTGTCGCTGTTGAAATGGACGGTAAGGAATATACTCCAGAAGAAGTTTCCGCTATGGTTCTCAGCAAAATCAAAGCCGACGCTGAAGCTTTTCTTGGTGAGCCCGTCACAGAAGCAATTATCACCGTCCCAGCTTATTTCGACGACTCCCAGCGCCAGGCGACTAAAGACGCTGGTAAAATCGCCGGTCTCGAAGTAAAGCGCATTATCAACGAGCCAACCGCTGCCGCTCTTGCCTATGGTCTCGAGAATAATAAAGACGAAAAAATTGCCGTCTTCGACCTGGGTGGTGGTACTTTTGATGTTTCGATTCTCGAACTTGGTGACGGTGTCTTTGAAGTAAAATCCACCAACGGTGACACCCACCTCGGCGGTGAAGATTTCGACAACGTGATCGTTAACTTCCTTCTCGAGGAGTTTAAGAAAGAATCGGGCATCGACATTAAAAACGACGCTGCCGCTATGCAACGTGTTAAAGACGAAGCCGAAAAAGCTAAGAAAGAGCTTTCTTCTACCACGTCTGTCGAAATTAATCTCCCATTCTTAACTGCCGACGCTGATGGTCCAAAACACTTCGAGTACACCTTAACTCGTGCTAAGATGGAAGAACTAGTTAAGCCTTTGCTTGAACGTCTCGCAGGGCCTGTCGAAAAAGCCTTAAAAGATGCGAAACTCACCGCCAAAGACATCGACGAAGTCGTGATGGTTGGTGGTATGACCCGCATGCCCGCTGTAGTCGAAGAAGTCAAAAAAATCTTCGGCAAAGATCCTATGCAGGGTGTTAACCCTGACGAAGTCGTCGCCGTTGGCGCCGCAATTCAAGGTGGTGTCTTACAAGGTGATGTTAAAGATGTCCTTTTGCTAGACGTCACGCCACTATCTCTCGGTATTGAGACTATGGGCGGTGTCTCAACAAAATTAATCGAGCGAAATACCACCATCCCAACCTCTAAATCCGAGGTCTTCTCGACCGCCGCTGATAATCAGCCCCAAGTCGAAATCCACGTCCTTCAAGGCGAGCGCGAGATGGCTGCCGACAATAAATCCCTCGGCCGTTTCATTCTCGATGGTATCGCTCCGGCTCCTCGTGGTGTTCCTCAAATTGAAGTTACCTTCAACCTTGATGCTAACGGTATCCTAAATGTTACTGCCAAAGACAAGGGAACTGGTAAGGAGCAAAGTATTACTATCCAAAACTCTGGCAACATGAGCAAGGAAGATATCGAGAAGGCCCAAAAAGAAGCCGAAGCACACGCCGAAGAGGATAAAAAGAAGCGTGAAGCCATCGATGCTAAAAACCAACTCGAAAATGCCATCTACCAGGCTGAGAAGATGCCTGACGAATTCAAGGACAAGATTTCCGAAGATGATGTTAAAACCATCAAAGAAGCCGTCGAAGAGGCTAAGAAAGTCCTCAATGATGCCGAAGCCGACAAAGAGAAGTACGAAGAAGCTGGCAAAGCCCTCTCTAACGTCCTCATGCCAATCGGCGCCAAAGTTTACCAGTCCGCTAACGAGGAAACCGGCAGTGATTCTGCTAGCGCCTCTAGTGACAGTAGTGATGGTGAGCCAGTCGAAGGTGAAGTCGTCGACAAAGACTAATCTCGTCTTATAGGGAATTATCCCACCAAGCAAAAGTACCAGAAATGGGTACTTTTTGCTTTGTAAATGTCAACACATCTATTGCCAATACTTCTTCCAATAATCCTCTAGCACCAAGAATATTTTCTACTACATCTTTGAATTATCCGAGAAAACATCAAAAAACTATTGACATTTCTACAAATCTGTGCTAAAATAGAAAGATAAACTAGCTTAAAGTAGCGCGGTTATATTCGTATAATTAACTACTGTTTAATAGTTTACGTAAATTACATTTTGGTTTAAGTAGAACATATTTCCATTTCACCACAAGATGGGCTAATTGTAGACTAAATCTTCTCTTTTGTCCACAGCTACCCCATCTTGCGAGTATCACGAAAAGCGATGAGGCGTACTAGGACGACCTAGAATAATTTAGGATGCCCGGCCGCTAAGCCGTGGTATAGGAGGGAATATGAGAACAAAAGATCCCAGGTTTAAAGAACTAAGTATTAATACTTTCCTGTTGAAAGAAATCAAAATAACCGCCATGCCGCCAGCCGCTAAATGCGTTACTTACGGCACACCGTTTTCACCCACCACTGTCAAGATTACCAATAAACACGGTGATGAGCGGATTGAGAGAGTTCTGGGCTACGAGAAACACTATTTTAGTGTGCCTAACGACGAGCACGGTATCCAAACCGTCGCTATGGCTTGTGGATACGGTTATTCAGCGATTTCTCCGCAAAATGAGTATAATCGGAGTGAATACGATAAGCTTGGAGTTTATTGGGGGCCAGGCGGTATCGCAAAATTCACTGTGCCGGCCATCGCCATATCACCCCAAACTACCGATTTTTACGTACTTTGGGGACTCCAAGAGTCAGCTCTAGTCGGAAGCATCTATAAAGATGCAAGAAGTGAGGCAGAGCAAAGTCATGATCGTTATGACATCTATCAGCTCCTGCTTAATCTTCCCGCGGGCGGAATCTTGTTTCAGTCTGGTAAAAGCGGCACTATCACTGAAGTTGTCAAGATTGGCGACATGTGGAATCTCAGCTTGCTTCTGCCGATAATCGGTAGCGACTTACATTCTGCAGAAAAGTACTACGAAACGTTTAAGGCTGCCTACGATTATTTTCGTAAGAAACACTTCCGCGAGTGTCATTGGCGTTCTGCTTAAACTTCATCAACCTTGCATTCTCCTCAAGGAGCCTGTAAGGTCCTAGCGGTCTTCGGACCGCTTTTTTATCTCTAAGACCCTCCTCTTCTCTAACCTGTGCTATACTAAAAGAAAGGAGTTTCTATGGAAAGACTATTTCTCGTTACCAACCCCGGTTCATCATCGCGTAAATACGCGCTCTACCGTGATGAAGAATTAATTTGCGCTCTGCATTTCGAAACTGAAGGTCAAAAACTTATCTGTACCTTTAAGTATGCCGATGGCTCCCGTAAGAAACTCACCGAAGGCTTTAAGCGGATTTCTGATACCATTCGCTACACTAAAGAAATTCTTGACCAAGAAGGCTACCTCGGAGATAGTGTTAAAATTTCCGCTATTCTTGCCCGTGTTACAGCGACTGGCGAATATTTTACCGACGATCATATTGTTGACGAGGAGTGTCTTCGTCGTTTGGAGGACGAAAAGCGCCGTGCCCCGCTCCATGTTCCTGTCATTGCCGCCGAAATCGCCGAGTGCGTCAAAACCTTCCCCGAAACTCCCGTTATTACCATCTCTGATTCTCATTTTCATCATACCCGCGACGCAGTTCATAAATATTACGCTATTGACACTGAACTCGCCGATCGCACCGAAATTAAACGCTATGGCTATCACGGTCTTTCTATGGGTGCCGTCCGCAATTACATGCGCGACCATGATATTCTCGCTCCCCGGGTTGTAGCTTGTCACCTCGGTTCTGGTGCCTCGCTAACCGCTATAAAAGATGGCTATTCATACGATACAACTATGGGTTACACACCTCTTGAAGGCATCATGATGGCAACCCGTTGTGGCGATATCGACCCCGCCGCTGCTATCGCTATCCAACGAGAGCTCGGCCTTAATCAAGAAGCAATTGAGGAATATCTTAACCGCCAATGTGGCCTTCTTGGTGTCAGTGGCGCGAGTGGCGATATGCGCGAGGTTCTTGATCTTCGGGCTGATGGCGATCCCCGCGCAACTTTAGCCTACGACATGTACATCTATCGCGTACAGCGTGCCATCGGTGAAATGACCGCCGCCATGCAAGGTATCGACGCACTTGTTTTTACGGCTACGATTGGTGAGCGCAATGCCGAAATCCGCCGTGATATCGTTGCCGGTCTTGGTTACCTCGGTCTTAAAATTAATGACACTAAAAATGATGACGGTCTTGGCGACCAACAACATGTTAACATTGCCGCTAAAAACTCACTTCCGATTTACGTGATCCAAACTAACGAAACCGACGCTATGATTCGTCGCGCTAAAATTCTGCTCGATAAGGACTAATTTTCTAAAAAGGATTCAATTTTCGTGGCCAAAAAGCAACATCTCAGCAAACTAGAAACTAGAAATGACCAAGTTACACCTGCCGAAACCTCCGAAATTTTACATCTCGCTTCTGAGTGTTTAAAAGTCCCGGGTGACTTTATTGAGCTAGGCTGTTATCGCGGAGATACCTCGGTCCTCCTCGGTAAACTCCTTCGAGACCAAGATTCCTCCAGCCTCCCGCCCAAGCGCCTCTGGATCTATGACTCTTTTGCGGGGCTTCCCGCCAAAACCCCAGAAGATGCTTCTGGCGCTGGTTATAACTTCCAAGCTGGTGAATTATTAGTTACAAAACGTGAAGTTATTGACAAACTACATAAAAATGGTATAAAAAACACCATTGTTAAAAAAGCCTGGTTCGATCAACTAACCGATCCGGATTTACCTTCCGAAATCGCTTTTGCCTTTTGCGACGGTGATTTGTACGCTTCCATTAAGACCAGTCTTGCCCTCGTTCGTCCGCGCCTTTCAAAAAAGGGAATCATCGTCGTTCATGATTATAATAATCCCGAGCTTCCTGGTTCCGCTCGTGCCGTAGATGAATTTCTCCGCTCGTTTCCGGATTTTCGTCTCAGCGTACGCTACACTCTAGCAATTTTACGCAAAGAGTGCTAAAATAATACTTAGATTCTTCGAAGTCTATCTAATCCAGTTTAATTTAAATATTGCTCTGGAGGTCTGGAGGAAACGAAACAATTATGCCAAAAAGAGATTATTATGAAATTTTAGGCGTATCTAAGAATGCGTCTGACGATGAGATTAAAAAAGCTTACCGTAAGCTTGCTGTCAAATATCACCCCGACAAAAACCCTGGCGATAAAGCCGCCGAAGAAAAGTTTAAGGAGATTTCTGAAGCTCACGAAGTCCTTTCCGACAAACAAAAACGTGCGCGCTACGACCAATTCGGTCATGCTGGTGTCGGCGGTGCGAGTGGTAGTAATCCTTTCCAAAACGGTAGCTTTAACTTTAACGGCCAAAACTTCAATTTCGACTTCGGTGGCGGTGGCCTTGACGATATTCTTGGTTCAATTTTTGGATTTGGTGGCGGTCAGCGTCGCCCATCTCGTGGTGCCGATTATCGTACTACCGTAACTCTTGATTTCGAAGAGGCCGTCTTCGGTACTACAAAAACCGTTACCGCAGACGGTAAGGAACTTAAAGTAAAAATCCCCGCTGGCATTGATGATGGTATGTCGATCCGCCTAAGCGGTAAAGGAGGCGCCGCCCCCAAAGGCGGTACTAAGGGCGACCTCTATGTCTTCATTCGCGTGAAACCCCATAAACATCTCACACGCGAAGGTAGTATTATCCTTTCCGAGAAACGTATCTCTATGGTCGAAGCTGCTCTAGGTACTACTGTAGACGTTGAGACAGTCGATGGTGACGTTCGCATGAAAATCCCTGCCGGTACCCAATCTGGTACGCCCTTTAAGTTGTCTGGACATGGTGTTCCGCTTATGCGTACTGATGGCGACCGTGGCCCGCATATCGTTACCGTCATTGTCGAAACTCCAAAAAACCTCAGCAAGCGTCAAAAAGAGCTTCTCGAGGAATTCCAAGACCCCAAGAACAAAAAACGTGGATTTTGGAACTAATTAAGCATTCCAGTTTCCATGACGACCAAACTGTAATTATGCAATAAAAAGTCCCCCGGCCATACAGCCGAGGGGCTTTAAAGAACATCCTTTCAACGCAATCAGATTTTGTCATCCAGCAGATGATAGACCAAACTCCACAGGTTTACCATATTCCACGCCTGGTTGGTATCCTTCTGTTCAAACTCCACCGCCGTCATCAGGACGTCGATATCGCTCTTGTTTAACGTGCTGATTTCTAACACGCTATCCAACTTCTGCTTATGTAGCTTTTCGGCAATCAGTCGGCCTTCGAAATAGGCCCGATCCTTCGTGAAGGCATAGTTGGGGTGTTTGCTGGAACGAATGCCACGAGAACCTCTAAACACTCGGAAACAGGTTGTCCAGGTCTGTTTCAATGCTTCCTCATCTCTTTGCTTCGTCGGCCGGACATAATCATACATATAATCTGCCGTTTCCGCAAAATCATGGCCGTGCCACACCTACCAACAACTCGGTGTTATACTGGAAACTTGGGTTCGTCCACTCGCCGCGTGCGGCCTTCTCCAGCCACTTCCGCTTTTCTTCGCCGGCATTCACCGGCGTGACCATTTCTACGATGTTCATGGTCTGGGCGATTTTGCCTAAGTCGACAAGAAATTGCTTCAGTTTGGGAGTGTAATAAGTAGACGCTTCGGACAAGGGAATCAAGCTTGACATTTACAATCACCTTCCTTATAAATATTCCACATTGGTTGTCAAGGAGCATGATACCTAAACCAGATATCTCTATCATTATAGCATACATCATCAAAAAAGCAATAGTCAACATAAGAACATTGACAAAATCACGCATCTGTACTACAATAGAAATATATGCCCATAGAAAAAAACTCGAAATTAACCCTAAAGAAGCAGGAAGCTCTCAAAAGCCTCCCCATTATTGGCAGTACAGCTTATATTAAAGTTGCGGGCATCGCCAAAATCCCCGCCAAAATCGACACCGGCGCCGATTCCTCATCAATCTGGGCGAGCGATATCTCGGTTAGCGCCGATGGCCAGCTTAAGTTCTGCCTCTTCGCCCCAGAAAGTCCCCTTTTTACCGGTGAACATCTCGTTGCCGATGAATACAAGGTTCAGCGTGTCCGCAACTCCACCGGCGACACTCATATCCGTTATCGTGTTGCCCTTCCCGCCGTTATCAAGGGTAAGCGCATACGCATCAGCTTTACTTTGGCTGACCGTAGTCGCAATAACTTTCCGGTCCTCCTCGGCCGCAAATCTCTCAACAATAAATTCCTCGTAGATGTCAATAAAACCGCCGTCAAACGCCCCGCTCCGATAGATAACACCGATCTTGCCGCCGAACTCGACCAAAACCCCCAAGAGTTCCACCAAAAATACATGCAATCATCTAGTAACTCCGCCGAATTCGGTGCAAAATAGCTGATCTAAACAACTAGTCTACAGTTGCGCTAAATAATCAACATAGGCCGCTACGGCTTTGGTCGCAGTTGCATCGCTGGTGGGATAATACAGCATAGGGCAAGCGTTAAATTCAATCACTTGATCTCCATAAAAATCGATACCAATTACTGGTAACTGAGCTGCCTTTGCAATTTTTTCAGACATGACCTTCATTTTATCCGTAATTAAGCTCGAATAATCTTTTGCTGTTCCACCCTGGCCTACATTGCAACTTGACACCACTCGCACTTTTTCTCCCGCAGCTGGAATTTCTCCTTGACGGTCGCCCAAAAAGTTTTGCGCCATTGATCGGTCAATATATGCCAAATCACCCTTGTATGGTTTTGTTCTTATGGTAGTGTTTTCTAAATCAATTAGCTCAATTAGACTATGTTTTCCATCACCAGTTACCTGTGCTGGTATGCGCGCAATTGCCTCTACAAAGTGATAATCTATGCAAATGATACGAAGTTCCAATGCGTCAAGTGGTAATTGCGGTTGCATAATCGCCATCTTCATGTTCGGTGAGGCTCCAACTGCCTTTTGGATTGCCGACCCTACCTGGTCTGGCTGTGTAATTCCAGTCGTTACTCCACGTCCGTGCGCTCCGTCAACGGGCTTAATCACGATTGTGCCGTACTTATCCAACAATTGCTGTGCATCCTCTGGGGACTTTACCACCAACGTCTCGGGTTGTGGCACTCCGAGTTGTTCTAATAAACTATAGCTCTCCAGTTTATTATCTGCCAAATGTAGAGCGAATACGCTCGTAGTCGGTGGTGTACTCGACGACACACGAATTTCTTTACCATCTGGCCGCGTCAAAATCAGATCGTTCGACCAATCAGGGGTCAACTTTTCCGCTTTCCACCCCCGCTCATGCAACATTTTTCGAAAAATACGCATCGATATTGGTAAATTTTCTTCAGGCAAGCTATAAAAATCTATCATGCACTCAGTATAACATAAGATTATATTGCTTCATTGACTTTTCCAACCCCGTGTTGTATAATCTAACATATCATGAAAATTGCGATTTTGTCTAACGGTAACGCTAATTATTCCACCAAGCGCTTAGTCGAGGAGGCCGAAAAGCGCGGTCATAAGGTGCGCGTTATTAAGTATAAGAATTGTTTCCTTTCTCTTGACGAAAAACACCCTGAAGTCTATTATCGCGGCAAACCGCTCAAAAAATTCGACGCAATTATCCCTCGCATCTCTAACAACATGACCCGCTATGGTTGTGCCATCGTTCGTCAGTTTGAGATGCAAGGCACTTGGACGGTTTCTAGCTCAATTGCGATTACTCGCGCCCGCGATAAACTCCGTGCTCAACAAATTCTCACTAAAGCCGGTGTTGACACCCCTAAAACCCTCGTTAGCCGTAATACTACGGATATTGACGATCTTCTCGAGCGGATTGGGCTACCAGTCATCATTAAACTCGCTACAGGCACTCACGGTAATGGTGTAGTGCTTGCAGAAACCAAAAAAGCTGCTAAATCTGCACTCCAAGCTTTCTATCTTTACAACGAAGACGGCACAAACATCCTTCTTCAAGAATACGTTAAAGAGTCTGCCGGTACCGATATCCGCGCTTTTGTCGTCGGTTCTCGTGTCGTAGCAAGTATGAAGCGCCAGTCTCTCGATGATGATTTTCGTAGTAACCTCCATAAAGGCGGCGAGGGAACTAGTATTAAGTTAACCGCCGAAGAACAGCGCATCGCCGTTAAGGCCGCTAAAGCGATGGGACTCCATATCGCCGGTGTTGACCTGATGCGCTCCAGTCGTGGGCCACTTGTTCTTGAGGTAAATGCCTCCCCTGGATTTGGTATTGAACGTGTCACCGGCCGCGACATTGCCGGAAAATTCATCGAATACGTCGAGCACAATGCTACCCGTAAAAATTCCAAAGACCGTGTTGGTGCCTAAATTTAGCATTACGTCGAAGTTTTAGCTACAAAAACCATAATTATGTTATAATCAAGTCATAAACACTTCCAAACATAAAAATCAAAAGGAAACTATGAAAAAACACCAAATCTTTGCGGCTCTAGCGCTTTTGTTAGCGCTAGGTTTTGCAGTGCCATCTCTACTTGGCCTACCCGCCGAGGCTAACGAATCTGCTAGCCCAACTATTAATACTGACTACCTCACTAATCTTAGTGAGGTAGCTCCCGAGGCCAACGCGCCCGGCGTCGAAACAACTCCAATTTCCGACCCTGACGATTCTTCCGCAAATTCACCCGACTCCGAGACCACCGAAACCTCCGACGAACTAACTGATAATAACCCTGAAGACTTACCGTCAGTAGATGAACAGCCCTCCTTCGACGCGAGCAACATTGTTTCTCTCGAAGAGCTTAATGCGGCTCTCGCCGATTCTAGTGTTACGCGTATTGTTTTAGGCGCAGATATTACCAACTCCACCGACCAAGCTTTTGTTATTAATCGTGACTTGGACATTGATTTAAACGGCCATAATATCTCCGCCAGTGCTGGCAATGCTGTCTTTAATCTCGAGAAGGGCAAAATTACTTTTGGTAATTCCACCGATACTACCGGTCGCATCATTGCTAGTGGTAGCGGAGTTTCCGCCCTGCGTCTCAGTGGTTCAACCAACTCTAATGACCAAAACTATACCGTAGTCACTATCGAGGATGGGGTAACATTGCAAGCTAATACCGATGGAGCTTGGTATGGATTATATATTACTGGTGGTACCGCTAACGCCCAATATGGCATAAAATTAACCTTAAATGGAAACATCGAGTCCACTTATGGTTTACACATTAATGGCAATCTTCAGGATCTTAAAAATGCACCTCTGATGATTTTTGATGGTGCAACTATTACCACTACCGAAATGTCAATTTACGCCGCTGGTTATGGAACTTGGAATTTTGACAACACGACTATTACTAGTGAGCAGGGAACCGCCTTTGGTATTAAGGCTGGTAAATTTGCCATCAACCGCTCAACTGTTAATGCTAACGGCCCGAAAAACGAACCCGTCTCGGAAACCAATCAAATGCAAGATAACGGCTCCGTTTTTCAAATTGACGACAACTCTGCCTATGTCGGTGAAGTTGAGATCATTGTAAACGGCGGTAATTACAGCAGCGTAAACAACTCAGTTTTCTATGAGTATGGCAGTACCTTAAATGCTCGTTCCGCCCACACTCTGAAAAGCCTGATCATTCAGGATGGCACCTTCTCCGCTGGCGCTAATGAATCGATTATCCACGGCATTGCTGCGGGCGTCGTCAGTATTTCTGGCGGAACTTTTAAGGGCAACACCGATTCTCTTAAGGTCTATTTGAACGATCATCAGCAACTTGTCGACAACGGCGACGGCACATTTAGCCTCGTAGCAACGAATCCAGACACCGACCCGGACCAGCCAGAAATTCCCGGCAAACCAACCACTCCTGAAGCGCCAAAACCTAATGCTCCAAACACCGGTAGTCAAGGGCTCTTCGCTGCTGGTGGTGGTGTTGCTAACGTTTTCGGCGCAGTTCTTGTCGGTATTCTGCTCGCTCTCGGTGGCTGGGCTTGGTTTAGCTTTCGACGCTCTCGTCGTGATCGCAAATCTTCTCGCCGTAACTCTGGCACAACTCGCCGTAAGTCCGCAAGCGTTTCTAGATCTAGCAGCGCTAAATCAGGCGTAAAGACCGCTACTCAGGTAGCTAGTAAACGTCGTACATCCAGCTCCCAGACCCAACCAGCCACAAAGTCAAGTCGTTCCCGTGCTAAAACCCCAACCAGCGCCCGTGCAAAACGCTCCGCTAGCAAATCATAAATAGTGAGCAAAAGCCCAACCAAAAATCACCTCCTAACCGAGGTGATTTTCGCTAATGTTTATGAAGCAACCATGAAGCAATTCTACCTCTGTTATTTAGATCTTACTCAATCTTCTTATGAAGCAATCATGAAGTAATCGTGAAGCCTTTATTCGTATTGGCGCTAATACTCGACCTCTAAAAGAATTTCCTCCTATTGAAAAAGAGCTCTGGTCGAGAATTCTATCCCAAGAGTTTGAAACCCTTTCAGCACGATCGTCTGTTACCATTGAAGAAGTCTATGAGCTGCTTGACCTCGATGCCTTCTATCGGATGCGCCAAAACCGTGTCCCAGTCGAGAAAGACCTGATTTTAAAGGAAGCTATTCGCAACGGTATTTTACGCGATAATAGGGATACCACCTACGACATTACGAACTTCGGCGCTCTATTGTATTGTCGTAACCTACAGGATTTTCAGCGTCTCTCCCATAAAAATATTCGTATCATTAGATACGCTGGAACTTCTAAACTTACCACTATCGAAGAATATCGTAGTCGAGGTGGGTACCTCGTGGAATTTGACCAACTTCTAAGTCGTATTATGGGTATGATTGTTAAACAAGAAGTAATCGGTGAAGATGGCATTCGACGTACCGAATATCTTTATCCTGCATTGACTATTCGTGAATTGTTTGTAAACATGTTTCTGCACCAAGATTTATCTAGTAATACCATGTGTCCAATGGTCGAAATCTATTCCGATCGTATTGAATTCTCAAACCCAGGCGCCCCGCTCGTCCCACAAGATCGTTTCATCGATTATCCACCCCAAACTCGTAACCAACGATTCGCTAAAGAGCTTTATAATACCGGCATCTGTGAAATCCGTGGTTCTGGCTGGGATAAAGTCGCTGAGGAAACTAGTGAGTTCGGTTATCCCGCCCCAAAACCAGATGTTATGCAAAATGTTACTAAGGTCCGCCTTGTTCAACAACGCACTCTCATGAGCATGACTAACGAAGAGCGTCTCTGGACTCTCTATAGCTACGCTTGTCTACTCTGGGTTAAAAACGAATTCCTTACTAACTCCCTTGTCCGTAAACTTTTTCACATCCCCGATACTAACATGTCTACGGCTTCCAGCCTTCTTTCTCAAGCCGTTGATGCGAAGCTTATTGTCATTTTTGATAAAGAAGCCGGAACGCGTAGCCGTAAGTACCTACCTTGCTATGGTATTCAGGGATAATTGCTTCACGATTACTTCATGATTGCTTCATAAGAAGATTGAGTAAGATCTAAATAACAGAGGTAGAATTGCTTCATGGTTGCTTCATAAACATTAGCGAAAATAAATTAGACTTTTAAATTTAAATACATAGTTAACGTACCGCAATATAACTAAATCTCACACAAACAAGTCTACTAATAGTTAACTAATAATTATTCCCACAAATCACCTCCTAACCGAGGTGATTTTCGCTATAATTTCCCCTTTTTGTCAAAAAAGCGCCTTCAAAACCCGCTTTTTCGCACCAAAATCTTAACGTTTTCCACAATTTCGTCATAAAGTGCTTGACATTTTTTTTTTTTTATTGTCTAAAATGGGAAGTAGATATCAATTAATTTGAGGAGAATATCAAATGAAGAAAAGTCAAATCCTAGCCGCTCTCGCGTTAGCATTTGCTTTAGGTGTAGTTGCTCCAGTTGCTGGCGCTTTGAATGCATCAGCCATCGATCACACTGCCCAAAGTGCGACTTGTAGCGAAGTGAGCCATGTCGTTAGCGTTGTTAACGGTGACGCTACCTACAAGAACATGCTAAAGCTCAAAAACGACGCTGCTAAATATGTCGGTACCTATGATGAAGCTACCGTGAAAAGTGCCATCACGACTGCTATGAGCGCCTTGCAGACTGCAGGTGTTGCTGTTAGCTCGATTCCAGGTAGCTCAGCTTCTTTAACTGACACTAAGAGTGCGGCCGCTACTAACGTAGCTAACTATAACACCTACAAAGGGTTATACGACGCAATTAATAATCCAGTTGCTTCTACTCTTCAGAGCTTCAAAGACAATGTTAAAGATTACAATGCCATTGCTAATGTTAACCCAGTCATTGCTGACTATTCATGGGCTACTTGGGCGGCTGTAGTTGCTGATAAGAATATCATCACCGGCGGTAGCATGACCGGTACTACTATTTCTGGCACTTGGGCTTTCGAAAACTGGAGCAAATACATTGATCTCATTGATGCAGTCAAAGACGCAGAAGACTTTACGACTGGTATGAATGCTCTCGAAGCTGACCTACTCGCTCTTGGAGTTTCTCAAGCCGATATTGACACTACTAAAACTCCAGATGCTCGTGGAGCTCTAGCCACTACTAAGGTTAATGGCTATGCTGAATACATTAGTGGTACAGCAAGTGTAGAAGCCAAAATGACAGCTGCCCTCTCTTGTTCTGCTGCCAATGAATCTACAAATGCCTATGGTTATGTTTACGACATTGCTGAAGCTCTTAAGAAGGCAGACAGCGCTACATATGGTAGCAAAACTGTTACCGAAGTAGCTGACATCCTCCTCGGTGCTACTGCCCCAACCGACCCAGTCGCCCCAGAAAAACCAGGTGAAGGTGATGACAATAACCAAAATGGTGAAGGTGACGGCAAAGGTGACGGTGCAACTACACCTGACACCGGTGTCATCGCTAACTCCGAAGCTACTGCAACCTCAACCGCTAGCATCATGGCTGGTATCGCTACCGCCCTCACTGCTGCCGGTGTCGGTGTAGTTGCCTTCCGCAACATCCGCCGCAACAAGAAAGCCTAAGTTGTAAGACCAAGCTTTTGGAAAAAGGCACAATCTAGATAAACCTTAACATCTAGAACTAAAGAGACCCAGATCTAAACCTCTGGGTCTCTTCTCCAAATCTCCAGGTAACTTGGGTTACACTAAATTCTGGTATCAAAATGAGCTTCGTGTCCATTTGAGAAACCTCAATTTAACTTATATATCTACCGTAACCCATCCCTACCTGGAGATTTGGAGTGTCCGATAAGTCTCATACTTCTTTTTGGTGATCGACCTAAGTCTAAATAATCGCCAAAGTCCACCCAACTTGTTCTACAAAACTTTATAATCCAAGTTAAAGCAGTAACTTGGATTATGGAGTTTTCTTATTCCAAGTTACTGCCTAAATAGGTCCATATATTCACTATACTCGAACAAACGATTCCGAGAAAAACCTGTAATTTCTCGTAAAATCCCGAGTCTCTCTAGCTCATTAAGTAAGGTATTTGCCGAAGTGGTCGCAACGTTAAGGACGCTTGCAGTCTGTCTTGCATCAATAATTGGAGCGCCGTACATATGACCAAGCAATCTGGTTGCATTCTGAGCCCTCTTGCCCAACATAAGCGCCTTATTATCATTTTTATTTTTTAGTTCAATAATTTTTTGCAATGTTTCACAGGAATGCTGCGAAGTCTTCGATACTGCTACTAAGAAAAACTTCACCCATCGTGCTATATCGTTATTAAACCGCACCGCATCTAGAGCATCATAGTATTCTAGACGATGCTTAGAAAAAAAGTCCGATAAATACAAAATTGGCTTACATAACTTATTTTTATATATTAAGAAAAGAATAATCGCCAATCTTCCAAGTCGCCCATTTCCATCTAAAAAAGGATGGACCGTCTCAAATTGATAATGACTAATCGCAGCTTTAATTAAGATAGGTGTCGTCATCGCCTTATCATTCCAATAATGATCTAAATCATTCATAAAACCATCAACTTCTTGGGGAACTGGGGGTATAAAATGTGCATCTCGAAGCGTTGCGCCACCAATCCAATTTTGTGTAATCCGAAATTTGCCAGGCGTTTTGCGTTCTCCTCGTGCTCCAGAGATCAAAATTCCATGAGTTTCCCGCAATAAGCTAGTTGCAAGAGGAAGATCATTTAGTCTACCAATCGCATAGCTCATTGCTTTAACATAATTTTGAACCTCTAACCAGTCATTGCGTCGCTCTGGACTAATATTTTCTTCTTCCATCATCGCCTCATCAATCTCTGTCCTAGTGCCTTCGATCTTACTAGACGTCGTTGCTTCTTTAGATTCATGCATTTTTATAAAGAAGTCTACATCTGGAACTAACTTTGCATATGCATTTAATTCGCCCAAGTGTTGATTTGCTTCCTCTAGCAACATTGAAACATTGGGATCGTCAAAAAATATCGACTCCGGCAAAAGATTTGGCATAAAATAAGTGTATTCGCCCGGATCACCCGCGAGAGCCACCCGCATGTTTCCAGACCTAAAGTCTATATCTTTCATAAGATCACTATAACGCAGAGCATACTAAATGTCAAGAAAGAAACTTAACTTGTTCTACAAAACCTCATAATCCAAGTTAAAGCAGTAACTTGGATTATGGAGTTTTCTTATTCCAAGTTACTGTCATTCTTTCACTATTTAATGAGCTCCAGTCTTCGCTTCCAGACTGAATCTTACTAACGCCTAGCCCCTGTAAATACCAGATTACAATATGTTAAATTTTCCAGAGTTGTTTAACTTGTCCTTTCTCTCACGTTAAATAATTTAACCTATCCCCTACCTCATGTTAAAATAATCCAATTTTCTCAACCTGACGTCCTTAGGCTATTTCTTTTCGCCGTTGAGATATTTCATTAGCCTCACATTCGCATAAAAAGTATATTTTCCCGCTTCTAACACCCTCATCATGCCAATATCTCTCAGTGCCTTCAAATGCGCAGTCGCTGTTTGACGGGTACACTCCATTAGCTCAGCGTACCTCGTCGGAGTCATTAACGGTTGGCTAAAAATTGAATCTACTAGATCTCGCGAATATATTTTTGGTAATCGTTCTCGTATGATTCGCTTCGCTTTTTCATGCAGATTCCGAACTTCTAGCAGAGTCCGTGTACTTTTCCTTGCCTGTGTCGCAATTGCTTTTAGCATATATTCAATAAACTGATCTAGATCTCCATCCCGCTCTGCCACCTGAAAAGCCCGATAATATTCCGCTTTGTGGTTATTGATATATTCACTAATAAATAACACTGGTAAATCCAACAAACGATAATAAATCATACAAAGCACCATTAATATCCTCCCAGTTCTTCCGTTGCCATCCCCAAAAGGATGAATGGCCTCAAATTGATAGTGCGCAATTACCGTCTTTAAAACTGGGTCCAGCCCGCTCTGCACATTAATAAACTTCTCTAAATCCGCTAAATACACCGGCACCATTACTGCCGAAATCGGCCTGAATACTACCTCTCCAGTCACTGCATTTCTCAAGGTATTTTGAGTTTTTCGATAATCCGGTTCCCGAGGGACTAAAACTCCATGTACCGTCTTAATCGTGTTGCTCCCCAAATAACTCTCACGCATCGCATCTAGTCCTGCATCGAGAGCCGCGTTATACCGCAAGACCTCTTTATCCGCCGCCGATCGCTCCTGCTCGCTATAAAGTTGCGCCTGTAAAACATCTTCAAGCGTCGTTACGATATTTTCGACCTCTGAACTCTGTAAAGCCTCACGCAAAATCGTTGGCGACAAAAGCAGTTGTGGATTTGGCAACCCATAACAGGCGCCTCTCAGTTCGCCAATTGCCGCACGCGCTTTTACTAGCTCGTCCAAGTGTCGTGCTAAATCTATTGGCTTCAAATTTCGTAGTAATTCTAACTGCGTTTTCATTTCGTATCCTACCTTTCCTTAGTATATACCATATGTTAAAAAAATACAATATTTTTAACCTACTACCCATAATACGTTAAACCATTTAACCTATCCCCTACCTCATGTTAAAATAATCCAATTTTCTTAACCTAACCAGCCCAAAAGCTGCGCTACATTTATGCAATACGCATTTCGACCAGCTAAGTCCCCCAGTTCTTAAAGGGCTTCGCTATAAATTCCGCACTCTTCACCGTTCTCCGTCATCCTTCATTGTTCTCTACTTACCTCAGCCTGTCATATATGCAACCATCAGAAAGCTCCTCGAAAACTAAAAACAGGGAATCAGCTCCACTCAGACCTACAATGATCAAAAGTATTGTAATTTTTACAACAGTAACTCTCAAATATATATTATAAATAGGGGATTTTGTAGTCATTCTTCTCGAAACCTTAAAAATCGTCCTAGAAAATGCTTGACTTATATAATTTAATGCCGTAAAATGAAAATCAGATATAAGTTAAATTGAGGAGAATCTCAAATGAAAAAAGCTCAAATTTTGAGTGCTATTGCATTAGCTTTCGCCTTGGGCGTTGTTGCTCCAATCGCGGGTGTTTATGCCGCTGATATTAATGTTGGCGAAATCCAAGACAAGGCTTCCAAAGAAAGTTTGTCAAATGCTATCGGCAATGTTAAGAACAATGCCAACTACCAAGCTTACAATACTCTTTACACTGCTGCTGGTGCCGGTACTGATGCGAACGCATGGAAAGATATCAATGAGACTACCTTGATGAACGCCATCAATGACGCCCTTACCAACGGAAGCAAGAACGGTATCTACGATGTTAAAGCTGATCTAAAGCCAGCTGACTATGAAGCCGCTGATACTTTAGCTGGCGCTATTGAAAACGCCGAAGGTGTTTCAAAACTTATTCCAGAATACCAAGCCCTCATTGCTGCTATTAACAATACTGAGAATCCAGCTACTTATGCTACCTTAGTTGATCTTGCAACTAAAGCTGGTCTCGCCATTGATGACACAAACGAGGATAAGGACGCTAATGCTTTGAAGAATGCAATCAAGGCGAATAAGACTTACAAAGCATATGAAGCTTTGAACACTGCTTTGACCAATGCTACCAAAGCTGTTGACGAACAAGCAAAAAGGATTGAGGATCTTAAAAAGGCTCTCGCTGTCGCTAACGACGTCATTACTCCAACTATGATTTCTGAAGCTGCGACTGTTACTAAAGACAACACTACTCCAGTTGCTAATCTTGCTGCTCTCGCAAAGACTGCAACCACTTCTACTCTCGGTCAGAAATATGTTGCTCTTATTCAAGAAGTTGCAACTGCTGAAGGTACACTCAAGGGTGCTGCTTCTACCGAAACAGATTATGCTACTGCCATCAAGAATCTAAACGCTGATTTCAAGGCAGCTACTGGTACTGATCTTTCCCTTAGCACCCCAACCGACCCAGTCGCCCCAGAAAAACCAGGTGAAGGTGACGACAACCAAGGTGGTGAAGGTGATGGCAAAGGTGACGGTGCAACTACACCTGACACCGGTGTCATCGCTAACTCCGAAG
>CARBGY010000012.1:0-25212 GCA_948945085.1 uncultured Candidatus Saccharibacteria bacterium
AGAAATACTGGGTAGCTAAGCTCGCTGACAATAACTGCTGGATGACACAGAATCTGGCGTTGGATCTACAAGCGGGACAAACTTTGACGTCGGAAACAACTGATCTTGAGAATGTAGCGGGAAAGAGTTGGTCGGTACCGGCAGTGGCGGTGACGTCGAATAAGCTGCCGGGGGCGGAGTTTTCGTCGGTGACTGCAGCGGAAACACCGGCACATTCGCGGTCTTGGAATGTGGGCGAATGGGTGACGAAGGATGTTAAAAGTGGTCAGGCATGTGGTGGGCAGATGCTTTCGGTGGCTGATATGGAGGCTTGCACATTGATTCAAAACGTAGGGGGATGGAGAGGAACTTGGGATGCGGGGGAGACGGGTATTACGGTAAATGAGGAGGAATTGACTTACGATGCTCATTATTTGACTGGTAATTTATATCAGTGGAATGCGGCGACAGCGGGGACGGCGATAGGGGTGAATAGTGGAACACCAACGAGTGATGTGGCGGCGGAAGTGGCGAAGCTGAAAGACGCGCCGGGATCGATTTGTCCGAAAGGTTGGCGATTGCCTGTGGGAGGGGCAGTAAATGGAACGGTGCCGATTGACAGGGAAGATAGTTACTATAGGTTGTTTTTGGCGTATGGTTATCCGAATCTTACGGCACTGACGACACCGATTCTAAACGGGGTGAATCAGAATCCGTTTACGGGGCCGATGAAGTTTGCGAGAGGCGGAGTTTTGGACTCAAATGATGGAAAGTATAATGGTTTGGGATTAGCTGTATACCAAGCTTTAGGGACGGCGGGGACATCAGCTTCGGGATCGGCGATGTATTTAACGATATCGGCGATAGTGCGTCCGACACATGATTATCGGAGAGCTACGGGATATTCGGTGAGATGTGTAGCAAGATAGCAAGACGCATATGCTATAATGGATGACATGAATAATGAAGAAGAACCGCATGTGCAACCAGATTTGCAGGAGTTGATTAGGGATTTTGTGGAGAGCATTGAGATTGAGCGTGGGAGATCGAAGAAGACGGCGGAGAATTATAAGAGGTATTTGGTAAGGTTTTTGGAGCTGGCGGGAGAGATTACGGGAAAGGATTATGCATTAAAGCCAGCTGATATTACGAAGGAAGTGTTGCGGAAGTTTCGGCTGAAGCTGAATCGGTTGCAGGATGAGCGGGGGGAAGGGCTGGAAGCAATCACTCAGGCATATCATTTGGTGGCATTGCGAGGGTTTTTGAAGTATTTAGCGCAGCGAGATATTGAGTCGTTGGATCCGGCTTTAGTGGAGTTGCCGCGAGTGACGCGGAAACAGGTGACTTTTTTACATTACGATGAGGTGGAGAGGTTGCTTGGCGAAATTGATACCGAGACAGAGACGGGATTACGAGATCGGGCAATTATTGAGTTGTTGTTTTCGGGCGGGTTGCGTGTGTCGGAGCTAGTAAAGTTAAATCGGGATTCAATTAATTTGCAGAGGAGAGAGTTTATTGTGCGCGGGAAGGGCAATAAGGATCGGCCGATTTTTATTTCGGAAGCGGCGGCGGATTGGGTTGAGCAGTATTTGGATAAACGAACGGATACGTTGGCGCCGTTGTTTTTAAATAATAGTCGACATATGCAAGAGGTAGATACAAGTGGGAATTATCGAAGATTGACGACAAGGTCGGTGGAACGGATTGTACAGAAATATGCGAAGCTAGCGGGAATTACGAAACATGTGTCGCCACATACGCTTCGACATAGTTTTGCGACGGATTTGTTGATGAATGGGGCAGATCTGCGATCGGTACAGGCGATGCTGGGGCATGCCGATATATCAACGACGCAGATTTATACGCACGTAACAGATGTGCATTTGAAGGAAGTGCACGAAAAGTTTCATACAGAAACGGAATAAGTGGGTTTGGGCAAAATAGTATTGATAAAATCTATAAAGTGTGATATAATAGAAGATGTAGAAGGGATTTTTATGTCCTGGATACATTGTAACTGCCCTGAAAAGGGTTAACTGGGTAGCTCTGTTTTTGAGCTGCCGGATCTTTAAAAAAGAGGAGGTTTTAAAGCATGAAGCATCAGAGAAGGGGATGGCTGTTGTCAATGGTGGTAACTTTTGCAATGGTCTTCTCAAATGTGTACCCGGTGGCAGCGTCGGAGCCGGTTAAGTTGGTTGTAATGACGGACGGTGAAGCAGACATGGCGCTGGACGAGGCAGAGCAGCAGAAAATGGAGGTGATGGACGAGGTAAACGATGAAGATGTAACAGCGATGGCGATTGCTACGCCTTCGAACGCGCAGAAACCGGAAGACGAGGATGATGAATGGTTCTTTGATGAAGAACTCGAAGATGACCAGAAAACCGATCTGGAGGAAGTGATTGATTCGGATGAGTTTGATGGGTCGGACGGTGCCGAGTTGGATAAAACACTGGTTCCGGGAATTGATGAAGATGATGAAGAGTTCAAGGGACTGGTTGGAATTTGGTCCAGTAAAGCGCCGATTTTGATCGACGGTGGTGAGGAGGAAGTTGACCTCGCGATGAGCTTTTTCGACATGGAAAGAAGCGGCAGCGGAATTTGCCCAACATATGCGGAAGTGTATGATACGATAAATGCGTTGAGGGATGAGTTCCCTGAGGGGATGCGATGGACGAACTTTGAGCCATATGGAACTAAAGGCGAATGGGGAGATGCATATTGGTTCCAGGGTGGACCGGTCAAAGGAGCCTCGGGCGGTGTAGGCTGCATGGCTTTCGCGTTTGAAGTGAGTGACAGGGCCTTTGGTGATTTACCGGCAAGAGTACTCGATCGGGGTGATTTTACATTTGAGGATGTGAAAGTCGGGGACATCTTACGGGTGAATGGTAATAGTCATAGCGTGATTGTCCTGAGAGTTGGAAGTAGCGGTGTGACCGTTGCAGAGGCGAATTACAATAAGAGCGTTCACTGGGGGCGGTCGATGAGTAAGTCGGAAGTTCTGAATGCTGATTTTTTGGTGACGAGATATCCGGTAGGATATTCGGAAGCTGAGGACGCGGATGATGTAGCCCAAAGCGGCACGGAGGGGAATTTAACTTGGACACTGACAAATGGGGGTAAGTTGACGATTTCTGGAAGTGGAACGATGAGGGATTATACTGATTCTGATCGGCCATCCTGGGACGAGTTTGCTGGTGATGTGAATGAACTGGTAATCGAGGACGGAATAGAGAACATCGGTGACTACGCTTTTTATCAAAGCAAGGTTATGGGAGTTTATATTCCGGAAACGGTTACAAGCATCGGAACAGCGGCGTTTCAGGGATCCAGTTTAGTGACCGCTTCGATTCCGGAGAGTGTAAGAACGGTGGGCGATAATGCATTCCGGAGTTGCGTGTCTTTAACTTCAGTGACAGTTTCGGAAGGTGTAAACAGGATTGGTGATAACGCTTTTAGGGGTTGTACCAGTTTGAAGTACGCAGATTTTCCGGCAAGTATTACGGAAATAGGCAATGGTGCTTTTATGAGCTGTGATATTCGACGGGTGAGATTTATGCCGGGTACTGGACAGGTGAAGATTGGGGATAGTGCGTTTTCACAATGCCAGTATTTGACGGACGTGACTTTGCCGAGATCGATTGACAGGATTAGTAACTATATGTTCCAATCTTGTACGCTTTTATCCTATATTTATATTCCAGCAAGCGTTGATAACGTGGGCGAAAATCCGTTTACTTCAACGTATATCCAGTATGGAGGTACGATTCGGTTTGAGGGAAGTGAAGCGACGTGGAAAGCGATTGGTGGGCAGTTCGTATTAAATGCGTTACCGAAAGCGAAGATTGAGTATGATGTGCCGTTTGATGATCCGTTTGCAGAAATTCCGGGAGACCCGGGAGATACTGTGACATGTCCAGGACATGTGGATGAAAACGGAGACGAGATATGTGATATCTGTGGTGCAGAGATGACGACTGATCCAGGAGAAACTGATCCAAGTGAACCGACAGATCCGAGCGAGCCGGGAGATGGTGAGCAGCCTTGTGAACATGTTGATGCCAATAATGATGGTGTTTGTGATAAGTGTGGTGAGGCAATGTCGACGGGGCCGATTGAACCGGAGAAACCGGGAGATGGCCAGGGGCCAGTGACGCCGGATGAGGGAAATACGGATGACAATAATACCGGATCTGAGAATAAGCCGGGAGATGTTGGCGATAATGAAAACGGTGGTAATGACGGTTCTGGGAATGTTGTTGTGAAACCTGATGATTCGACTGGAAATGTGAATGGCGGCAGTAATGGCGGCAATAATTCATCGGGTGGAAATTCGGGCGGAACGTCCGGAGGATCTTCTGGAGGAAGTTCTGGTGGATCAGGCGGATCTGGGTCGTCAGGAAGTAGTAGTTCGAGTGATTCAGGTAGTGCAAGTGCGAGCGAAACCGTCAATAGAGTGATTGCTACGAATGTAATAACGGACGTTGCTGGAACAAGGGTGGAGACTACGAAATGGTCGGATGGAACGATAGTGACTGTGATGACGATGGAGACTGGAGGTGTGGTAGAAACGAAAGTTGAACTGCCGAGGCAGGTGGTTGATGCTGCGCAGCGTGAGGGTAAAACTGTGACGTTGCCAGTGGCTAAGGTCAGTGTAACAAATGCTCTGGAGACGACTTCGCCAATCACAATTCGGACGGGAAGCGAAACAACTGTGAAAGTGCTAGTTCCGGCGACTATGCCGAGTGCTGGGACCGTAGCGGTAGCTGTAAATCCGGATGGTACGACGCGTGTGATTGAAGGATCAATGCCGACAGATATTGGTGTATTGATTCCGGTGGCAGATGGTGAGACTGTGAAGATTGTAGATTTAAGTAGGCAGTTTGCTGATGTTCCGGCTGATGCTTGGTATAAAGAAGCAGTAAACTATGTGGCAGCAAGGGACTTGTTTAATGGTGTAACGGAGACTACTTTTAATCCGGCGGCGCAGATGACCTGTGCAACTTTAATTACTGCGTTAGCTCGGCTTGATGGGGTAAAAACTGAGGGCGGTGCAGCGTGGTATGCGAAGAGCATGGAATGGGCGATCGCTCGAGGATTAGCAAATGAAGGATTGGATCCGGAAAATGTGGCAACGAGTGAGTTGATTGCGATTTTTGAGAAGTACTTTGAGATCGTATATGATGACGAGTTGCCGCCAACCTTGACGCGGGCTGAGGCTGCGCAAGTGCTTTTAAACTTCAAGAGGTGTAAGCCTTAATACTGTATTAAGGAAGCCGTCCACGTTCGTGGACGGCTTTTTCTAGGTTTAAATGTTGGAACTGAAAGTTATTGATAAGTTGTTGTCGGTTAAAAATAATGGTTGTGGAGGAAAATGTGTTATAATAGGGAAAAGTAAAGGAGTTTTATGGGAAAAGAGAAGGACTTGGTTGAACGAAGTCTGGTGGTCTTAAAACCAGATACGGTACAGCGGGGCATTGTAGGGGAGATTATTCAGAGATTTGAGCGGGTAGGACTGAAGATTGTGGGGATGAAGATGGTGATGCCGGATGAAGACCAGTATCGGGCGCATTATGAAGATATTGGACAAATGATTACGCGTCGGGGAGAGCAAGCGTTTCGGTATAATTTAAGTTACATGATGACTGGTCCGGTGATTGCGATGGTGCTTGAGGGGGTTGAGGCGGTACCACTTGTCAGAAAGATCGTTGGACCAACTGAACCAAAGTCGGCGGAAATGGGAACGATTCGTGGTGATTTCTCACATATGAGTTTTGGTTATTCGGACGCAAAGGGAATGGGTGTGCCGAATTTGGTTCACGCGAGTGGAAATAAAGAAGAAGCTAGGAAAGAAATTGCGCTTTGGTTCAAGCCGGAAGAGTTGTATGACTATTCTGATTTGAATGAGAAATTTACTCGATAAAAGGGATAGGAGTGACGGTTTATGCGTGGACGCATGGACTTGCGGGGGATTTCGATTTAAGTATGCAGGCGAGTCAAAGTACGGCGAAGCCATTTAAGAAAAAGTTGAATGAGTTGTTTGCGGAGTTAGAGCAAGTTTAGGATTACAGTTATTTGGAGCCGGAAGCGGATAGTGACGTTTCCGGCTTTTTGGTGGGAGATTTACAAAGTAAGAGTTTTGTAGTAGAATTGGGGAGATTTGCGTGGAGTACATTGAGAGGACTAACGGAAAGGAGCAAGGAAAATGTCTGATCGGGCAGGAGATTTGAAGTTGGTGTTGTATTTGGTTTTGCGGAGAGAGAATGCTGATGGCGAATCAGAGATCTTATTGCAAAGACGTCAGAATACAGGCTATATGGACGGGAAGTATGATTTTTCAGCGAGTGGTCACTTGAAGGCTGGCGAGTCGATTGTGGACGGGATTTGTCGTGAGGTAAAAGAGGAACTTGGAGTTGTTGTAGGAGACGTTGAATACAAACTACTCGTACAGGATGTCACAGAAGGTTATTTGAAGTGTGTGTTTGTGGCGGATGAGTGGGAAGGAACGCCCGAGATTATGGAGCCAGATAAGTGCAGTGAGCTTAAGTGGTTTCGGCGGGATAAACTTCCGGAGGATGAAATGATATGGTATTTACCTCAAGTTTTGACTGATATCGAAATGGGACGAAAATTGCGAATCTTTGGATGTTAGTCAGTGAAGAAGCCGGTTTTGGTATCGGATTTCAAAATGGCCTCGCCGCGGCGGGGTCTTTGTATTGGGGGAAGGTGTGGTATAATGGAGGTATGGCTCGGTAGCTCAATGGATAGAGCAATTCCGTCCTAAGGAAGAGGTTGTGCGTTCGACTCGCACCCGAGTCACCAGACATCCCAAAATGACATCTTTTAAGTTCAGTTTGCGCTCACTCGTCTAGGAGACGCGTTTCGCTTGACTTCGCTTAAAATCTTGTCATTCTGGGATGTCTGGTGGAAGAATACACTACAGTGGTTAGTTTCGCTCGTCCAAAAGACGCGCTTCAATCTCTCGATTCAAAAAATAACTCAATTTTAGTCTCAAATTTATACTAACAAATAAGTTTTGCTTGAGCTTGATTAAAATCTTAGTATTCTGGAGTGGTTGATGGGGGAGTATGATGTACGAGTTTGGCAAAAGCGAGAAGCTTTGGTATAATGGAAGTAATGATTATTCGTATGAAGATGATGATAACTTGGGGAGTTTGAGGTAGAGAATGGGATTTTTTAAAGAAAAGCCGAAGACAGAGCGTGAAAAGGTTGCGGAGAGACGCGAGGAGGTTTTGGCGCAAGGGCGGAAGTTTAAGTACCCGATGCAATATGCAAAGCACAAGCTAATTATCAATACGATTTTGGTGGCGATTGCGGCGATTATTTTGATGGTGGTGGCGGGATGGTTTATGTTGTATAAGATACAGGATACGGGGGATATGATTTACCGAGTGACACAGGTGATTCCAGTGCCGGTGGCTGAGGTAGCAGGAGAAAAGGTGCGGTATAGCGACTATTTGATGATTTATCGTAGTAACCTTGAGACGTCGGAACAGCAGGGCGGCCAGCTCGGTACTGGGGATGATGCGGATATTGTGCGCGAAGGTTACAAACAGGCGGCGATGTTGGCGGCGGTGACGTACACGTATGCGTTGAAACTGGGCAAGGAAATGGGGATTACGGTGACGAATGAGGAAGTTGATCGGGCGTTTGATGAACATCGGAAAGTTGGCGGTATAGAACGGAGCGAGGAGAGTTTTTTGAAGATTTTGAGTGATAACTTCGGAATGAGTAAATCAGAGTATCGACGGATGCTGTACCTTAACTTGATGAAAGTGAAGGTGGCGCAGGCGGTTGATAAAACAGCGACGGAAACAGCGACGGAGGTTGAAAGATTGTTAAGTGAGAAGAATGGGGATTTTTTGGAGGTAGCGGCGGAGCTTGGTGAGCGGGTGCAGTATGAGGAAACTGGAGCGTTAATTGATAATATGAATGTGGATGGTGGGCGATCGACGAAGGCGATGACGCTTGAGGCTGGACAGATTAGCGAGAAGTTTTTGTCGAATAATGGGGACGGGTATTATTATGTGAAGTTAAATGAAAAGACTGATTCGCAGGTGAATTATGCTTCAATCAAAATTACATTTACTGAGTTTGATTTGATGATTTTGAAGCTTTATGAAGATGATATGGTGAAGGAATATATTGAGTTAGGGGCTGACGGGGTAGTAAGTTATTAGGCAGTGTGATATAATAAGATCAGGATGCGGGTATCGTATAGCGGCTATTATGTATCCTTCCCAAGGATGAGATTGGGGTCCGACTCCCCATACCCGCACCAATCATAGAGGCCTTTGTGGCTTATTTTTTGTTGTGTGGGTAGTGGATGGAAGATAAACTCGCGACCGATGAGGATGGCAGGTTATGGTCAATTGAAGAAGATTTCTGGGTTAAGGTATTGTGGGCTGGTCAGAAGATGGAGTAACTGAGGTGAGTGGGTTGGAAATCGATTGAGTATTAGTGTTCCCTTCTTCCATTAAGTGTTTTACCTATAATTTTGGTTTAATTATAAACATATACATAATAAGTCCCGATATAACTTATGATTAAATAGGAAAGTGGTGGGATGATGATATAATTGAGGGAAGATGGAGAAGAAGGAGGTGGCTGGAAAAGACAATGAGGGGAATGATTTTGAAGAAAAGCTGGCAGAGGGGTTAGTGAAGTTAAAGAAGCAAAATCGGAAACGGTGGATAACATGTGGAGTAGCGATTGTGTTGGTGTTAGTAGGTGCAGTAGTGGGGTATTTGCTTGTGGGAGAAATGAGGGCGAAGGCTGTGCAAGAAGGAATTGTATCAGACGTGGAGAATGGACTTGGAAAAATTTTTGTAGATGTGGCGGCGGAAGTACCAAGTGAGCGGGCGACAGTGGCGGAGATTGAGAGGATGGAGAACATAGTACGACAGTTGAAGCGGGAGGAATATGCGGAATGGAAAGAGGAAAAACTTGAGAAACTAGAGCGAGCGAAGGAATATGCGCTTTTGAAAATTAAGCTTGAGATGATGATGGAAGAAGGAAATTTAAAGCTAGAGGTAACTTCAGAACAGTTAGCAGATGCGCGAAAAACGATGGAAAAAATGCGTGAAGGATATCGGAATGAGTTGAAAAATGTGCTTAAGAAGTTGGAGATGCAAAAGCAAGCGATAGATGACGTAAGACGGGAGGTTCGAGAGATGTTTACTGATGAGGCGCGTACGGTGGTGAGAGGAAATTTGGTGAGAGATGAGTTGAATACGATTAAGACACGGGCGGAAAGTTTACCGCAGAAGGAAATTGCAAGTGAGTTGAGTGGCGATTTTGAAAAGATTGAAGTAGTCTTAAAACAACGAGAAATTGAGGCAGAGGAGGCACGGCGGAGGGCTTACGAGGCGTGGTTGAGGGCGGAGGAATTGCGCAAACAACGGGAACGGGAGATTGCGGCGGCTTGGGTAGGATTTGAGGTGCCGTATCATAGTCAGACAGAATCGAAGATTTATAATGGATGCGAAGCAGCATCGATGCTGATGGCGCTTCAGTATAAAGGGTATCTTGCGGGGATGGATTTAGCAACTTATGTGGAGATGATGCCAAAAAGTACGGATCCGTTTCAGGGTTTTACGTATTCAGTTTATGATTTAGAACCTAAAACGGCGGCACATTGGATTGCGCCGGCGCCATTAGTGAAGTTTGGGAAGGAGAGCTCGGGAAATATGGAAATTGTAGAAGTGACGGGAGCGAGTTTGGATGAGCTGGATAGGGAGGTGGAGGCTGGTAACCCAGTAATTATTTATCTGACGTGGTTATTTAATCCGGTGAAAGGTTGGGCAGAAGGGGCGCCGCTAAATTTACATGTGATGTTACTAACTGGCTATAATACGGAAACAGGTTCGCAGCGAGTGACGGATCCCTGGACACAAGCAGATGGGGGTAGGACGTATGACTTATCAAAGGAGCTGGTTGAGGGACTTTATAATGAAACGGGGCGAAGGGCGATTGTAGTCAGGTAACTGGGAAAGAAATTATGTTTATTTTGCATGGAAGTATAGTATAATAGGTGTAAATCAATAGGCGTCTTTTGGGCGCGAAAATTAGGAGGCAAAATGGTGACAAAGTCTACGTCGAAGAAGACGACGAAGAAAACTACAACATCAAGTTCAGCCAAATCGGCAACGAGAAAAAGTACGCGAAAGATGGAGGATCCGATTTTGAAGCGTATGAAGGGAGCGAGCTGGTTGGCGGTTTTAGAATCGCTAGTAGTTGGTGTTCTTGGTGTGCTTTTGTTGATTAACCCGGATGGGATTTTGAAATTGATTTTCTATGTTGTCGGTATCTTCTTGATGATTAAAGGTGTTTACAAGATTATTAATTACTTTGCCGTGCATGGGAAATATGATTTTTACAATAATGATCTTCTGTATGGGATTATTGCGCTGGTGTTTGGGGTGATTGCGGTAGTATTATGGGAGCAACTCGGAAAGGTGATCGGTATCGTGGTTGGTGCTTGGATGATTTACGGGGCGCTTGTGAGGATGAATACAGCGATTAAAATGCACACAGCCGGTGTGAAAGAGTGGTTTTATGTGTTGATTCTTTCGATGGTGATGCTGGCCCTAGGTATTTATATGGTGATTAGCGTGAATGCGGTTTTGGCGGTTGTCGGTTGGGTAATGATTGCTGCAGCTGTAGTTGGTATTCTTGATGATATTGTGTTTATACGTCATCTTGATGAAATTGAATAGAAGTAGTTTTGCTCGTAAAGACACTCCGGAAGGGGTGTCTTTTTTTGAGGTGGATCTACTTTCTTTCCCCCTTCTCCCTCCCATACATTATCTTTCTCACGGTGGACCGCTTCTCATCTAAAGAATCGAAGACGGTCCAGCCCGATGAAGGTTAGTTCGTCAGATAATGTATGGGAGGGAGAAGGGAGAAGTAAGAAGTAAGAAAAAGAAGAAAGAAGAAAGAAGAAAGAGAAAGAATGGGAAGAAAAAGACGATGCAGCTCACCGAGAAACCGTAGAATCGAGCGTTGTAGTACGACGGGCCGACGTTAGTACTATTGAAATCGAGGAGGTACGCGTACGTAGCACTAGGATAAGTAGTAGCTGACCAGTAGAAGCTATCGATGCCCGCGTACCTCAATGCACCAGTATCTAGATCGACGTCCCCGCCGCGCACCGAGAAACCGACGAAGCGATCGTAGTAGTACGACGGGTAGACGTTAGTACTATGGAAATAGAGGTAGTATGCGTACGTAGCATTAGGATAAGTAGTAGCTGACCAGTAGTAGTTATTGAGGCCCGCGTTCCTTAATGAGCCAGTATCTAGATAGATGCCCCCGCCGCGTACATAGTATAAGGGACTGGCTGCGGTGTTGTTTAAGTAGTTATCAGCACTCGTACCTTTAATGATCAGTAAGACGGTGGCGCTCATGCATCCGTACACTCGTGTAACTAGTACATTTGTACACAAATGTACGTCCGTAGCGGATATATCTTGTTAACTTATCGGTCTCTACGTTACGCTGGACGTTTTGGTTATGTGCGCTCCAATACTACTGAACGTACTAAATTCGATCCAGCCATTGTTTATTCCTATTACTATCATTTTGATTAAAACTATAGTACCCCATCAAGTGGTCCGTTAGATTCCTGGCATGCTCACCCCATCCGCTGTCTAGCATACTAATAATATATATGTATATATGAGTCGGGAGAGATAAAAAGGGGTGAAAGTGGGGAGTTGAGGTTAATTATATGATATAATGGCATTATGCCGTTGTAGCTCAGTTGGTAGAGCAGCTCATTCGTAACGAGCAGGTCGCTGGTTCGATCCCAGTCAACGGCTCCAGTTAGAATTAAAACTCACGAATTGTGGGATTCGTGAGTTTTTGGTTGACCTAATGGAGGATGTATTTCTCGTCCGTAGCGGATACGTGCAAATATATCAGTGGGATGGGAGTTTGGAGTGATGGGGAATCTAATGATAGAATAGAAGTTAATTTTGATAATTGATTTGTTCAGTGTTGATAAAAGGATAAGTAGCGAGTGTGTCGCTGCCTAGATTAGTATTGTGGAGTTTGACGGAGCTGATTTGGTGATTGTCGTAACAAGTGTAATAGCAAATTCCTTCTTCAAGATTATAGCAGGAAGAATAAATTGTAAGTTCGAAACGGTTGTTGCCAAGATCGCAGAGACCACGTTGCTGATCGACGGAGTGTAAGATGTGGAAGAATTGGCTAACGCTACTCATTTCGTCGTCTTGCGAGAGGGAATGGGCACGAGTAAAAACGGCTTTAACGAAGCGGGATTGCGAGCTAAGGTCGCCAGGGAGACCAAGTCCGCCCATGCCACGACTATATTCAACTAGATTCAGATCTGGCGCAAAAGTATTTGGAGTGATGGCGGTAGATAAATGACGGTAGTTATTGAGATTAAAGAGTTGTTCATTAAAAGGAGGGTTATTAGTAAGTACACCAGTAGGATTATCGTAGATATGAACACCACTAGCGGTTGCTTCAACAACGATGCAAGAGTTGGAGTCGGAAATAATCCAATGAAGTTCGGCAGGAGGGAGTTCGGGGCTAAATGGAGTGTTAACGAAATTCATTTTAGGAATGAGCGTTTTAACTTCTTCGACGTTTGAGCATTGCCCAAGTATCCAAGGAATTAGTTCAAACTGTGCGATGTTGTCACGGTTTTCGGCTATGGGATGAAAAACGGCATTGCCTGGGAAGTTGAGCCCGGCCATGCCAAGCCCTTTTTCGTTGATACCGTCATAGTAGAGAGGGTATTGGAGGCCATTTGGGTCGTTAGTAACATAAGCAACGCCGATGATGGCGTAGTGAGAGTTAATTTGTGGCATGTGACGGAAGCGTAGTGGGTATTGTCGTGGGGTGATTGTGATGTTTTCTCCGTAGACAATGTCGTAATCAAGATTGCGACCAAAGTAGTGATTTTTAGTTTGATAAGTTACGGCGGTGCACATGGTGTTCTTCCTGTTTATTTTTGAAATTTATTATGATTATATCATATCTGGTAGAAGTGATTATGTTATTATGAGAAGTTATATGAATCTCGTTCGAGCTATTTGCTATAGTGTGAGGCTTTGCTTGTATCGTAATGAAAACGGTAGTTTTTGAGATTGACGTGATTATTGATGACTTTAATACCTTCGGCTTCGAGTAGTTGACGTTGAACATCGGTGCCACCAAAAGCAAAGTTGGGGGCAAGGCGACCAGAAGAATTGACAACTTTATAACAAGGGTAGCGGTCGGCGCTAGGATTATGATGTAGAATATTGCCAACGACGCGAGCAAGGTGGGGATTACCGAGCATGGTGGCAATTTGACCATAGGTTACAACTTTACCGCGAGGAATAAGAGTAAGTAGGTGATAAACTTGGCTGGCATATGAAGAAGTTGTTGATTTGGTTTTGGTGTGAGGGTGAGCTTGGGTAGGCATGGATTGGTTTATTCAGTGTAAGGTGTAAATTCGAAATCGAAACCAACGTATTTAGGAAGTTTTGCTTCGAGGAATTTTTTGATGTTGCGGTCAACTTGTTTTGAGAGATCAGTAATACGGGTTGCACCAGTTTCGTCGTCACCTTGAACGAGCGGGATAGTATAGCGGATTTTAGTTTTAACGTCAGTACAATAGCGGTCTTTTTTGATGGTGCTGCTACTGTAAACGCTAGTGGCTCGTTGGAACTCGCGGAAGGCGGTGCTGAGAGTTTTGTCGCCGCAGCTGAGAATCCAATCAATAACTTCGCGTTCGCTCATGGCGTAGAGATCATCGATGGTTAAGTAGTCGCGCAGTTCCATAGACTTAATGATGTCGGCGAGGAATTGCATCGTAGCGCGAGCTTTGTCGCTATGGTAGTGAGAAAAGAGAGGCAAAGAAAGTTGCATAAATTCTTTACAGATGCTAAGGTCGCGAAAACCGATTTCGTCGATGTCGTGTTCGTTTTTGAGGATGACAAGGTTGTCAGAAAAACGTTTAATAGTAGGAAGATCCCAAGTATCGTAGAGGAAAAGTCCGTTTGAGAAAGTGTACTCGAGGCGATCGGCGGCAAGTCCGGGAGTATCGTTGTCGGCAATTGGGAAAAGATGGTAATCGGAAACTTCGCCAGCAAGGATTTCGTCGCGTTTAAGTTGGCGCATGATGGCGCGGGAGTTACGAATGATTTGACCAGTGCGTTCTTCGGTCGATTCTTGTTTTTCGGAATCGCCGTTCATGAAATCAATAGTATGTTTAAAAGCAGGGGCGGCGATGTCGTGGAAAAGTCCAGCAAGAGTTTGTTTTTTGTCGTGCGTAAAACGCCAGATGATGAGGGCCACACCGATGCTGTGGGCGAAGACGGAATTATAATTAGGGAAGTTGTAGAGGTTGCTGTACTCGACACCATTAATCATGCTAACACCATTTAGGCGTTGCACTTCGGGGGCAGCGATGTATTTTAGCAACCAAGCTGGAAATTCTGGGCAGAGAACATTTAGATATTCACGTATGGCGGGTGTGAGATTTTTAAGGTAGCGTTTTTTGCAGGTGAGGAGGTTGATGGTTTTTTCGGGATTGTGAAGAGATTTTTTGAAGAATCCTGTAGAGTGGACTGGAGCAGCGACTGGTAGTGGTTCGATAACTGGAGAGATAGAAGTTTCGTCGGTTAAGTCGTCGTCTTTTTCGCTTTCGATTTCGTCGGATTCGATTTTGATGTCTGGGACTGGGATGGTGGCTTTTTTGCCGGTTGGACGATCGTAAATATTAATCCAGCCTTGATTGAGCCAGAATTTAACTTCTTCGTAACAAGCTTGTTCTTCGGAAGGCATTTGTAATAAGTTAATTTCGACTTTTTTGCCACGGTTTAGATTGCCGATGACGACATAAGTAAGTTCGGCGATGGCGCTGGGGCCGATGTAGCCACCGATGTTGTTTTTGTCTTCGTTCATGAGAAAGAAGACGTCGGTGCGATCGAGGTTTTGGTAGAAGGAAACGTAGATATCAGTGAGGTTTTCGGCATAATCGCCGTCTTCAGAGACAACATTTGGAAAATCGATAACTTCGTATCCTCGTCCTTCGAAGTATCCTCGCCAGTAGGCGGCACGTTCTTGTAGTTTTGAGCTTCCTGCAATAACTAGTTTTTTCATAAAGTGTTAGTCCTCGAGCTGAAGGACAATCTCCTTTCTGTTAGCTGGTTTAAACTTGCGATATTTAACACCGCATACTTCAAACATGCGGATGGAGGCATTTTGTTCGACACCATAACTCGAGTGGTCGAAATCATGGAGATAGATTACCTCTTTAATGCCAGCCTGAATAATGGCTTTGGTGCATTCGACGCAAGGGAAGAAATGGACGTAAATGCGGGCGCTTTGCAAATCTTGGGGGTTGCCGCGATAGTTGAGGATAGCATTGAGTTCACTGTGGCAAATATAGGGATATTTAGTGTCATAGTGGTTTTTTGCTTCGCGGACATCCCAGGGCATTAAACTATCGGGAAAACCGTTAGGTGCGCCGTTGTAACCAATTGAGAGAACACGATTATCGTCGGCGACAATGCAAGCGCCGACTTTAGTGTTGGGATCCTTACTGCGCATGGCGGTAAGAACGGCTATGCCCATAAAGTATTCGTCCCAACTTAGATGTTCGTCTGTTTTCTTACCCATATAGCTCCTTTAAGGGTATTTTATAATAGATTGACAATTTTGACTAGACCTGTTATAAACATAAGCTTTTATAAGACGTTATATATTGGATGATTGATGGCGGAACTTGTGCTTTGGGCGGTTATAGATTATAATTAGAGGAATGGTGAAGACAAAAGCAAAAGAGGAAATTGAGAAGTCGCCTAGAGAGAAAAAGTTGAACTTTAAGTCGACTTGGCGCGAGGTTTCGCGGAAACAGAGGGGATTAATGATTGCGATGATCGCGCTTTTAGTAATGAGCGTGGTGTTTTTGATTTTTTCTTTAACGATGCTTAGACCGCAGAATACGGTGGTGATTGTGGGGTATGGTGATGTTTATGGAGAGATTGCAGGCTTGAGTGGAGGGTATCGTCGCGATAGCTGGATGAATATGTTGGCGTTTCCGGCGCTTGCAGTGATTTTTGGAGTGGTACATAATTTTATCGCTTTAAGAGTTTATAGAAAATATGGACGAGATGCGGCGATGATGGTTGTGGTAGGCACAATGGTGTTGATTGTGGGGGCGGTGGCGGTAATGCTAAGATTGGCGGGGGAATGGTAAATGAAGGATTTGGAAATTCCGCGGGGGCGGCGGACAAAGTTGTATCGGTTTTTTGAGATTTTGCCGGGTTTTTTAAGTTATGTGGCAGTAATTGCGCTTTTTGTGCTATCGTGGATTAGTCCGGTGCTTGGTTCAATTTATCTTTTGGTGATTGTGGCGACAACTTTTGTGAAAGCGGTAGCTACGGCATTTCGAACGATACAGGGTTATGAGGTAGTTAAGCGAGCGGAACGAGTAGATTGGCGAAAGCGATTAGAAGATTTGGAGAATCCACATGAGGCTTATGAGCGATTGCACGGGCGAAGCGAAAGTAGTTATGGGTTTGATGAACACGTTCAAAATTTGCGGATATTGTCGGTAGTGGAAGGAAAAAGCGAACCGAAACCGCAGAATGTTTATCATGCGGTGATTATGGTAGCTTATAATGAAGGTTTGGAGACTTTGGTGCCTTCGGTGGAGGCAGTGCGTGATACGACTTTTCCGAATGAACGGATTATTTTTGTTTTAGGGTATGAGGAACGGGGGGGAGAAGTGATGGAACAAAATGCGAAAATTTTAAAGGAGAAATTTCAGGGGGTGTTTCGGGATTTTATTTTGGTTAAACATCCAGAAGGAATGAAGGGTGAAATTGTAGGAAAGGGACCAAATCTGACTTTTGCGGGTAAAGAGTTAGCAAAATATGTTGAAAAGAAGCGGATATCAAAGGAGAATGTGATTGTAACTTCGCTAGATAGTGATAATAGAATGTATAGAAGTTATTTAGATTATGTAGCATATGAATTTATTGTGAGACCGGATCGACAACATTATAGTTATCAGCCGGTTTCGTTATTTACGAATAATATTTGGGAAGCGTCGGCGCCGATGAGGGTGATTGCGATGTCGAACTCGTTTTTTAACGTGATTTCGACGATGCGGCCACATATTTTAAAGAATTTTGCGTCGCATTCGCAGCCGTTGGCGGCGCTGGAGGGGATGGATTTTTGGAGTACAAGAACGATTGTGGAGGATGGGCATCAATATTGGCGCTCGTTGTTTTATTTTGAGGGTAAATATTCGGTGGTGCCAATTCGGGTGCCAATTTATCAGGATGCGGTGATTGGAGATACTTTGGGAGAGACATTGAAGGCGCAGTTTATTCAGTTAAGGCGGTGGGATTATGGAGCGAGTGATGTGGCTTATGTAGGGAGCTACTTGTTTAATAAAAAGAAACGTAAAATTCCGTTTTGGATATTGCTGCCGAAGTTTATTAGGCTTTTGGACGGGCATGTAACGTTGGCGATTATGGCGCCGATTGTGGCATTTGGGGGATGGGTGCCGATGCTTTTGAATTTGGGGGCGCGGGGTGCGGTAGCGTTTAATTTGCCGAGAGTTGTAGGTTGGATTCAGACGTTGGCGGCGGTGGGACTAATCGTGACGGTTGTGACATCGTTAAAGATGTTGCCACCGAGACCGGAAAAATATAAGAAGAATAAGACCTTTTTGATGGTGGTACAATGGATACTTTCGCCAGTGATAGCAATTGTCTATCAAAGTGCGGCGGCGTTTTATTCACAAACGCGATTAATGATGGGGTGGTATATGGAAAAGTTTGATGTAACGAAGAAAGTGGTGAAGAAGTAAAGGTGGACTAGGGGTGGGCTGGGTCGTAGATGTGGACTGGTAAAAGAAGCATTTCGAGGAAGGCGCGGTTATGATCTTGGTCGATTTGAACTTTAGAGATGTAAGAGAGGTTGTCGCGATTGAAGAGGATTTCGTGTTCGTTTTTACTATAGCTTAAGTCGTCAGAAAGCAAACCGACGCAGTTGTCGTTTTCGCTAGTGAGAAGATACTTGATTTCGATGTTGCAGGGTTTGCGGAGAGGATCGCCGAATTGATGATTGGCGAAATTAGCATCGCGGGAGAGGGATGTACTGGTAAAACCGGTTTCGAGGAAAAAGTTGTGTTCGAGATTTTTGAGTTCGGAGAGGTTTTCGATTTGATAGCCACGAAAAGTATCAAGATTGGTGCCGCGATAGGTGGTGAGATTGGTGTTGAGTGGGGGTAGGGAAGTGATGATTTGGCTGAGATTTTTGATGTCCTGTTGGGCTTGGGCGAGTTTTTCAGGAGTTTGGCGGCCGAGAATTTCATAATCCCAGAAACCACGAGCGACTTGGTTGATGGCTTTATAGCCGAGACCAGAGTAGTGTTTAATAGTGGATTTTGCTTCATGAGTGAGAAGCGGGATGATTTTGGAATTGTAAGATGTACAAAAATCGTCAAGTTTTTGAGGGGAGTTAAGGTCTTCGTAGGTGCGTGACGTGGCGTCGGCTATGAATGATTTTAGGTTTTCCAGATGTCCAAGATTTTCAATTTCGCGTAGATACCAGTTACAGGTACGATTAGGGCTAGTGGTGATGATTGATGATTTTTCGATGGTTTTAGCGTCAGAATTTGGGTTAGGATTTTTAGGTTGTTCGCCGGAAAATTTGATATTTTGGAGATCATCCCACGAAGTAGAGGAGGTTTCTGAAGATGAGAAATGGTTTTCGGGATTCATAGTTTGATTATAACATGCTGAGTTAATGAGGCAGGAATGAGTTTAAGTTGATTTTTATAAAAATTTTGATATGATAGTAGTGTAACTGTTGGCAATATGTAAAAATATTGAATGGAGGGACCAAATGAACTTTAAAAAAATGTTTCCTGAAGATGGGCCAATTAAGATTTCGGAGGAGATATTTGCGCTTTATCGGAACTTAAACGATGAGCCGAGTGCGGCGGTGATGCTTAGACATTGGCTGTGCGACGATGACAGTGATGGGCTGAGGATTTTGTATTTGAGAGATTTGTTGCGGTCGGCATCGGTATCGAGAGATGCGGAAGTGTGGAAACACACTTATTACTCATTTGACTATGGCGTTACACGTATGTTATATAATGATGATTTTAAGTCAGCAGTGCGTTGTCGCTCAAAAATAAGGCAAGAACTTTATAGTGAGCTGCTTTATAATCTGAAGAATAAGTTTTATGGGGGAGAAAAAGATGATATAGATAATTTGATCTTATTTATGATTCCGTACCTAAGTGAAGATGAAGGGAGGGAATTATGGAAGTATCACAGACTTGTGGCCTTAAAACCAAGACGAGTTGAGGAGGCTTTGGGGCTGATTAGTTGTGGAAAATGTAAGTCGGAATGGCTGAGCGTGGAGATTGAGCGATTGGTTATGAAAGTGACGGCCGAGGAGATTGAACAGCATCGCGGAGAACTGGAGATGTGTTCGACTTTGTATCCAGACTGTGTGGAAGGATTGAAGGCAGTGATTGATGTGTGGGATTTTGTGGAGAACGAGATGGTCTATATGGGTGGCAATCGTGAGGCGGCAGAAAGGATGATGGAATTTTTGCACAACGCTTTGCCGGCGAACGTGAAGTTTATCGATGAGCGCTCTTTTCCGAAAGAAATACGTTTGCTGGCAGATGAACCGAAGTTGGTGCTTGGGGTGGCGCGACGACATTTGTTGGGCAGATCCTTTAATGGGGAGCAGTGTTGGATGAATACTTTGGATTGGGAGCTGTGTATGTGTTGGCTAATCGCAATAAGAAGCTATTATGATCCAGAGGATGTAGAGTTTGGTGAGCAGCTGCAAGGACTTTTAGGAGACATGAAGGAGAGACGAGCGACTTGGCTTAGTGAAAGTTGAGTTGTGAGTTTGCATGAAAATTATTTAGGTAATAGGCTCCGCGTAGGCGGGGCCTTTTGAACTAGAGAAAAACCGCGACGTACTTGTCGCGGTTTTGTAAGGCACACTACTCACTTAAAATTCCAAGTTGGAAAAGAGCCAAAATGCCAGCAATAAAAGTATTGGCATCTTTGATGTATCCATGACGCAGCATGTTAAAGAACATAAGTTTACTGACTTTGTATAGCTGGATGTATTCGCCGTCATCGGGTTTGGGTCGGTGGTGCTGGATGCAATACTCAGCCAGATAAGCGTGTACGGGCTGGCGGATTGAACCTGGATCCTGATAATGATTGCCAAGATAGGTAATGTGTTTCAGGCTGGTAGTCAAGCCGGTTTCTTCCAGCATTTCGCGGATGCCGGTGGTTTTACTATCTTCGTGAGGCTTAGCATATCCGGCAGGGAATTCGATGAGCGAACGTTCACTGGTCAGGCCTGCTGGCTGAATAACCATGATGAAGTTGCCATCAGGATCTTCTGGTACCATGATAGTGGCAGGGTTTTTGTCGATATACTCACGTGGCTTGATTCCACCATTCGGGTATTTGAAGGTTTGGCACATGAGCTTGTAGAAGCCGTTGCCATCTGTGGGTACGCCGATTGGGATAGCTTTACAGGTGCCAAGATAGTTGTCGAGCTGCTCGAGGCTTGTGATTTCCTGAATTTTCATAGAAAGATCCTCCTTGTTGATATTAAAGAACTTGGTAGCGTGTATCTTTTTATTGTAGCACAGATTTCTTAAAAAGTCAAGATTTACGTATTAAATTGCGTATTTTTGCATGGCGGAAGCGAGAGGATTCCATCTTTTGCTTCGCAAAATCTGGCGGTGGGGCGTTTTCTCGGAAGTAAAAATGCAAGCATTTTTGTTTCTCTCGAAAACTACCGCCTACGAACCTAGCGCTGACGCGCTGCGGTTCTTATCTTCTCTTGGATTAAATTAATCATAAAAATAAGCCCAGAGGGCTTCTTTTTATGATTGGCGGAAGCGAGAGGATTCGAACCTCCGGAACGGTTGCCCGCTCACACGCTTTCCAAGCGTGCTCCTTAAACCACTCGGACACACTTCCATTTGTGTAATTATAGCATATTTTGCTGAGGATGGAAGAGTCCGTGGAAATAGTATTTTTATGAAAATGTGTAATATGGGGTATTTTTTATTTCGAAATGCAGTATGGTGGGACTGCTAGATATTTTGTTATTTGAGAGTTTTTTATGGAAGAGGCTTATGGTATGATGAATGTAGGAAGTGTGGGCGAAATAATAAATTGAGGAGGTGCCCAATGGTAAAAGATAAAAAAGTAGAAAATATAAAATCGAAAAATACGAAGTATATTTTTGTGACAGGGGGAGTTTGTTCAAGAAATTGGGGTCTTGAATATGATGAAGAAAAGTATTGACTTGGGGGGGGGTATTAAGTGATATAATGATAGATAAGTTAATATTATTTTGGAGTTTTTATGAAAAAAGTTAGTAACGGATTATGGGGGTTGGTGCTAGTATTGTTAGGGGTAGCGTTGGGAATTAATGCGCTTGGGATTGCAGACATTAATTTCTTTTTCCCAGGGTGGTGGACGTTGTTTATTATCGTGCCGTGTTTGATTGGGTTGATTGGGAATGATGATAAGGGTGCGGACGCGATTGGACTCGTGATCGGGGTGTGCTTATTGCTAGCATGTCAAAACATGATTAGTTTTAGGATGCTTTGGAAGTTGTTGCCGCCAGCGATATTGGTAATGATTGGACTTTCAATTATGTTTAAAGACTTGTGGGCAGGGAAGGTCAAGAAGGAGATGAAAAAGCTACAAGGAAAGTCGGGAGAAAAGGAGTATTGGGCAACTTTTAGTGGTCAGAAGTTGAATTTTGCGGGTCAAAAGTTTACAGGTTGTAGACTTGAAGCAGTATTCGGTGGAATTAAATGTGATTTAAGGGATGCGATTTTGGAAGAGGATGTATTTGTGAAGGCGAGCGGGATTTTTGGTGGTGTGACGATTTACGCGCCGAAAGATGTGAATGTACAAGTGATTTCGACGTCATTGTTTGGTGGTGTGTCAAACGAATATAGCGACCGAGCGTTAGATGAAACGAAGAAGACTTTGTATATTGATACGACAAATATCTTTGGTGGGGTGGAGATCAAGTAATGTTTGGGGTGCAGAAAGTTATTAAGTATTTAGCGTTGGCTTTAGCATTGTTGATTGTTTGCGGAGTATTTTCGGCATTTGTAGGGGCGGGAATGTTCTTTAGCTATGTAACTGATAATGGTAGTATGGCGGATATTCCAGAATGGACAGAGGTGATTTCGATTGGTGAAATTGAGGGGGAGGTGAAAGTTTTAAACTTAGACTTAAAAACGACAAGCGTTGAGATAAAAAGCGGTGAGAAGTTTGAGGTGAGAGCGGATAGTGAGATTATTGAGGCGAGAAGGAGTGGTGATATTGTATATTTGCAAGAAAAGGCATTTAGTTTTTGGCGGGATTGGGGTAGTCGCAAGGGGAAGATGACGGTTACGATTCCGGAAGGTAAAGTGAGGGAATTATATGTGAGTGCTGGGGCGGGACAGTTGAGGATAGATGGAATTAAGGCGGAGGAGATAAATCTTGGACTCGGGGCAGGGAGGACAGAGCTTAGTAAGGTTGTGGCGACAAGGAGAATGACGGTGAGTGGGGGTGCGGGATTGTTAGCGATAAAAGGGGCAACGTTGGCGAATTTGGATCTTGATATGGGGGTAGGAAAAGTGGAACTTGAGGCGAAGCTGACGGGTAAAAATGAGATTGACGCGGGAGTGGGAAAGCTTGAGATGGAGCTCGTTGGTAGCGCGGATGATTATAAGATTCGGATGGATAAGGGAATTGGCGCAATAACTTTGAATGGCGAGAGTATGGGGGATGATTCGACTTGGGGAAACGGAGTAACGGTGGTGGATGTTGATGGCGGAGTGGGGGCGATTGAGATTGAAGTGACAGAGTAGTATTTTCTGGGAAGTATGTTATAATTAGGGTAATTAAGTGGAAAGAAAGGGAGATTAATGTACGGACCAACGGATCTGAAGAAAAATGTACTAATTACGCTAGATGGACAGCCATATAAAGTGATTGAGTATTCACAGAAGGTGATGGGGCGTGGTGGATCGATTGTGAACGTAAAGGTGAAGAATTTGATCACTGGGGCGCTTTTGCCGAAGACTTTTAAGGGTCAGGAAAAGATTGAGCCGGCGGAAGTGACGACGAAGAAAGTGCAGTACTTGTACCGAGATGACGAGAAGTTCTATTTTATGGACCCGGAGACTTTTGAGCAATATGAATTGACGGCGGAGATGGTAGGTGACTCGAAAGATTTTATGCGTGATGGGGATGAGATGGAGATTCAGTTTTATAATGGAACACCGATTAACCTGGTTTTGCCGAAGAATATTTGGCTAAAGGTTACTTATACGGAGAACGCTGTGAAGGGTGATACTACGAGCTCGGTGCAAAAGGATGCAACACTTGAGACGGGAGTGGTGATAAAAGTGCCAGCGTTTATTAAAGAGGGGGATGTAGTAAGCGTGGATACTGAGAGTTACGCGTACAGAGAGAGACAGAAGTAAGCAAAGGCGACCTGCGGGTCGCTTTTGGAGGCTGGGGATGTGTTCGGAAGAAGGTTGGTTATGTTGGGAAAACGAAGGATTTTGATTGGCTGAAACGAAAAGACGTGAAGAAGTCGTTTGAGGAAAATGGGGCACAGATTATATCGCTGTTAGGTTGATGGTTAGCGGATAGGTGAGTTTGGATTTACTTGACAGAAATTTAAATGTGTGCTAGCATTATGGTGAGTCCATGAGAGGATTGGGCTTGGTTGTTGATGGTAAGATTCAAAGAAACTTAATAAGGAAGGAGGCGAAAAAGGTTTACTTGGTAGTGAGTGGATTTGTGGAAGGAGAGAACACCTTTTTTGTGGTAGATATAGGTAAAGCGGTCCAGGAGGGCCGCTTTTTAAAAGTTTTATTGTGCTATTGCTTGATAAATTCCGTTGGTTTATGGTAGGTTGGTTGTAGGCGGCAGCCTAGTCTATTTAGTAACATCAAAAATGGGGAAAGGAGGTTGCTATGGTAGTAGAATTTTTGTTCTTACGTTTGGAGACAGAAGCGAAGATGAAAATCAGTTTTGTTAAAAAGTGTAGTGAAAAGACTGAAATTGATGCTTGCAAACGCAAGCATCAATAAAACCATAAACAATTCCATTTTCGCACAAATAAGGGGCTAGGTCAAGGGTTTGTCGCCGCTTTAAAAAAGTTTGGGGGTGATATAATGAGGGTATGAAGATGTATTCTGAGATAGTTGGTCGAGCGGAGCTGAAGCTGAAGGGAGCGGCGGAGGCATTTTCTTATGATTTTAGGGGGAAGACAGTGCTTGATATTGGTTCGTCGACGGGCGGGTTTACAGAGTTGGCGCTGCGGATGGGGGCGAAGCTGGTGATTGCGGTGGAAAAGGGGACGAAGCAGATGAAAGCGCCGCTTAGGTTTGATGATCGGGTGGAGCTATATGAAAAAACGGATTTTTTAGGGATCAATGTGGTTTCGGAGCAGGCTACGACATTAAAGGCTGTACATGTTGACTTGACTGGGGTGGAGACGGTGGTGGCGGATGTGAGTTTTATAAGTTTGAGGCGAATTTTAGAACATGCGAAAAAAATTGTGCCGAAAGATGTGGATTATTTGGTGATGTTGAAGCCACAGTTTGAGGCATATCCGGATCAGTTGGTGAACGGTGTGGTCAAAAATGAGCGAATGCGTCGAGAGATTATTAAGGGGTTTGAAGGGTGGCTGATGAGGAATGGATTTTTGGTGGTAAAAAAGCGTGATAATGAGGTAGCAGGGAAGCGGGGAGGGAATGTGGAGAGGTTTTACTGGTTGAAAGTGAGGTAGTTAAGGTAATAAAAAGAGCTTAAGGTCAATAACCTAAGCTGGGATGGGATTTTTGTTGGTGAGGGCGGTTGGGTTCGAACCAACGACCAAGCGGTTATGAGCCGCCTGCTCTAACCCCTGAGCTACGCCCTCGTGCTATATATTATAGCACAGAAGTGGTGTTTGAATGATTTTAGGGTTAAAGTATATGGGGTTAGACCAAGCAGCTAAAAAGCCGCCTGCTGTTTTTGATGAACTCGGCGAAGGATCGCCTCGGACAGGCCCCTGAGCTACATATTTGGGTTAAGGACGTATTGTGTTAGAAGAGCGAAATGGCCGCCTGCTGTTTTTGATGAACTCGGCGAAGGATCGCCTCGGACAGGCCCCTGA
>CARBGY010000012.1:25312-28418 GCA_948945085.1 uncultured Candidatus Saccharibacteria bacterium
GCTACGTTATAGTACTGTATAGGCACAAGTGGTGGCTAAATGGTGCAGGAATGAGATTTTGTTTTTGGTAGTGTTTACAGTGTGGTATACTTAGAGCATGACGAGGGATGTGTGGAAGAAAGTTTTGGTGGGGTTGTTGGTGGGGTTACCGATAGTTTTCTTCATAGTGAGCTATTTTTTGATTACGGTGTCGGGGGAGGATATTTTTCAGGGAGCGGGGACGGCGCCGGATGTTTGGAAGGATTTGCGTGAGGCATTTTTGCATAATGCGCGAATTCCGGATATGTATGCATGGGCGGTGATTAACTTTTTTGATTATCAATATAGGTTTGGAATTGATACGATTTTTAGGTTGATTGATGTTTTGTTAGGGGTAGGGATGTTAGTTCTGATGACGAGAGTAGCGGTGGGAAAAAGTTGGGGAATGAAGAAAAAAGGTGAGCGGACGGGGATGACACTGGGAACGGCAATGTTATGGGCATTAGCGTTTATAATGATGTTTTTGACACCACATGGACGCGTGCTGTACGCGGGTTTTTCGGCGATACATAACTATCTTTTGATCGTGATGATTAGTTTGGGGTTTGGGTGGTGGTATTTGAAGTGGGTGAGAGGTGAGGATGATCGTGAACAGTGGTGGAAAGTGGTTTTAATGTTAGGTTTTGGGGTGGTTTTTGGGCTTTCGTCGAATTTAACACCGATAGCGTTTTTGATAACGGTTGTGGGTTTTGTAGTGGTGGAGATGGTGCGAAAAAGAAAGATAAGGGAGGTAATTGGGAAGTTGCCGAGGTGGGGAATTGCAGGAGTGATTGGGGTGGTGCTTGGCATGGGGGTTGCGTATATCTATGGACCAGGGGTGTCGGGGTATTTGGAGAGTGGATATACAGAAGAATATGATTATGTGAGTTTTGAGGATTTAAGGAAAGAGCCAGGGAGAAGTGCTGTAAAAATAGCAAAGCACACAGTGAGAAATTTTGTTAGGGTTTTTGGGCCGGTTTTGGGTGTGTTGGTGGTTGTGGCTGTTGTGGCATGGCTAGCGCGGCGCGATGAGGTGAAATGGTGGCCGGAAGAAAAGGGTACGAGAATGGTACTCAAAGGGCTGATTGCGTTTGTGATAGTACATGTGGTGATTGCGGCACAGTTGGATGCGCCGCTGAGGATTTTGTTACCAGCATATGTAGGAGCGGTGATGGTTTTGATGATTCTTGTAAAAGAATGGTCGGTGGGATGGAATGCGAGATGGGAAGTATGTGTAGGGCTGGGTTTAGCGGTGGTGATGCTTGGCGTGGTAGGTATGAGGACGGTGCTAGCGGTGGAATATAGGGAGAAAGCGGGGAAAGTGTTGGAAAAAATTGGAGCAGCAGAAGGAGAGGTAGTTTGTGTGACGAGGGAAGAAGTGAAAAGTCGAGTTTTGCCGGTAATATATTTAGGGCAAGAAGATATGTTGGCGGAGTGGGCGATGCCAGCAAAAGTTTTAGGAAAAGAAGTGGTATGGTGTGAATGAAAGGAGGAAAATGGAAGATGTGAAGAAGTTAGGTAAAGAGTTTAGGGATTGGGTAAAACCGTTTTTGAAGCCGGTGGGGATTCTGTGGATAATTATTACGGTGGGGATGTTTGCGATACTTAGAGCGAATTTTAGTTATATGGATGATCTTGCGCGGACGGTTGAGGGGTATAAGGGATGGGGGAATTTTAGCCGCTACTTATCAAATTTTTTGGCGATGATTGTAAATGGAAATACCACTGTTGCTGATATATCGCCGTGGCCGCAAATATTAGCAGCACTTATTATGGCGATAGCAGGGGTAATGTTGTTATATATTGTGTACGGTCGGAAGAAATTTCGGTGGTGGGAGCTTGTGGCGGTAGCGATATTGGCCTTAAATCCGTATTTTCTGGAATGTTTATCTTATAAGTTTGATGCGCCGTATATTGCGGTGGCGATTTTGGCGATGATCATACCATTGTTGTTTAGAAAAAGGAAGGCGGGATGGTATGTCTTAGCAGTAATGATGGGAACTTTGGTGACGTGCACGACTTATCAAGCGGCATTAGGAGTTTTGCCGATGTTGGTAATGCTTGTGATGGTGCGAATGTGGGGTCGGAAGGAGCCAGTGAAAGAGGTTGGGGGATTTGGGGTTTGGTCGGTGATTGGATATGTGGGTGGTTTGGTGATTTTTAGGGTGTTTTTAATGAAACAAGTAAATGCTTATGTGGCGACTGAGTTGCCAGGGATTGGAGAGTTATTATCTACGGTGATAGGGAATTTGGGAGAGTATTATAAGTTAATTTTGATGGATTTTCCGAAGATCTGGGTGGGATTGATTGGTTTAGTGGTATTGGGTTTTGTGGTGATGGCGGTGATGAGGACGGAGCGAAAAGTGTGGGAGGCAGGGATAGCGGCGGTTTTAACGTTGATAGTGATGAGTTTAGTTTGTTTTGGAATTTATCCATTGATGGTGCAACCACTGTTTGAGCCGAGGGCGATGTTTGGGGTGATGGTGATGGTGGTAATGCTAGGGGTGGTTGTGGTTGAGGATCGAAAAGCTGAAGGAAAAAGTAAATGTTGGCGAGGCTGGCAAAGTATAATTTGGGGTGGGTTTGTAGTGGTTGCTTTAGCGCTGAGTTATGAATTTGGGATTTTTAGTTTTATGTATGGGAATGCTTTGGCTTTACAAGGTGAGTATACGGATTTTCGGATTGAGACGGCAATTGAGGATTTGGAGAAAACAGTTTTAGATGATTGGTCGGAGAAAGTATCAATTACGGTGATGGGAACGGTGGGGATAGCGCCGGCATTAGAAGATGCGGTGGTGAGGTTCCCGATTTTGGAAAGATTAGTGCCGATAGAATTTGAGAGTGGTTATTGGGGAGAGTATAAACTGTTTAGATATTACGGGTTGCGAGCGCTGCAGGGGGATCCATATGAAGCAGTAAGTACGGAAGGTTGTTTGAAAGAAAAACAAGGATATTATCAAGATATTTGGCGGTGTGGTCATGAAAAGGTTGTGGTAGAGTTGAAGGAAGTGTAAAATCGTAGTTTTAGTTGTAGTGTAGGATAAACAAACATATTGCACTAAGTTAATGGTTGTATGGCTTGTGTTTG
>CARBGY010000013.1 GCA_948945085.1 uncultured Candidatus Saccharibacteria bacterium
AAGAGGAAGAAGTAATATCTCACCGTGAGGAAGATAATGTATGGGAGGGGGAAGGAAGAAAGAAAGTAAAGAAATAAAAAGAAGGAAAACCATTTGACACCCCTCCCTCCCCAATGATACACTGTACTCTAGAAAAGCTATCCGTAGCCTAGCACATTAATATCTACAAAAGTCAAACTTTTTCACATAGGGTCTCTGAAGCTATCTGTAGTTTTCAAGCTTTAGAGTTATCTGACTATAAATCAGCTGTTTCACAGGCTAGCCTACGTAGTTTTATTAAGAAAAGGAGGGAATCATAATGCCCATTAACAAGACCAACCATTCACCTATACCCTTTAACGCTCCAATTTTAAGTTTACCCGAAACAACCGCCACTTACCGATTATCTAACGAAACCTTCACTAACCCAGCCAAAATCAATTACGCTCTACCTAGTCTCCAGTTCACCCCACGATTCCAACTCCAGATTAACCGCACCAACCTATATATTAGCCTTATCGATCTCCAGTACCGCATAGAACAGAGTATTGATGCTAATTCCACCATCGTCCTTGAAGAAGATGAGATTATCTGGGTCTGTTTTCCCGATCCCATACCTTATGACGAAAACTGCGTCAGAATCATCACGAACTACTTCGAGGAGCTCCTACAGAAAAATCGCCGCAAATGGCTACCAAAGTTCAAACAAAGCTTTCACAGTCTTACCAGTCATTCCAGCAATAAACTAACCATTCTTTCCACCGACGATTCCGATACATTTATCATCGGTCGCCCAAAAGGTAAGTTTTCCGAAGTTAGTTTTCCTTTCACGAGTCAAGGCTATCTAAACTTGTGCTGTTATCTCACAATTCCCAACAAAGAGTGTCTTCTTGACAAAATTAAAGCCAACAGTACCTTGCATGATAAATATACCGATATCCAAAGTCGCCTTCGTTACTTCGGTATCCATCTCCATTTTCAGCCCTGCCAGTGTCACCTTATTATTCCTAACTCCACCAGCTCAATCTTCGGTTGCCAGTACGAATCTAACCCCTCATTACCAAAACTACGCACCCTCATCATGCAACTTACCACCCCTCGACGCGAACTTTGGCAAAATCTTTACACCAGCGAGCTCTCAAATCATATCGAGCTTTTTAGTCACCTTACCACATATTTTACAGACATCTCCCTCCAGTTAGAGTCGCCAAATAGCAAGCGCAGTTTTGCTTATAGTCCAGATGGCTACGAAGAATTTTTAACCTATATTAACTGGATCCAGAATAGACAATCAATTTAACCTCTTATCAATTTCCAGACCACTTCACAAGTTTGACCCTACAGAAACCCCCGCAGCCTTCGCTACGGGGATTTTTATATCTAAATCACCTTTAACTCTGTCTTTAATCTCTCGAGTAACTTCTCCTTTTCCAAAATCCCCTCCCTTGTTTGCTTCACCAAATGCGCCGGAGCCTTATCTACGTAATTTGGGTTCAGCATTCTTGCATTAAGCGCATCAAGCTCTCTCCCTACCTTCAAAATCCGCTCTTCCAGCCCCTCTTTATACTTTTTCACCGTTTCCGCATCCACATCGAGATATACTTCATGATTCATCAACGCCAACCTTAACCCCCTCGGTTGTCCTTCCGTACTAGAAATCGTCTTTGCTCTCGTCATCGCTAAAACTAAAACTTCGTTATCTGCTACTAGTGCGTCATCACCATACAGAATCACCCCTTCTCGGCCCACCCCCAACTCTTGCATTACTCGCCGCGCCTCTGCAACCACTTCCATCAGACTCTCGAAATTCTCCGCCGCTATCTGATCATATTTCAATCGCGTTGGCCACTTTTGTGCAATCAACATTCCGCTCGTCCAATCCAAACTCTGCCAGATCGCTTCTGTCACAAATGGTGCAAACGGATGCAACATCTTTAATATCATCTCCAACGTCACCTTCAAAAGTGGCACATTCTTATACACTTTTTGGCTTTCGATAAACCAATCCGCGTATTTATCCCAAATCACGCTATACAGTGTTTCCACCGCCTCTGAGAACCGATACGCTTTAAAATCTTCCTCAACCTCTTCCTTGCACTTTGTCAACTCTCGAGTCATCCAGTCCTCACCCATATTGTCTGTCGAATAGGGAAGCTCGGCTCCAGCTCGCACCGCTCCTTCGTTTACCATTTCCGCCTTCATCTCTGCTTCCGCCATCTCCACCGCTTCCGCACTTCCACTTCTGCTTTCATCCACCATCCCCTGAATAAACCTTGAAATATTCCACAACTTATTGCATAAATTCCTACCCGCAACCACACTATTCTCACTAAATGCCTGATTCATTCCTGCACTCCGCCCCTTTAGAATCCCCAGCCTAAACGCATCCGAACCATATTTCGTCACTAACTCTATCGGATTAATTACATTCCCCTTACTCTTACTCATCTTCTGCCCATGTTCATCCAGCACCAAACCATGCAAATATACCTCACGAAAGGGAACTTCACCCGTCACATAAACCCCCATCATAATCATCCGTGCCACCCACGCAAACAAGATATCCGCGCCCGTCTCCATCACATTCAACGGATAATACGGATTCTCCTTACCCGCTAACCAATTTGTACAAACAATCGGCCAATGCGAACTCGAAAACCACGTATCGAACGTGTCCTCATCCCTCACATATGTCACTCCCCCAACTTCAATCTTCGCCAAATTCGTCCGCACATCAAAGATCCACTCTGGCGCTTCGCTCGTCTCCGTCTGCCTAAACATCGGAATTGGAATTCCCCACGGTATTTGACGTGAAATATTCCAATCTTTCAATCCCTTTAAGTAATTGATTAGTACTTTTTTCTTATTCGCCGGGTAAAACTTAATCTCACCTTTTTCCAGTCTCTCAATCGCCCCCTTCGCCAATCTCTCTACATCGATAAACCACTGCGCCTTCAGCATCGGCTCAATCACCGCCCCACACTTATAACAATGCGCCACCGCATGCTGAATATCTTTCTCCCCCCGCAATAGCCCCTGTTCCTTCAACTTCTTCAGCACTAGAGAACGACATTCCACCGTCGTCAAACCCTTAAACTCCTCCCCCGCGCTCTCCAGCATTCGCCCATCCTCCCCAATTACTCGCACCCTCGGCAAGTTATGTCTCTCCCCCACCTCAAAATCATCAAAATCATGCGCCGGTGTAATCTTTACCGCCCCTGTACCATATTCCGGATCCGCGTGTTCATCTACAATTACTGGTATCACCCTCCCCGTCAGCGGCAACTCCACCTCTTTTCCAACTAAATCCTTGTAGCGTTCATCATCCGCACTCACTGCCACCGCCGTATCACCAAAAATCGTCTCCGGCCGCGTCGTCGATACTATAATCTCCCCCTCGCCATCAACCAACTTATACCCAATTTCCCAGAGCTTACCCGCCTCGTCCTCATGCTCTACTTCAATATCCGCAAACGCCGTTTGATGATGCGGGCAAAAATTCACCAACTTCTCCCCCCGATAGATCATTCCGTCATTCCACATCTTCTCAAACGTCTGGTACACCCGACTCACTACATTTTCATCCAGCGTAAAAGTCAAATCCGGCCACGCACAGCTTGCTCCAAGCGCCCGCACCTGAAGCTCCATATTCCCGCGCTGCTCCTCTACAAATTTCCAAACTCGCGCATAAAGTTCATCTCGTGAATACTCAAATCGTGTATGCCCTTCTTTTTCCAACGCTCGCTCATACACCACCCAAGTCTCGAACCCCGCGTGATCCGCCCCCGGAATATACCAAGTCGACTTCCCCCGCAAACGATAATATCTCGCCAGGGAATCTTCAATCGCAATCGTCAGACCATGCCCAATATGTAAATTCCCATTTGCATTCGGTGGTGGCATAACTAACGCATAAGAATCTTGCGTCTCATCCTCAAAAGCATCCGCCACAATTTTCTTCGACTGAAACACCCCAGCCCGCTCCCACTCCGCGTAAATCTGTGGCTCAAAATCCCCCGGATCATAACTTTTCGCAAATTTCATCTTTCTCCTCGCAAATCTTTTGTCCAGCACCATCCCCACCAAGCGCCAACTCCCTACTAACTCTATATTCCTTCTATTATACCATACCAAACAACCAAAAGTTATTGCATAAACACAACATATACTATATAATTAAGCCAATATATGAACTCTAAAGTTAAAGGAATCCTTACCGTTGCTGGATTATGTGTCGCCTTAGGCATTGGGGGCTTTATCATCAACACGAATTGGCAAAGTCAACCTGAAAATCCAAAACCTAATACGGAATATGCGCAAGCAAACCATGAAGATAGCACAAAAGCAACCGCCAAAGAAAACATCTATACCATACCTTCCTCCGCCTCTTTGGCCGTTGATATCTCCAATCCCGATGTCTTGTCCGACATGTGTGATGGCATCGTACTCGCCACAATCGACTCAATAGATGGCAGTAATAATTACAGCGAGGTCTCTGGCGAATATGTCTTCCCATACACCTACGGCCACATCACTATCCTTGAAAGCTACAAAGGCAATTTCCCAATCGGGGAAAGTGTTGAGTTTTATCGTCTTGGAGGTACTATCTCCGTAGACCAATACCGTGCCGGTCTATCCGAAGGTGAACTTGAAAAGCTCAGTAGCTTAGGCGAAAATAGCATACTTGACAACTCCGAGTGGGTAAAACGCACTATTTCTGGAGATGTTGAAATAGAAGAAGGTAAAACTTACCTGATGTACATTAATCCAGAAAGCGCCTATTACGGAAAGCCCAATACCTATGCTATTGTTGGTCTGCAAGGCGGTCTTCGCGAAGTTCAAAACGCAAACAACACGCGTTCCGCCTCCGATCTAAAAGTCCTCAATAATTTTACCAACAATTGGGAAGACTTAAGCAGCATCATCAAAACAGAATAAACATTAGCTGCTCCAGAAACTACATCGACCAAATTTTCGTATAAAATTTTCTACCAGAACACCCACCGGCTAAGCCGGTGGTTTTTTCTACCTCTAGCTAAACAGTCTTTCACTTCAGTCTCTTGACAAAACCCTTAACCTGTGCTACACTGGAAGTAGAGTGTAAATATAGCGCCTAACGTATTTGTTAGTGCGTTTTTCTAAACTTAAAAACAAAAAGGAATCTATGCAAACAAACTATCAACAACTCCAAAACGAAACTTCTACCGATCGTGCCCCCGGTGATGGAATTTCACCCCTCTCCGACGCTTCCGATAACCCTTTCGAAAAAAATCCGGATGACAGTGTCGACATCACGGCTCATTTTGACGACCAAAAAGCCCGCACCATCGAATCTAACCTCAAGCCCAAGATCACCCCATCCCCCTTCGAGGACTCTCAACCCACCACTCCCGAAACCGACCACCCCAAAACCAACGATTTAAAAACCGAAGCAAAAGCCTTCGCTATCGAAGAACCTAACGCGACAAACCCCTTTTAATTACAATAACCTAGTTAAGCCGTAGTTTTTCCTGCAGCTCTCGCATCTCGTCCTGCGAAATTTTCGGTTTCGTCTCCTCAGTTATCCCGCCCCTCAAACCTTTTTCAAAATATTCATCAAACGGCAAAATGTGCACATGCGCATGCGGCACATCCACTCCTACTACTTTCATCGTCATCCTCTTTCCAAGAACCGTTTCGTAGTGTTGCATCAGCTTCCGCACCGTCTCCATTACCGCCCTATAGTCCTCATCTTGAAGCTCATAAACTTTCGCCACCTCATTTTTCGGCACCACCAACGTATGCCCCACCGCCTCTGGCGAAATATCCAAAAACGCAAACGTCCTCTCATCCTCATAAATCTTATAACAGGGAATCTCACCTCTAATAATCTTCGTAAACACACTACTCATTTTCTAATTATATCACACCCCACCTCTTGACAAAAAGCTTAAGCTATGCTACACTGGAAGTAATAGTATTAAACATTATCAAAATAAAAATACCCATGAAATCAAAATCCCACGAAATTACATCTAATATCCCCCAGGAGCCTAATTTTGAAAAATCCCCAGAGCCAGCCGATCGCTTCCGCGTCAATGTAGATGACTATCCCATTTTCCAACAACAAACCGAACTAAGTCCTAACTGGGGCGACAACACTACTCACCGCTGGAACATTGATAAAACTTTGGGTGAATATATTAAAAGTACCGCAAATCTAATTTCTACTCTAGATGGCACTTCTGCCGAATATGAACGACACCCCGATCTTCCTATTCCTGACCATGTTATTTACCTCGACAAATCCGCTCGCCCTGTTAGTTGGCTCATTAACACTTTTTGGCAAGACTTCTCCGATCAAAAACGTCCCGAGCATTCCTACCTTAACATTGATCGTATCCCCTGGTTTCGACGTAGTGGTATCGATGTTGACCCCAACGGATACCATCAAAATCCCAACGGCACACTCACCCTTGCAAAGCCCAGCGATTTTCATATTGAAAATATCGACCCCTCCAACTTCGCTCGTATTCGCGCGCTTTACCTTGAAAACGGCCTCCCTAATGACTCCATTGAACCAGAAAACATCTCTCAAATCATGCACACTCCCTCAAAACTCGACGGCAAAAACATCCTGATCGTTGACGAAGTTAGACGTTCCGGTTCCACCGCATACATCGCCGAATCCTTAATTAAAGCCGCTTTTCCCAACGTCGCTAGCGTTCGTAGTGACTATTTTTGGAATAGTGGCAGCAAATCCAATCAAAGCGGCAACGAAAGCCAAATCCTTAGTGTACCAGTCTGGTACGACAGTACAGTTATTTCCGGTCGTGGCATTGGTGACGTCATGCCCGAATACTATAATGCTCGTCACGAACAATGGCAAAACGATAAAACACGCGCCCAAAAATTTGGCTCTATCGTACTCAGTGCCATGATCGATCTCGGCCAAGAAGACGGTCAACGTTCTCGTAAACTCATGCACGAAATTCAACAAATGCGCCAAGACTTCGTAAACGGCCACATTCTCATGCCAAAGCCCACTAACTACGATCCCGATCGTTATGCCGACTTCATCGAAGCCCAAGATATCCGCCTCGCTCCCGAAAGCGATCCTTCGCCTGATACATTAATCAATATCCTCAAAGCCATCGATGCCCGTCCCGCCACCTAACCTAACCATCCAGACCGCACCCATCAAAAATCTCCCGCATAAACCCTGCGGGAGTCTTTGTCTAACGTACTAAAATGGGTAGTAAAGGGTATTCTTGTATCATCATCTTGCTAGCAATTAATCACACCAGCCCCTTTAGCCCCGCCGGCACCTTTCGCCTGCGCCAAAACCGGTTCCCGGCATAACTTCACCGTATCTGTTTCCGGATGCCTCTCATTTACGTAAATCTCTGTCCGATATTCCTGACCGTTGTATATTACCTTATTTACGGCCATCGAATATCCGTGTGAATATTCTTCAAAGTACGATATCTCACCCTGAAGTGGAATCCTCAGACCCACCTCATCCATCAGATTCAGCTTGACTATCTCGCCAAGCTCACCTTTCGGCCTATCAGAGCCACAAAACCACAGTCTTACAACCTCTGTTGCTAATTCTTCTCGCATACGCAATACATCTCCCCTCTTCATTTTTCATAGCAACATACCCAGAGCCATTCTCAGACTCTACCCTTCCATTGTAGCACACTTTGCTAAAAAAGTCAATGCTTATTCCTATTTTTCGCCCACTATTCTATCCCCACCATCAATCTTCGCTATCAAATATTTCTTATATTATACTTGAAGAATTAGTATTTTTATGATAATATAATAATATGACAGCAACCGCTTGCACCTTAAAAGGTTACTAGTCAAATAAAATCTTAAGGAGGTACTTCTATGAAAGTACGAACTCTATCCATTAGCCCTACCCTATCCAAAATCATCACCAATCCGGTCCTCGCCTACGTCTTCAGCAACATCGAACATGGCTTAACCGGCAAAAATACCATCCTTCCAGGATGGCGGTGTTATCTCGAATTTTACAAGTCTTCCGATCCTAAGAAATGTCTTTCGTACTCCCTGACTAATGGTGACAACTACGGCACCTACGCCGCAGCTAAGCTTGACACTTTGAAGGCAATTGCCCCAAACAGTTACCATACCGGCTCAACCAACATGCAGGATCTTCTCGCACATTTACCGGTCATAAACGATTGTGATTGCGACCTCATAGAAGAGCTGAAAAAGATCGATCACCCCGCATCCATCCCTATGGCCCTACATCAACGTATAAAATCCGGCTTTGGCCGCGCACTCATGTATGGAGCCATCCGCATACCTGTCACCCAACATACCATCGACAATGTAGAAAACTACGAGTTATTAATTTCCTTCAGCGGAGGTTCTCAGGAACAGGATTTAATCATCGCCTTTCAAATCTTCAGGAAATTTCAGGGAGCCTTCTGGCAAACCTGCAAAGACAGCTGGTTCACCTACCTGCTCGAACCGCTTTGCCAGGATCAGCGATGTAATTTTACCATCAACCTTCTTGGCCTGGAGGAAAAAATACCCAAATAATTACCAAAAACATAACCACTAGCAGCCTTTTAATCACTCAGCCCGCATCGAACATTAATCGATACGGGCATTTTTACAAAATCATCAAACAAAAAAACGGAAGCGAGAGGATTATAGATTTACGAAGTAAATCTATAAAATCGGGCGTCACCTCAAAAAAGTTCGAGCAGGCTCGACTTTTTATTCGGTTCCTACGATTTTCGTACCTCCGAACGTCGATTATATCCCACCAAGCATACAAAAATAAATCCCTAAAGGGATTTCTTTTTGTATGGCGGAAGCGAGAGGATTCGAACCTCCGATACATTGCTGCATACACGATTTCGAGTCGTGCGCCTTCAACCACTCGGCCACGCTTCCTCTCTAATTATAACATACATACCTCTATCTCTCCAAGTACTCCTTCACCATTGGTACATTACTAAGATAATTCCGCCACATCCCCTGTCTCGCCCCCTTCATATCCGTCCGATCTCCATAAATCCCCGCTTCATTCGCATGTTCGTACAATTTTGTCGTAAAATCGCCCATCATCGTCCATTCCTGTCGCAAGCCCATCGACGTCATCATCGACACCGCTTCGACATACTCAATCCACACCCGTCCCCTCATATCCTTACAAAACAGCCAAATAAACTGACCATCATGCGACCTAAACCCTTCAGCCACTGCTTTTCCCGCATCTGCCGTCTCAAATTCAAACTTCGCCACCATCTCTACAAAATCCGGCGCCCTATTATAGTCAATGCTAAGCGTATAAGGTGTCTTCCGTTGCCCAGTACTATGTAAATTAAAATCGTGATTAATTGGCTCTTGCGCTACTTCCTGATAATAATCCCCGCGCATCCGACCATAGCTCCATGTCGTCTGATACTCCTGCATGCTACTATATCCATAAGTAGCCCCCGCCAAGAAAAATTCCGGCTCCTTCACCGATCGTACTCCCCGCTCTTCCTCAATCTGCATCAAAATTTCTTGCAATTCCACCGGCAAAGTCACCGACTCCACGCTATACCCCATCCCATACCGCTCAATCGTATCATCACCCCTTCGCACATAATCTGGCAAATATCGCCACATCCCCCGCGCGCTATCCTTATAATACGACCTCACTTTTAACCCCGCTCCCGTCAAAACATAAGCCATCGCCGCAAAGCTCCCACTCGTCAGCTGAAAAATCTCTGACAACCACATCTGGCTCTGTTCCAGTTCTACCTCATATGCCGGCCCAAGCTTCGCCATCGACAAATTATGAGATGTCAAATGCCTCTCCACGCCACCACTTTTCCAAGCATCCCCCTCAATTACCACCCGCCCTAGCATCTCACTACTTCGCTCCGCACTTACCTCGACCAGCTCCTTACGCTCATACTTCAACTCCAGCATCAATCCCACTTTTCCTGTCTCTCTCCGCTCCCTTGCTAACTTCCGCATTAACTCAAACTGTCGATAATAGTCCAACCTCTCCCCATAGAGTGTTCGTTCTAGTTCATTCATCGACTGCACATATTTCCGATATACCTGCTCGCTCGCCTTCGGTCGAATTCCCTGTAAGAAGTACAATCTCAAACTCATAAACCCTACTGGAGTCCGATAATCATCCCCATTTTCCTGCACCTCGCCAATAATCCGCGCCACCGCTTCTGTGTCGACTCTTTGATAATTTGATAAATTATACCCTGCTGCCACCGCCAAAATCTGTGTCTGCCGCGGATCTTGTGCAATCTTCTCAAACATCTCATGCAAACTTAGCTCCGATCCCGGCATCAAAAGCAAAAACTCCGTCTCATCCTCCACCGAAATCTCCCCCCGCACCAACCTCTGCAAAAACTCCTCTCGTTGTTTTGCATCAACTTTTGGATCATCTTCTTCTATCGCCGTTCGCTTCAAATCATTCGTGCGTTTCTTTTTCAGTTCCTTCAAGCTTCGCGAACCAAACCCAACAATCTCTTCCGGTGTTACTGTTACTGCTTTTTCCGCCTCAAAAAACTTAATAATTCGATTCCGTCGCCGCTCCGCCTCTTCTTGCCCTACATCCCTAGCGCCAGCCTCATCACCCTGACGCCACGGTAAACTTTCTGCATCCAAAAGTTCTTCTCCGTCCTCTGCTCTTACCTTCGTATTCCCTTTGCCGCTCTTTCGCATATTAAACAACCTCGACTCACCGCCTCTTACCTCTGTTTTTCGTCCCCGTTCTCGCCCTTCAATCCCTTCTTGCTCCTCTTGCTGCAAAGCCATTTTCGCGACATGCGCCTCTTTCACTTCCTGATTCACCAAACCATTCACATCCCACTGCGTACTCGGCCGTACTGCTTCCTGTTTCTTGCGCGTCAAGCTCTTATTAGTTTTTATCTTTTCATTTCCGCGTCGTGCTAAACCATCCCGCCCAACTACCCCAGTTGCCGGTTTCTTTACCTGTCGCATCCCATCAATACTCTGACTTTTTGACCTCCCAAACATAATCCCATTATACCATACTCCAAAGAAATAGCGACGGCATCCCAGAAGATCACGCACTCATTCACCTACACCCATAAATAGAAATAACTCCACCAAATGGTGAAGTTATTTCTATGGTACACCCGACAGGATTCGAACCTACGACCTTTGGCTCCGCAAGCCAACGCTCTATCCAACTGAGCTACGGGTGCAAATGTGGATATTTTCACGTAAACGTTACGACATCCACTAAGTTAAAAATGAACATCGCGACGTATCGCAACACCTATATTGTACCACATTTTTTCAAATTCTAACAGAGTTTTTTCGTATTTTACATCATAAATTAAGAATTTACACTTCGTCATACAATATCTCAATCATCTTACCCCAGTTATAGTTCTTATGCTATCTGTAAATTTACCCAACTTATTAACTTTCCATCTTTACTACTAACTTTTTGTGCTACAATAATATTATTATGGAAGGTAATAAAAACCCATCAGGGAATCGTAAACGTTTTAATCTTGAGCGCGCAAAAGTCAAACTTCTCGCCGCTTACTACGGTCACCCCGCTCGCGATCTTCGCATCATTTGTATCACTGGTACTACTGGTAAATCCACTGTCGCTCATCTAGTTCACGAAATCCTCCTCGCCGCCAGCCAGCCCGTCGCCATTCTTGCCTCCGACCACGAGATTAAGGCTTCCGTTCTTCATAAATTCCTCAACGATGCTTGGAAAGCTAAAGCTACTTATGCTATTATTACCGCCCCTGCTACCTCGCTTAGCAAAGACACCTTCTATGGTCTTCCTATCTATACTGCCGCCCTAACCGATTTTATTCCATCCGGTCTTAACGACACCGATCTCGAAACTTATCTTAGCGCCAAATCCAGCCTCTTTCATATGGATCCAGAAGTTGTTATCCTTAATCGTGACGATGCTCACTATCCCGCTTTTAGCAACTTCCGCGGCAAAACCGAAACCATAAGCTACGGCGCTTCCTCCGATTCTAACCTCAAAATCGATTATTCTAAACTTTACCGTAAAGGCTGCGAAGCTAGCCTCAGCTTTGGTAACCATGCCTTCAATGTCGCCAGCTTCCTCAACACCGAACCAGCTATTTCCTACATGGCCTGCGCCGCCGCCATCGCTACCGCTCTTAACATCTCTCCAGCCACTATCGCCGACGGCCTTGCTAACTACGATCCCCAACCTGCCCCCCAAAACTAATCATCCTTTTCCGCCACCAGTTTATTTACTTAAAATTCACCAAAACATTTGCTAAACTTCGTCCGTAGCGGAATCACCAACTTAGCCTTATCACTCCGCAACTTAGGTTCAAACGCTTATGTATGGTCAAGCTTGTCAGGATTATACACTTCGTTGATTAGTGCTCGTGCCTACTGGTTTGAAGCTGCCATCGTAACTAGACCCACCTTCGGAGTCCACGATCGCTGGAATGCCCTCCCTATCCGCTGTCTAGCATACTAATAATATATACATAAACATTCACCGCAGCCACTCCCTTATACTATGTACGCGGCGGGGCTGTTAACGTAAGCATGGGATCCTTAAAATTTGCAGGCATCAATAACTACTATTGGTCCGCTACTACTTATCCAGATACTACAAATGCATATCGCTCTCACTTTGGTAATGTCGCAGTCCACCCATCAGCTTACAGCAACCGCTTCGACGGTTTCTCGGTGGGATGGATTACCTTTTCCTCCCCCTTCTATTCTCTTCCTTTCATCTCCTTCTTTTTAACTTCTGTTCTTCCTTCTTCTTCCATTCTCTTTCTTGCTTCTCCCTTCTCCCTCCCATACATTATCTGACAAACTAATCTTCATCGGGCTGGACCGTCTTCGATTCTTTAGATGAGAAGCGGTCCACCGTGAGGAAGATAATGTATGGGAGGGAGAAGGGAGAACAAGATGAATGAAAGGAAAAGAAGGAAGAAGTAATATCTCACCGTGAGGAAGATAATGTATGGGAGGGGGAAGGGAGAAGAAAAATAAAAAGTAAGAGAAAACAAAAGAAAGTAATCACTTCCCTCGAAGCACTCCCTCAACCACCTTAACATCCTCAAACGGCACCGCCTTATCCCCCCTGAGTATCGTCTTCTCATGCCCCTTTCCAAGAATCAACACTAGATCTCCAGAAGAAGCCATCCCTATCGCCTCACCTATCGCCTTCTCCCGATCCAGCTCTACAAACAAATCTTTCCCCAACTCCTTTCCAGCCTTCTCAGCCCCCCTAACAAACATTTGCGCAATCTCCGCTGGATCCTCATCCCGCGAATCATCTTCCGTTATTATTACTACATCACTGCACTGTCCCAAAATCTCTCCCCGTGGTTCCCGCGTTGCATGATCTCGTCTCCCCGCTCCACCATGTAGACTAATAATCTTCCCAGAAAATCCTGCCTCATGCCCCACACTCTCAAACACCTTCTTTAAAGCATCCGGCTGATGCGCATAATCCACAATCACCGTAAAAGCCTGCCCAGCATCCACCCTCGTCATCCTACCTTCCACCGATCCAAGCGCATAAATCCCCTTCGTAATCTCTTCATCCGTCAAGCCAATTTTCAACCCTACCGCCACCGCCGCCAGGGAATTATAAACATTAAATCTCCCTGGAATTTTTGTCTTTACTCTTATTCTTTTTCCATTAAATATATCACCACACGAATATTCAACACCCCCTGTTTCTAACTTCACCCCTGTTGCACAAACATCACCTCGCCCAATGCCGTAAGTAATTATCTCACCACCCGCATTCTTCACTGCCCTTTCGAAATACCCCGCGCTCCCGTCATCCGCATTTATTACCCCACACTTCGCCCCCTTAAACAACTTCAACTTCGCCGCCCGATACTTCTCAAATGTCCCATGATAGTCTAAATGTTCCTTCGTCAAATTCGTAAACACTGCCACTTCTATCGGCACTCCGTAAATCCGCGACTGACTCAACGCATGTGATGTTGTTTCTAGTACCAAAAACTCTGCCCCCGCGTCCCGCACTTTTGCCATCCTCTCATTCAAAACTTCCACTCGTTCAGTCGTCATGTGTTCCACCTGCTCATGAATCTCCGTACCATCTTCACTCCATCCCACCGTTGTCAATAAACCACACTTCCGACCACTTTCATTCAGCATCTTCCAAATCATCCAGCTCGTCGTCGTCTTACCATTCGTCCCCGTCACCGCAATTACCCGCAAATTCTTCGCCGGATACTTATACTTTTTCGCCGCCCGCACCGCTTGTAACCAATGTAGTGGCCTCACCGCCATATTATATCCCGGCATTTTCTCCATTTTACTCTTCAAACTCATACAACCTATTATACCACTATCACATCACTCCAAAAACAGCGTTACCTGCTCAAAAATCCCCAGCCTACTGACTAGGGATATCTCATATTTATCCTGTTTCTTCTTGCAAATATCTTTGAATCTTCTCAATATCTAATTGGTCTTTTGCTCGGCCATTTTTTATTTTCCATCTCAATTGTAACTCCAACGACTCTACCAAATATCCATCGATCATAACCATATCCCTCAAGTCAAACTCCTGCACCGCTACTTCAACATCATCCAGCAGTTCATATAGATAACTAAACTTCGACGACTCTTTAACTGAAAATCTACTTCGAATCTCCTCAAAATACTGTCTTCCCATTTTGATATCAATATCATCCGTCTTATCTCGTAGCCCATTCATCAACATCGCACCACCTGCAATAATACAAAATCTTGACTTATCCAATCCTAGCTCATCCAACTTTTCTAAAAACCTCTTCTTGTCCACTACATCCTCCTATCGAAACATCACAAAAATAATTAATGCACCGCAATAAGTTATATTATATCAGCCTTTTTAACGCCAACTTCCTGTTTTCTAGTTTTAATTCATCCAAATCACATGTTTTAGCACTCTACTATTGACAGTGCTAAAAAACTGCGCTAAGATAGACTTACGAAAGGAGTTATAAATAGTTAATATGCAGCTAAAACCACTATCTGATCGCATCGTCGCCCTTAAAGAGGAACCGATGACTCAAACCAAATCCGGCATCTTACTTGGCGAGGCCAAAGAAGCCCCTGCCTACGCCGTCGTCGAGTCCGTCGGTCCCGACGTCAAAATCGTCAAAAAGGGCGACAAAATCGTCTACAAAAATTACTCTACCACCGATGTTAAAGTCGAAAATAAAGACTATATCATCGTCAAAGAAGAAGACGTTCTCGCAACATTATAAATCGAGCTAGTAATCGTGTTACAAGCTCACCCCACAAATTACAGAAGTAATTTAGCACTTTATAATCATTAATTAAGTTTGCCAAACCAAGAACTAAGCTCAGCACTTTCTCGGGAATCTCCGCGACTAACGAGGAGCGGACGAAACGAGCAAGCCACCCGTAACGACGGGCTGGCGCGGGTGCGTCCCGAAAAGCGCTGAACTTAGTTATTAGGCTTGTCGAACATTAAATAAGGAATCATAAAATGGCTAAAAAAATCTTTTATGCTGATGAGGCTCGCGACAAGATCCTCTCCGGCGCCAAACAACTTTACGATGCCGTCAAAGTCACTTTCGGCCCCAAAGGCCAAAACGTCGTCATCGAAAAATCCTACGGTGGCCCTACTATCACTCATGATGGTGTTACCGTTGCCGAAGCTGTCGATCTCGGCTCTACTGAAGAAAACCTCGGCGAACAAATCGGCGCTAAATTAATCAAATCTGCCGCCCAAAAACTCAACAAAGTTGCCGGCGACGGTACAACCACCGTCACCGTCCTCACTTACAACATCCTTGCCGAAGCTAACAAACTCATCGCTGCTGGTGTAAACCCTATGGAACTTCGCAAGGGAATTGAAGAAGCTGGTGCTGAAATTATCAAAAGCATTGAAAAAGCTGCCGAAAAAATTGACGGCGATGACAAAAAAGTCGCCGAAGTCGCCTCTATCTCTGCAGGTGACCATGAAATCGGCGAACTTATCGCTAATGTTATCAGCAAAATCGGTAAAGACGGCGTAGTTACTGTCGAACAAGGACAAGGCCTCGAAATGGAACAAGAAATTGTCGAAGGCTTTACCTATGACAAAGGTTATTCTTCTCCATTCTTCGTTACTGACACTAACCGTCAAGAAGCCGTCTTCGAAAAACCCCTCATCCTTATTACCGACAAAAAGATTAGTAGCGCCCAAGAGCTCCTTCCCATCCTCGAGCAATGTGCCGGTTCTGGCCGCAAAGACCTTGTCATCATTGCCGAAGAAGTCGAAGGTGAAGCCCTTTCTGTCCTCGTTCTTAATAAACTTAAAGGTGTCTTTAATACGCTTGTCCTCAAAGCTCCTGCCTTCGGTGATCGTCGCAAAGAAATCATGGAAGATATCGCCATCCTTACCGATGCTACCGTCGTATCAACCGATAAAGGTATGAAACTCGAAGAAGTCGGCATGGAAGTCCTCGGTTCTTGTGGTAAAGTTATCGCCACCAAAGACGAAACTACTATTATCAAAGGCGCCGGCGACAAAAAAGCCGTCGAAAACCGTATCGACCTCATTAAAAGTCAGACTAAACTCGCCAAATCCGATTACGAACGCGAAGAACTCGAAAAACGTGCTGCCGCCCTTCTCGGCAAAGTCGCTGTTATTAAAGTCGGTGGTGCTAGCGAAACTGAGATCGACGAAAAGAAATTCCGCGTCGACGATGCCGTCGCCGCTACTAAAGCCGCTCTCGCCGAAGGCATCGTTACTGGTGGTGGTGTAACTCTCGTCAACCTTGCTAATGACCTTAAAGTCACTAATGAAGGCGCCAAAATTGTCCAAAAAGCCCTTAAAGCCCCATTCATCCATATCATGGAAAATGCTGGTCTCAACTCCCAAGCCCTTCTAGCCGAAGTTGAAAAAGCTAAACCTGGCCAGGGAATCAACGTCATGGAACCAGAAAAAGGTCTTGTCGATCTCAAAAAATCTGGCGTCATCGACCCTGCTAAGGTCACCAAAGAAGCCATCCAAAGCGCAACCAGTATTGCTGCTACTGCTATCACAATGGGTGCCCTTATCGTTGATCTTCCCGAAAAGTCCGCTTCCGCAACTCCTGACATGGGCGGAATATACTAAACTTTATCTATCTCAAGTTTAGCCAAATATCCCCGGGTTTATCCGGGGATATTTTATCGCTACACATATAAAAACACTCCCGAGCACCAGCCCAGGAGTATAAGATCAGATTTACTTTTTAATATACCCGAAAATCCGGTTGCCAATCATCATAATTAACTTCTTCCATCCCTCCATATCTTCCGCCGCCGGCAAACCATCACCTACAACAACTACCTCTCCATATGATTCATTCTCTCCCATCAAGTAACGAGCCACGTCGTCCTCTGTATCCAGCCTCGGCACTTTCACAAACTGCCATTGCCCACCGCCTACTGTTCTCAAAAATCCATATTCCTCATCTGGAGATAATAATTTTAAAGACATCGCTAGAGTCGTGGCAAGACTAGCTATCTCAGTACACCATTCCGACAAAGCCTCTTCCTCATCTTCAGTCTCAGTTAAGTTCACCTCCGTCTTTCCCGCCAAAACACCAATCGAAATACGCACAGTCATAATAATCCCAAAGATCTTACCGATCTGCTTCATTGCCACACTCGCAGCGGATTCCATACCAAACATTCCCGCCAAAATCTCCTCAACGTCAGTCATTCTCATCATTTTTCTAAAATCATCCACTATAAACCTTCTCCTTTCACTCTTAATGTACAAAACCAAGAATAATCCTATCCTATCTTTCCATTATAGCACATACGGAATAAAAAGTCAATGTCTCCGTATTAACTTACACTTCTCTATATTAGATTAATAGCACTAATAACCCTATCCATTCGCGCCGTTTACTAAACATAGTATAACTATTGACAAAAAGCGTAACCTGTGCTAAAATCGAAACAGTTTCTATTGTTTGAGTTCAATCAAAATAGAACTCGCACATCAACAAAAAGGAGGGACCATTCATGAAAATGGTAAAACGGAACAGAAAAAGCAATGCCAAAAGGGGCATGTGGGTCATCGTTGCCGCCGCTATGTTGCTTATCGTAAGCGTCGCAATCGCCAAATTAGTACCAGTAGTAGGTGGCTTACTTTCAGACAACAGCGTCGATCGACTCGACAACACTGTAGGGGTCAACATCACAGAGCATTATGCTCCAACCATTATCAAAACCGATGTTGACAATAACACTTGTGATTTATCTATCGTCGTCAGTCGGGAAGACCTACTACGGTCAATCATTAATATGAACCAACTCGGAACATCCGAAACGGTTATTCAGACATTCTGGTTACCTAATGGAAAATCATTCCAGTTCAGCACCACCAAATCTAACGCCGAAAAGGCATTAGCATTAATGGACGCTTATCTGGAAGATCACCCCGATCTTGTATCGCCGCCAATCGAGAATATCCTCAACGGCATAGAAGAGACCATTGCGTCTGAAGAAAACACAGACGATCCCGCAATGACTGAAGAATCAGAAGAATCAGGGGAATCAGAGACAATTGAAAGCACAGAAGAATCTCAAACGAACGCAATAGAGGAATCTGAAGCGATCGAAACCGAGGAAGAAGCATCAGAAGCCACGAACGAAACTGAAAAAGATACCACCACAATCAACCTCTATGCACGTTACAACGTACGGGTTGATTGTCAATTCCCGGAAGACGGTCAATACGATCAGTATTACGCTGCATTCCACGATTATGACATCGCAGCATTGCACAATTACTGTCAACAGCACGATCTGCTCAATTACACCATTAATGACGTAAAATCAAACGGTGCTATTTGGAATGTGACGATCTCAAACTACGTCTTCAATAATGTACAGACCGAGATCGACACCAACCCCAAACACGCATCCACCTTTACAGTTCCCATAGAGATGGAGCGCGTTGCAGTCACAACAGAACCCGAGTCTCAACCTGAATCTAAAACAGAAAATGACTCACCAGAGAACGTATCAGAAAACCTTGATCGTACCGCCACCGATGAAGATTCTAAAACTGCACCAAATGCAGCCGAAAACGAAAAATCTTCGATTTTCACCCCTGTCGTCATTATTTTAGCTGTCATCATCGCAGTGCTCATCTTCATCACCATTGTACTCATCATAAAAATACAATCTGCCAAAAAGAGAATCCAACTCATTAACGAAAGACAAGAACATGATGATTATATAGATGGCGAATATGAAGAAGTCTACGAAGAAACCGAACCAGAGGAACCACAGTCAGATGAACCAGATGAGCCATATGGGTCAGAAGAAGCAAGTCCAACCCCAACCAAATCCAGACCTAGCACGGTTGATGACTTCTTCACCAACTATATAAATGCCAGCAAAAAATAACCAGTAGGGAACAATCCCACCTCCTCGTACCTACAAAAAAGGACGCCGACTTCGACGTCCTTTTCTTTTACTATCTTACAAGCTCATTTCGTCAATCGAGTTGATCAAATAAAGCAACGAATCAGCACGTACCTTATCATCACGAATCTGACGAGCCGCTTCATAAGCTGGCGCAATCACCGCTTTGTCGCGCATCGTATTTAACATTTCCTGATAAAGCAAGAAACGCTTCTCCGGCTCAACCTCTACCCGGTCCATAATCGGGAAGAGCTCCTTAAGCGCCGCTTCCTTAACCTTAGAAATATCCGCACCATAACTCATTGGGCGACCAAAACCACCCATCGCCATACTCGGCATCGCCATCTGTGGGGCTGGTGCTGGATTTGGCGGCAACTTCATCATATTTGCCGGAGCTGGACCCATCGGACCCTGTGCAGGAGGCATCATACTAGTTGGAGCCTGACCAGCTGGAGCAGCCGGTTTCGGGCCATTTGAACCACCCTTCTGGGTGATTTCATCGATCGCGCGCTGGAGATCGTTGTCTTTACGGTTTTGGTTCATAATATTCCCACCTTCTCTTTAATGTTTACCTTATATTTACATTAACGTATATTTACCATTATAACACACTAATTTCTAAATTCGCAAGAACTTTATTAATTTATCCAACAAATCTAACTTCACATCCTCCATCGGCAATCTTGCTCCAAAAGCATCAACAATTTCCTCACCTTGCGCCTCAGGGAAGAATACCGTCACTCTCGGCGAAAACCTTTTTCTCGGAGTCAAAACGATCGCAAAGTTTTCTCCTTCGCGTAAAATTCCAAAAGATTTAAACTCCTCATACCCATAAAGTTTATCCCCCTCGCTCAACCCTTTATTACTTAACGAATAATGCAAAACTCTCGGTGGCCTCATTGCATAAACTACTAAAGCTACCACACTCACAATCACTAATACTAAAAATGTCCATGCCTGCAATAAAATCGCAATCCCCGACAAAATTAATCCTATCGCCACCAAACCCACATACCACCAGGAGTTTTTCTCGCGAACTATGTGCTCCTCAGCCTCCCAACTTATTTCCGTTTGTGTCCGCTTTGAAGCATTCTTCGACGTATTTATAACCATAATTTCATTCTACCATAATTCCTATTAAACCATACAAAAATCGTCAGCTCTCCGCTAAAAAGTCCTTACAAACCTACTTAACATAAAACCGACGATATAGTTTCGCTTGGCGGAGGGTGGGAGATTCGAACTCCCGCTCCAGGTCTCCCCAGACTAACGATTTAGCAAACCGTCCCCTTCAGCCACTTGGGTAACCCTCCATTCCCCTCATTGTAGCACACTTCTCCTAAAAATCCAACTCACCCTACAACGATCTATTTTTTTCATCCGTAATCGGAGTTTCCTTATTTTTCTTAAAACTATGTTATAATGTACTAAATACTCACACTGGAGGTGTGAACTAAGTTTAATTTATAACTGCGAGAAAGTATAATGAAGAAATTCACTAAAAATGTTTTGCAAATTATTACTGGCGTTTGTACTGCCATAACCCTTTGCGCCGGCAAAGCTATGGCCTTAACCGTCCAAGAAGGCGCCGAAGCCGCCCGCGCCGAAGGTATGCCCGCCGAACTCGTTGGCCCCGATGGAGTCTTTACCCGTATTACCAGCATCGCCCTTTATGTTATAGGTGCTATTTCTGTCATCATGCTAATTTGGGGCGGTCTCCGTTATATTATATCCGGTGGCGACAACAAAAAAGTTACTGACGCTAAAAATACCATCCTATACGCTATCATTGGTCTCATCTTCGCCGTTCTTGCATACGCGATCGTTCGCTTTGTACTGAACTCCATCGGCAACCTCAGTACCGACGGAACCGAAGCCGCCCTTATCTTCCTTAGTAATCTTTGTTAACAACGATCTCTTTCTTTACTTAAATCCGATTTTTTCTCCATCGTTGTTACTACCACAGCAACTGATAAATCAGTCGCGCCAGAGTCTTTCAGTGTTTTTGCCGCACCCAATACACTTGCACCCGTCGTCCATACATCATCCAACAATATATAACGCTTACAATCATCCACTTTCCCATAAACTCCATATGCCTCTTTCGCTTGCTTTTGCCTAACCGATGCCTTCGCGCCAACCTGCACTGTATCTTTCGCACGCACTAGTAAAGTCTCCACTTTCCAACCCCGCTTTCGTGCCAGCTTCTTCGCTAATTCAAGCGTATGATCAAACCCCCTTTCTCTCACGTGTCTGCTAATTGTTGGCAAGGGAACTACCACTACTTCTTCCCAGGCTTCCTTACCACTAAGCTTTTCGGTAATCGCAAAGTCCAACAACTCCACCATAATATCCCCTGCCGACCGCACCGACTTGTACTTATATTCCTGTACAATTCTGCCAAGCACACCATCCTTCCAACCCGCCACAGCAACCATCCTCAAATCAAGCTCGCATTCATCACACTTCAACTCCCCACACCCCAAAACCTTTTTACATAATGGACATATGTTTTTGTGTTGTCGAATATAGTTATTTTTACAACACCCACACAAAACCTCTCCCAAATGACCGCAACCTCTACAAGAGTACGGACATACTAAGTCTAAAAGCCAATTTATTGTTGTGTTTTTTACAACGAAACTCATATTTAGTATTGATTTTACTACAGAAATTCTCTATAATAAAGCATAACAGTATCTAACGGAGGTAATTCAAGCAATGGCTCGTACTAACGACGACATGCTGATGGAAGATGAACTAGCAGCCATGTTTGGTGATGAACCCGATACCACATCGATCATCGACCGAACTAGCAAAGCTCCTCTCGACGTTGAACCATCAGATGAGGGGGATGATGGGTGGGATAATACCGACGATTTTCCTGGACAACTCGCTGTAGATGTCTACGAAACCGCCGACAAACTAGTAGTAAAGGCACGCACTGCCGGGATCTCTAAATCAGATCTCAATGTCACCATCGCCGACAATATCCTGACCATTTCCGGGATCCTAAGTGGTGGAGAAGACGAAAACGCTACTGCCTGGCACATCCAGGAATGTTACTGGGGTGAATTTTCTCGCACCATCGCCCTTCCGGTCCAAGTCAAAGAAGAAGAAGGTGCAGTCAAAGCCGAACTTAAAGATGGTGTCCTTACCATCATGTTCGACAAAGAAGAGAACAACAACATCAAGACTATCCAGATCAACTAATCATCTCACTGATGATTAATCTCGAACTTACGATAATTCATTACAGTATCATTATAAAACTGTTTCTAATTTATGAATATATTGTTGTAACTTAAGGTACATTATTGCACTTTTAACTCACACACCAAATCCGCCCAGCCTATCGCTTGGGCGTTTTTGGTTATGTTTATTAGTTTTTAGTTATTTTATTACCACATTCAGTTATACTCACTTATTTTGTAAACACACAACTATTTATTCTATTTATCACAATAGCCACAATCATCATACTTAAACCCACAACAACCCACTTCTAACTATATATTATACATAATATATATTATTAGTATGCTAGACAGCGGATGGGGAAAGCGTACCAGCGTGATTCCGATCCCCAGGTTGGTCGGACGACATTGTTAGTGATTTCTGTCCAGACCATGTAGGCGTACTCGGTTGATGAATATGACGTGACGGTACTAGGCATGAGATACCCGTTGCGCCCCAGATAACAGATGCCATTATATCCGACTCTTAAGCTTCCGCTACGGACGAAGTGAAGAGGATAGTTAGTAGTGTCTAAAGGTTACTACACTCAGCAAGTTTGCTTTAAACAACACCGCAGCCACTCCCTTATACTATGTACGCGGCGGGTACGTCCTTCTACATACTGGTTCATTGAGGTACGCGGGCCTCGATAGCTACTACTGGTCAACTACTACCTATCCTAATGCTACGTACGTGTACTACCTCGATTTCGGTAGTACTAACGTCAGCCCGTCTTACTACTACAATCGATTCCTCGGTTTCTCGGTGCGCTGCATCGTCTTTTCCCCTACCTTCTTTCTCTTCCTTCCA
>CARBGY010000014.1 GCA_948945085.1 uncultured Candidatus Saccharibacteria bacterium
TCGAGGCCCGCGTACCTCAATGCACCAGTATCTAGAGTGACGTGCCCGCCGCGTACATAGTATAAGGGACTGGCTGCGGATATGAAAGTTTTCTCTCTAAAAGTTCAAAAATGAAAAGTCGTATGAAGGATGTTGACAATTGAGAGGAGATGCGCTAGAATCGGTCTATGCTCTAAGTTGACAGATGTGTAGACGTTAGCATATCTGGGTACGTTTAGGGCATTGTAGCTTATGAACTTTTATAAGGAGGGAGATGAGTTTGTTTGAGAGTAATGACAACGAACCGCATTAGAGATGCGGATTGTTTCCGATGAGTTTTTAATTCAATTTGCTTTTTGTTTTTGTTACTGCAAATGTTCTTTTGTGGGAGGTGACGCGATGGTTTTGATTTGAGCTCCTGCTTGAGTTTTGTGTGACGTTTTTTTTGCGGTATGGGGGTGACGGATTTTATCGTTGCTCCCGTGCTGCTTAGAAGATTGTCGTTAGGATGAGAGTGTCGTAAGATGGCAATAAGATAATAGGATGTAGATGCAGTAAAGTGTTTTATGGAGAGACACAGACGAAAAGGTGGAATGTTTGCGGTTAATCCGCTGAACTTGAGGTGTTTTACTGAGCAATTGATCGACAAAAGTACAGTTTTTTACGTTTTTCCTCTAAGAGTGTAATGAGGCTGCCACGTAGTGGCGGCCTTTTCTCGTGGGTAAAGAAAAAGATGTTAAAAGTTTTAAAATGAGGTATAATTGGGTTAGTTAGAGTTAGAAAATAAAATTGCGAGGAAAAGATAATGCGGTATCATATGATGCGATTTGATATCTGGGTGTGTCTTTTAATTGGTTTCGTAGTGAGTTTTGGGGTGGAGGCGCTGGCGACGAAAGTATTGACAGAAAAATACGAGGAACATAAAGCAGAGCATGTAATGGAAGCGGGGGTGGTTGGGGGTGAAGCAACAGAAGATACTTTTAGGGCAGAGAATATTAATGATCTTTTGTCGCACGATACATTTACAGTTGTGTCGGAGGGGATAAAGTATCAGAATGAAGGCGGGGGATTTTACGGTGGGATGTATCTGAGTTCATTAGAGTTGCCGTCGGGCGAAAGGGTGGCAGCGAGGATTAATGGCAACGCCGTGAAGAGAGAAGGTGGCTCAATTTATTCGGGGGAGGCAGTTTTGCCGGTTGGACGAGTTGTGAAGGAAGATTTGGCAAGTTCAGAGACCTTTTTGTCACAGATTGAACATAGAGATAAACTTTCAAGAAAAGATTTTTATATTGATATGGTGGGAGATGCAGCGATTCAGAGCGAGGAATCTTTTATTGAGGCTCCAGCAGTGTTGATACAACTTGCGACGGTGGCAGTGGTGTTTGCGATTACGCATTATGCAGGATCGCAATTAGGTTTGTTTCCGGCTTTTTATACTCGTAAAAGGAAAGCAGAGGAGAAAAGGTCGGATTGGGATTAGGGGGATTTAGATTATTTAAAAAAGAGGAGTAATATGGAAGAAAAAGTACAAAAAATAAATTGGCTATACCTTGTAGGATACGTTTTGGGACCAGCGGTGATTTGTACAATTTGTTATGCGTTAAGTGCGGCATTTTTCCCGAAGGGTAATATGGCGGTGATTTTGTTGATGGTGCCAACTATTTTGGCAGTGGTGTGGTGGATTTTTGCGGGGAGTTTGATTTTTAGGAAAAAGTCGAAAGAATTGGAACAGAAGTTTGAAAGCGAGGGATATACAAGGAACCAGACTTTCTATGCTAAGGGGCAAACCGTGATGCTTGATGTGAAGAAAGGGATGCTTGGGATTAATTTCTTTTGGAATCCGTTTAAGAGCTATATCATTTCGGCGAAAAAAGTGAAGGATGTGAAGGTTGATGATGGAAAACATGGTAGTGGGTTTATGGAGGGAAGTAGCCAAGTAAGTTTCTTGTTTACGGTTGATGATGTAAGGGTGCGGGTTTATACTTTTAGGTCGAATCAGAGGTTCCGCATGGATGACAAGTACATTTTAACGGGGATTTCGAAGGCGGATGTGATGTTGAAAAGCTTGAATGAAGCGAGGGCGAACGCGAAATAAATATGGGGATTTTTAAGAAAGTACGGGCGGCTTTACGTGATGATTGGTGCTCGAAATGCTGTGAGCCGATGGATCATGAAGAGAAACAATTATTCTTTTTGCCGCAAAGAGTGGGACATTATCGAAAGCATGAGGATGTCGAGTATTATCTTGAGAATTTAGAGCCGGTAGAGAAGAAGGCGGACATTCCGACGGGGTATTATGCATGTGGGGCATATGTGTACTTTTGTCCACGGTGTGCAAAGCGGATAGTAAAGCTTTTGATATTTTTGCCGGTGCGAGACGAAGAGATGATTGAAGATGTGTATGTTTTTGAAGATGAGAGATTGAGGGAGTTGGTAAGGGGGAAGTAGGGTTAGAGAAGACGGGCGAGTGACTCGATGGTGAAGATGATGTCGGCGACGGAGCTACCACGAGAAAGGTCGGAGATGGGGTGGGTAAAACCCTGTAGAATAGGGCCAGCGGCGGTAAAGCCGGCGAGATGTTCGAAAGATTTGTAGAGAAGGTTGCCAGAATTTAGGTCGGGGGCGATAAGGACGTTGGCGCGACCAGCTACGCGTGATTCGGGGAATTTCTTTTGGCCGATGTGGGGAATGATGGCTGTATCGAGTTGCATTTCGCCGTCGATAAGGATGTTGGTACCAGAGAAACGGCCGAGAACGGTTTGGAGGAGGTCTATGGTTTCGTCATGACCACCACTACCGAAACTAGAAAAAGAGAGAAGGGCGATGACAGGGGGAGTCTGGAGAAGTTTTTGGGCGGAAAGGTAAGTTTGGTAAATGATTTCGGTAAGTTGTTCGACGGTAGGATGTTTGCAGGCGGCGACGTCGGAGAGAAGGAAGAGGTTGTCGTCGCGAGAAAGGACGGTAAGGCCGGAAAATGTTCGGTAGGTTGTATCGGCAAGAGATTTGGAAGAAGATTGGCGGTTTTTCGAGCGCCATCGGAGTTGACGAGAGGCGGAGGGGAGTAGATGGGACATTTTATTAAACGGGTAATCAGGGGGAAGGTTGGTCATGCTGAAGTATTCGCGGCAGGTGAGAATTACGTCACGGGTGGAATAGTCGATACCGACAATGATAGTGTCGGCGGCGCCGGAGCGGACAAGTTCACAAGCAGTTTGGAGGTCGCGGGTGGGGATCGCTTCAAATTTAGTGAGGGGAGTATGGTAGTAGGGTAGGATGTAATCCTGGGATGTGAGGAGAGAGTGAGTTGCGAGAGCTTGTTTAATAGTAGGGTTATCAAATTCTGGGAAAGCAATTTTTAACATAAGTTTATTATAGCATATGTCTGGCGTGTGGGGTGGCAATGTGATACAATGAAGGTGTACCGATTTTATCAAAATGCATAACTGCTGGTTTGTGGTGGGCTGGATGCAGAGTTTGCATCTAGCTGGAACGGCGATATGTTTTAATTTAAGCTTGGCAGAAGTTATAGTAAAACTTGTTGGTTGGCGTGCAAGATCAGTTCGTAATGAAGAGGACATCGTGAGTCCCTAGAATGCTACGAGCTGAGAAGCTAATTGGTGGTTATGGATAGGATTGGTACACCTCGCGGTGTCCTTTTTTGTGGGATTACTAAGTGTAATTTTAAGACGGTGTTGCCAGATACAGAGGAGCTGGCGCAGAGGCTGGATATACATCAGACTTGGCATAGGTTTATGGTGATGGCGGATGGTTTGACGGCGGGGAAAAGCTCGGATGCGGAGGTTGGGGGACTAAGTTTTGAGAATACGACGAAGATGTATTCGGAGTTTTCAAAACTTTATAGCATGATTAGTGAAGGATATGAGAAAAATTATGATGATAGTGGGGAGTGTTTGGAGCTATTTGGGGAAGTGATGTGTGATTAAGAAGAGTGAGTTTTGTCGCAAAAGTGGAAGTTGTGGTATACTGGAAGAGAGAAATATTAAAATAAACATAAAAGAAAGGAAGTATGGACGAGAAAAAAGGCGATGCAGCTCAAGAACATCCAGTGCAGGATGCAGTTAGCGAAGCGAAAGAAAAGTTAAATGACGCTGGTGAGAAAGTGTCTGAAACGGCGGAGCATGCTGGTAAAGTGATCGGAGAGAAGACTGAAGCGGCGAAGGAGAAGATGGGCGAGGTCGCGGATAAAGTGTCGACTGAGATGGGAAAGAAGTCGAATCAGAAAAAGATGGTGATTGCTGGTGTTGCGGCGGTAGCTGTAGTAGCAGTGGTGGTGCTTGGTTGTATTCTGATTCCAAAGATGTTTGGAACCGACTATAAGGAAAGTGCGCGAGTGGCTGGGGAATTAGAAACAGTGTTGGATGATGCTTATGACGGATATAGTGCTGTTTGTTATGATGCATTTTCGGGTGCAGCGGATGAAAGTGTTTCGGTTGAGGATTATACGAAGAAAGTTGACGCTTGTAAGGAAAAGTTGGCTGAAGGGCGGAAGTTGGCGAATGAGCTTGGTAAGACTTCGGGTGTGAAAAATGATGCAGATATTAAGGCGAAGTACGAGGCTTTTGAAGAAGACGCAAAAGTAGCATTGCCAGAAAGTGATGAACTGGACAAGACGATGAACTTGTATACTTCGATGCATGAGTTTATCGTAAAACTTGATGAATTTGAGCCGGATATGTCGGAAGATGAGATTAAGAATACAGCGAATCTGCTAATTAATACAGGAAATGAAGCTTTAGTGAAGTTCGGTGAAGGCTGGCGCGATCGGATGATTGAGGTTGTAAGGCTTTATGCTAAATACGAGGATACTGGTGATTATACTATTGTGACTCAGATGATGAAAAAAGTTGAGGAGATGGAAGACTGGGCGAATTCGAGTGACGTGTTGACGGATGATGAGCTTGGGGAGCTTGATTCGGATAAGGTTAACGATATGTTGCAGAAGTTTATTGAGCTTAAAGCTGCGATTGATAAAAAAGCTTAAGTAAGTTAAAGCAAAGGGAGCAGAAGGTGGGCTGCTCCTTTTTGTGGTTATTTCTACGACTGGCTGAGAAGGTGGAATATTAAATAAGAGTGGTTTTTGGATTTTTCTGCAATTAAGCATAAAATGTATTGACTTTTTTGGTAATATGTGCTAAGATGAGAATATAGGCTTAAGTAGAAAGGCCTTGCGATAAATCTAACTTGGTATAAAGATTAGTTAAAACGCGATGAACCTATAAGACTATGAACTTTATCAATTCCTAATATGAAGACCTGTTGTCCTAGATGATTCAAAGTGGGATACTTGTAGATTGCGTTGTTTTTTACAAAAAGTGTTTTGTCTGCACGTACCCCACTTTGAAAGGAAATGACTTTAAACAAAGTAGGTGAAGCTGTTGATTATTTTGCGAGGCGAGCTCAAGATATGGGACGCCGGAGAGGAGAGGAATATGAAGGAAACGAGATGGGGATTAGCTATGCTGGATATTTACGAGGCAAATGGCGAATGGATATTTAGCGATTTGTGTGACGAGGGGCTGAGTCGGTGGTGTTGTAGGTGTTCCGATGAGCCAAATGATGATGCTACCTCGGAGGCAGATTGGATGATTAATTCTCGACATCTCAGGGCCTTTTTGACACAGCACGACGATGCACTTATTAAGAGCAATCGTCGTATGCACAATTCAGAGTTAAAGGAAAACTATAGTATTTCGGAAATTAGCTCGTTTGTGGTTTATGATGATGGGGCTATTGCTTTGTTTAAGAGAAGTGATGATGGTGAGTTTCTTTGTCAGCAGATGTACGCATCTGGAAGGCATATACCGCAGAGTTTCTGGGAAGCGATGTACCCTAATATTCGTGAGCGTGCTTTAGCGAAAATACGTGACGTTTTCTTCTCTGACAATGTGCCGATCTGGTATTTTGTTGGAGAAATTGGAGGTTTAGTGTACAGAGTGACACCGGATAAGGTTGCTATATGTACTGATGTCTTTGATGCTGATGGAGAGGATGCGACTTCTAGTGAAGGAGTGCGGGACGGCTTAGATTCGGATCCCAACTACTTTCATGAGGCAGGTGGTGATTGTTGCTTTGCGTATTTTGATCCAGAAGCTCTGAGAGGGACAGCTTACTTACAGGATAAGCTGGATACTCCGGAAAGCCTCTTGGCGGCATCGAAGCGTTTTTGTGATATTGAATGGTTGTTACGAGATGCTTATCTGGGTGTTTTGACGGATGAGGAATATTTCTGGTCTACTAATGGATGACTTGCTGTTCAATTGTGTTGTAACTATTGGGTTATGAATGTTAGGAAGGTACCCTGGGTTGAGATGTGATTTTGTCACATTGAAACCTGGGGTTTTCTTTGTATAATAGATTTATGGATGATTTTGATTATTTGGGTGAAAAGGCGGTTTATTTGGATGCGGCATGTCAGAGCTTGCGGCCGAAGTGTGTAGTGGAGGCGCTGGAGAACTATTACTATAAGCATAATTCTTGTGGGGAGAGGGTGAAGTATCCCTGGGGAGAGAAGACGGATGAGATGGTGGAAGAGGCGAGAAGAAGGACGTTGAAGTTGCTGAAGCTAAAGGGAAAGGACTACTTCGTATCGTTTACGTTGAATACTACGTATGGGATTAATTTGATTTTGAATGAGGTGAAGCCAGAGTTAGTGAAAAAGGTAGTGACGAGCGAAATAGAACATAACTCGCCGTTTCTCGCGACGATGGCGATGAGTGAACGACTAGGTGTACCGAGGATTGTGCTAAAGCGAGAGGAAAACGGGGATCTGATGATGGAGGGGAAGCTTGGGGAGGTGGCGCGGACGTGGTCGGGGGGACTTAATGAAGATGATGAAATGGATTTTAGGGGGGCAGTGGTTGTGGTTAATGTTGCAGCGAATTTTGATGGGCGACGGCTGGGGAATTTAAAGGAAGTGGTAAAGCGAGTGCATAAGGACGGGGGGATGATTATTCTGGATGCGGCGCAGGCGATGGCTCATCATTATGAGATACTAGAGAAGACTGAAGCGGATGCGATTTGTTTTTCGGCGCATAAGATGTATGCTCCGTCACTTGGGGTGATAGTGGCGAGGAGAGATTTAGTACCGAAGCTGAGGTTGACTTTTGTGGGTGGGGGAATGGTGGATGATGTGTTTGAGGATAGGTATATGTTGAGTGCGGAGGGAAATAAAGACCATGTGCATACGATTTTTGAGGCAGGGTTGCAAGCTTGGGGAGAGATTTGTGCGTTTTCAGAGGCGGTGGATTGGCTGGGGCGGAGATCAAAGGCGGACAAGCAAAGGTTATTAGATTGTACGAGAGAGCTAGATGAGTTTTTGCGAGCGAAGGAGAAGGTGAAGATGGTGGGGAAGGAGGCGAATCCGACGATGAGTTTTTATGTTGAGGGGATGGACTCGCATCTTCTCGGAGCAGCACTTGGGAAAGAGGGGGTGATGGCAAGGACGGGGTATTTTTGTGCGCATTATTATTTGGACAAAGTTTTGGGATTGCCGCCGCTTGTAAGGTTTAGCTTAAGTTATGCGACGAGAAAGGAGGATATCGAGAGAGTGAAGGAAGTGTTAGGGAGGATATAGTCTATAAATGGACTAGAAAATAGTCTATAAATGGACTAGAAAATAGTCTATAAATGGACTAATTTGGGTGAAGTGTGTTATAATGTAGGGTATGGCGAAAGAATATATACCGAGATTGATAGATTCAGTTTTGCAAAAGCATTTGGAATTTTATGGTGCAGTGCTAGTAGAGGGCTGTAAGTGGTGTGGGAAGTCGACGACGGCTAGGCATTTTGCGAAGAGTTGCTTGGAACTGCAGGATCCGCGAGTGAGAAGAACAAGTATGGAGCTCGTGGAGTTGAGTCCGAATGTTTTGCTTGATGGTGATAAGCCGAGGATGATAGACGAGTGGCAGGATGTGCCCGAGATTTGGGATGCGATACGATACGATGTGGATAAGAGTGGTTTAGCGGGTCAGTATATTTTGACGGGTTCGGCAACTCCACGGAAGAATAAACCGCGACATAGTGGAATTGGGCGGATTGCAAGGTTAAAGATGAGGCCGATGTCGTTGTTTGAGTCGGGCGATTCGACTGGGGAAGTGTCGTTAGGCGGGCTTTTTGATGGTGGTGAGATGAGTAATATGGTTGTTGCAAGGGAATTGAGTGATATCGCGTTTTTGTGTGCCAGGGGAGGGTGGCCATTATCGGTGGTGAGGCCGTCTAAGAATGTGATTGGAGTTGCAAGGGATTATCTGAATGTTTTGGTACAAAATGATATTGGCACTGATGATGTAGTAGGTTATTATAACGCTAGTAAGATGAGACGGTTAATTAGGAGTTTGGCGCGCAATATAGCAACACCCGTGAGTTTAAATACGATCGTGGCGGACGTAAGAGGTGACGAAGAAGGGACATTTTCAAAAGTAACGGCAACATCATATTTGTCGATTTTGGAAAATTTGCATATTATGGATAATGTTGAGGCTTGGATACCAAAGCTCAGGAGTAAGACGGAAGCACGAATGGCAAGTAAGCGGAACTTTGCGGATCCATCTTTGGCAGTGGCGGCGCTGTATGCTTCTGAACGAGATTTGATGAATGATTTGAATACTTTTGGTTTAATTTTTGAATCATTAGCATTAAGGGATTTAAAAATTTATATGCAGAGTTTGGGCGGAGAGGTGTTGTATTATCGCGATAGTTATGGACAAGAATGTGATGCGATTTTACATTTGGAGAACGGAAATTGGGCGGCAGTAGAGGTAAAATTAGGATCAAGCGAATCGATAGAGAACGGTGCGAGGTCGCTATTGAAATTGAGGGAAAAGGTTGATACGGATGAAATGAGGGAACCGGTTTTCCTGATGGTGCTGACGGCGGCTTCGAAGTATGCGTATAAACGTAAGGATGGGGTTTATGTGGTACCGATTGGGTGTTTGAGGGATTAATAATGAGGACTAGAATGGTATTAATTGGCGGAGGGGTGGTAGCTTTGGGGGTGCTGATTGGGGTAGGGTTGTGGTGGTTTAATTTGTGGCCGTTTCGGGGGAAGATGTATACGATGGAAGAGTTGGGGATTTCGAGAGTGGTGGCGGAAACGGATTTTGATGGGGATGGGATTGACGATTATTATGACATAATGCTGGGAGCGCGGAAGGATGCGGAAAGGCATCCGAGGTATGATGGGAGTTATGTGGATGGAGGGTACCCGGCGGAAGATGTTGGAGTTTGTACGGATGTGATTTGGCGGGCACTAGAGGAAGCGGGGTATGATCTGAAGGCGATGGTGGATGCGGATATTGCGAAGGATAAAGAGAGCTATGGTATAGAAGTGGCGGATCCGAATATTGATTTTCGGAGGGTGAAGAATTTGGAGACGTTTTTTAGGAAATATGCGAACGCAAGATCGGTGAAAGAAGGGGGTTATGAGGACTGGCAGCCAGGGGATATTGTGGTGTTTGATGATGGTGGGCATATTGGGATTGTGTCAGATCGGCGAACAAAAGAGGGGCGGCCGTATATTATTCACAATGCGGGGCAGCCAGAGCGAGAGGAGGATTATTTGAAACGAAAACCGAAAGTGACGGGGAGGTATAGGTGGGATGGGGTTTTATGAGTTTGTAGTAAGCGCATAGGCTCGACCGTCTTTAATACTAACTACTTGCGTCGCATATTCCTCTACTAATCCATCATGACTCGCCACAATCATAGTTGCTTTCGATTCTTGTTGGATCTTCTTCAACATTTCTATCACATTCTTGGCATTTTCTGGGTCAAGATTATTAGTGGGTTCGTCCGCAAGTATAATCTCTGGATTCATAAACATCGCCCGCGCCGCGCAGGCTCTTTCCGCCTGTCCGCCCGATACTTCTGCCGGCAGACTATCTAGCACCTCGGCAATCCCAAGTATCCCCGCGAGTTCTTTTGCTCTCGCTTCGCGTTCGTGTTTCGGCATCCCGGCAAAAGTCCCCATCAGGGCGATATTCTCACCAATTGTCAGTTGTGGTTGTAGATAGAAACCCTGAAAAATAAACCCAATCTTGTGCCGATAAAAATCCGACCGCGCTTTACCTTTGAGCCTACTGACATCTTGCCCATCTATTAGTACTCGTCCACTTGTCATTGGCTCAATCCCGCCGATAATACTAAGTAGAGTTGATTTACCGGAACCGCTAACTCCCCGAAGCATTGTAAAACTTCCTGTCGGTATTTCTAAGTTAATATCGAAGAGTACAGGTTTTTTGCCGTACTTTTTATTTAGGTTTTCTAGTTTTATGGTCATGGTTTTATTGTACCATGTGCTGGAGCATGGCAAACAAAGAAAATACCCCGACCGAAGTCGGGGGGTTAGACTGTGAAACGAGTTCTTGAAGATACATAATTTTTCTAAATAGTTTGAAGCTTTTGCGTGCTACGAATTTAGACTGGATTTGCGTTAGTCAATGGTGACTGCGTAGTTAAAACTCTTCTCTTTGACATACCAGTATCTGGGTGCGATTTGGAAGCTAATACTGTGAACGTCTGATCCTGTGTCGAAAATTCGTGATGTCGCGTTGTCGTGCAGGCAGTCGTCTTCTTGCCAAAGTAGTCCATTCTTGCCGTACACGCCTACCCAGACCTTATATTTTTTGGGATCAAAGTCCTGGATGGCAATGGTTGTATATCTCCGGAATGTCTCTCTGAATGTGACTGCCGTTCTTCCGATCTCTTTATATGTCGTGTTAGATAGCGGCGCGATGCTGTCATCATTGGTATCGGCGGATGTGTTGATACCTACTTCATTAATTGATGGAGTGGTTGTGCTGGTTGCTGCGAAAGCCGCCGTTGATAACAACGTGGAAATGATCACGATAGTGGCGATTAGTCTTGTAAATACTTTCAAATTGACACCTCTTTCTCAAAATGTTAAGTTTCACACGTCTAACTTTGATGGTATATCACAAAAAATATGTTTGTGGGAAAGTTTATGCTATGTAATGGATGTATTTATTTTTTTTAAAAATGTAGGCTTATACTGTAGGTTTATACTTCATCTGAAAGGATGTATGTTATTATGGTAATATGGTTAAGTCGAGAGGAGGTGCGGTGTGAGAGTGGTGGATGTTTTGAAACTTGCGCACACTAACGTGAAGGGGCACTTGGGGCGGACGGTAATGACGGTTTTGACGGTGAGTGTGGTTTTTGGGGTGGTAGTGGGGGCGAACTTTGTGTTGAAAGGGTTAGAACGGAGTCTTTTAGAATTTGCGGGAGAGAAGACGGAAGGTAAGGTATATGTTGTAAGCGTAGCTGGGAGGAGTGCGCAGGAAGATGTGATGCGGGAGAATGGTGGTGAGGAGGTGGGGAGAATTATGGAGTATGAGATAACTGGAACTCGTAATACTAGCGATGCAAATGTGCCAGTGGCGGAAGAAAAAGTGGTTAAGGGCTTTTTGACGGAAGCGGTGGATGGGGTAGCGATAGGTAAATTGCCAATAGTTTGTACGAGAGATGGCGGGTTTAGGTGTGAGGATGTAGTGGAGAGCGCTTTGGGGGTGACGGAAGATGAATATGAAATTGTAGGCATGATGCCGGACGCGTCAGGTACGTTGAAGCTGGGGCAGAAGGATCTAGTGAATTTAAATCCATTGAATTTGGTTTTGGGAAATATAGGGTTTCATGAACCGTATTTGTTTTTGGTGGTGGATGATGGGAGGGAGAGGATAGCTGAGTTAATTGAGGCAATGCGAATAAGAGCGAAGCAAGAACAAGAGGAGAACGAGATAGAAACAGGCGGGAATTGGTGGGCGGCGGAAAACGAAGTTCAAGAAGGTTCGGAGGTTGAGCTTTTAGAGATAGAGAAAAAAGTAATAAAGTTCGAGACGGCAGAAGAGGCATATGATTATATAGAGGAAATGAATAAAAATCAAAACAATGTCAGGGCGCGGGAGATCTTTGGGAATCAAACGAGCGTGGTTGCGGCGATTAAAAATGCTGAAAAGACATTGGGGTTTGCGATGTGGGCTTTAACGGTGGTGGCGGTAATCATTATGGCGGTGACGTTTGCACATTTGATTAGTATGGAGGTGAGGACGGTAATGTTGTATCGATCGATGGGAGCAACGACGGGACAAGTAGTGATAATTTATTTAGCGTATCTTGTAGAGTTGTGTTTGATGGCGGTAGTGGTTGCGACGGTGATTGGGGCGCTGATTGCAGGAGTGATGACGATAATGAACGCGGCAGAGTTGGAGAGGGTTTTGAGTAGGTATTATGAGGTGGAAAGCGGTGGTAAGATTTTGCTCTGGGGATGGAGTGCGAAATATTGGTGTATTGTAGGACTAATAATGTTGATTGCGCCAGTAGCATTTTTGTTAATTTATGATCAGTTGTCAGTGAAGTATCTTGCACGGAAGTTAAAAGAAGACGTAGGGGAGTGAAAAGAAATGAAGTTTAGGGATGCGGTAAAATTGGGGCATTTGAATATTCGGCAGCAGAAGCGACGGAGTTTAATGATGGCAGTGGTGATTGGGGCGGTATTATGTTTGCTGTTGGTGGTGAATTTGATGATGGCAGGAGTGAGGCGGAATGTAGAAAGTTTGGGCAAACAGACGGCAGACGGAAAAATATTAGTGATGACAACGGCGAGGGTGGAGTGTTTGGGGCTAGAGTGTGAGTTTTTGGATTTGAGGGAAGTGGAGGCGAGGCAGAATATACAAAAATACGGTGGGGAAGTGTTGGCAGAGGTGGGGTTAGAAGGAATGGCTTATTCTTTGCCGGAGGAATTACTGGAAGGGGTAATTGAGGTGCCGTTGGTGGCGGTTCCAGATGGAGTGAGGGCGAAGGTGGTGAGTTTGAGCAATGCGTCAATGTTGGCGATGATAACGATACCGCAAACGATGGATGCTAAGTCTAAGTTAGAAGCAGTAGAGCGGGTGCGTGAGAAGGTGATGGGTGAGGTACGTGAGAGGGATGAGGTACGTGAGAGGGATGAGAAGAGGGAAATGATAGTGGGAATTTTGCCGTATGCACTGGTGGAAAATTTGTCGCTAGAGAACGTGGGAGATAAGTGGAATCCGCTAAATATAGTGTTGGAGAACGTAAAAACTACTAATGAATATGGGGAGTTTTATGTGAGGACGTCAGAGGAGAAGGTTGACAAAGTAGTGGGAGTGGTTGCGAGTTTTGGCACAGCAGAAGAAGCATATAATTATATGCGGGATGATGATAATTATTATAGTGCACTGGATGATGGTTATACAGGGGAAAAGTTTGAAGTGCGGGAGATTTTGGGAAGTGGGGTGGACAATTTTGTGCGTTTTAAAGTGATGCAGATGGTGGTGAATGTGGTGAGTGTGGGATTGATGGTGCTTGCGATGGTAGTTTTAGTAACGACGGTAGTGAGGTTGATTGGGCAGGAGAGGAAAACTATAAAACTGTATTACGCATTGGGCGCGAGCGGGAAAGATGTTTGGCTAGTGTATTTCTTGTACGTGATAGAACTTTGTTTGGTGGCGATAGGTTTGGCGCTTTTGGTGGCGGTTTTAATAGCTTTAGGAGTGAGCTGGTTAAATGCGGGGAATTTAAAGACAGTGGTGGAGCTGGGGTACGGTGTAAAAGATTATGTAATGGTACTTGTAGGATGGAGTGGGGAAATAAGTTGGTTAATTGTTGGAGTATTTGTGGCGGGGTTGATGGGAGTGGTTTGTAGTAGGAAGGTGTTGCGAGGGTAGATTTGGGATTTGTGAGGAAATTAGCAATAAAGGATAGACGGAATGGAAAAAGTGTGGTAGAATAGAGTAAATAGAAATAGTAATTGTCCGGAAAACTATGCAAAACCAAAATCAAAAGACACAAAATCAAGGAACTTTGGGGGCGCAGGCGGCGAGTATGGCTGGGGCTGGTGGTACTGGTGTGGCGAAAAAAGACGATTCTGCAGTTCAAGCAGCGGTAGCGAAGCCAGCGATTGATAAGGCCGTGCAGGATAGTTACATTAAGAAGATTACTGACAAGATTCGGGACTCGGAGAATATTTTGGTGGCTTTGTCGCGAGATCCGTCGGTAGATGAGTTGGCGGCGGCATTGGGGCTGGCGATGTTTCTTGATGGACTTCAGAAGCATACGACGGCGGTATATTCGGGACAGACGCCAGATGCGTTGCAGTTTTTGCAGCCGGAGGGGACTTTTGAGACAAATACGGATAGCTTAAGGGACTTTATAATTGCATTGAACAAAGAAAAGGCAGATCATTTGCGGTATAAGTTGGATGGTGATTTTGTAAAAGTCTTTATTACGCCGTATAAGTCAAATATTACTGAGGAGGATTTGGATTTTTCTTACGGTGATTTTAATGTGGATTTAGTACTGGCGATTGGTGTACCAAGCGCGGCGGATCTTGACGAGGCGCTTGCGGAGCATGGACGGATTATGCATGATGCAACAACGGTGGATATTACTGTTGATGCTCCGGGGAGATTTGGGGAGATTGAGTGGAGTGATCCGGAGGCTAGTTCGGTGTCGGAAATGGTGACGAAATTGATTTTTGCGATGCAAGGGCAGGATGCGGTAATTGATAAGGAGATTGCGACAGCGTTGTTGACGGGGATTGTGGCGGCGACGGGCCGATTCTCGAACGATCGAACTAACTCAGAAACGATGCAACTGGCATCGAAGTTAATGGCGATGGGGGCAGATCAACAGTTGATTGCGTCATATGTGATGGCGAATGATACGAGTAGCTATCAGGCTCCGGCGAATGAGCTGAGGGTTGATAACAGGAATTATTATCAGAGTTACCGTCCGGAACCGATAGCGTCGACGACGGTAGCGCCAGTGGCGGATACAGGGTCGGTAGTGGTGACTCCAGATGTGAGCGGTTTGGGGACGGTTGACGAGGATCCTTTTGGGCAAAAGGCAATAGCTGAGGAAGCGGCGAAGCGGGCGGAAGAACAGAAATTGGCAGCCGCGCAGGCAAAGGAGGCGGTCGGTACGGCAATTAGTACGGCGGTGGCGAATGCGGGGCAGGCGGGGGCGACTGGGATGGGAGTTGGACAAGTCGGGGTGGCGACGGTGCATAGTAATGTTCAGGCGATGCCAACAACGAATGTTGGGGCAGGGCCGATAATTGGTAGTATTGATCAGCAAAAGGATTATGCGCAGATGATGGCGCAGGCTTTGGCAGGAAGTGGAGGAGCAATGCCAAGTGGAACGATTAGCGGAGCGGGGGTACCGATGGCGCAAGCGAGTGCTGGACAGGGGAACGTTGCGACGTCAGCGAATACTGCGCAGGCAAGCGCGGCGCCGGTGAACTCGGCACAAACAAGTCCAGCGCCAGCAAATCCAGTGCAAGCGAATCCGGGAGCGTTTAGGATTCCGGGGGCATGATTAAAGGAGGTTTGACGGAATGCCAAATATTGAGAACATCGGAAGACGAGAGGCAGAGCTTGGTAGTAGCTCGGAATTAGTAGATGGGATTGAGCTAGCTGATGGGGTTGAGCGTTTGAGGGTTGGAAAAGAGCAGTTACGCAGAGAACAGCGAGAGCTGGGGGCGAAAATGTTGGCGCAGGTGGGGTTTGAGAATCGACACAAAGAGATTGTGGATTCTTCTTTTACGAAGTCGCGGAGAGCAGGTAAAGAGTTGGCTGGGAAGAATGCGGGGAGACGGAATGATGCATACGTACAGAGGTTGGAGGGATTAATAGAAAGATATGGAAACGATCTAGAGAGGAAGATTTGGGATAGGTCTGTCGATAATTTGGTGATTAGTCCGGAGGATATAGAGGAGAATTATTGGAGGGGTCAAGAACAGATTTTACGAGATAATGGACAGGGTCGAGAACTCAGTGATTACGAGAAAGTGGTTCTAACACAAGATTTACAAGATAGGCAACGGGAATCTTTAAATGCTTGGGCGAATTATTTAGGTGACGAAGATGCGCCTTATCCGATGTGGTTCAAGTTATATGCGTGGGATGGAGTGTCGAAGATGGGGGTATTTGATAAGGAGCGAGGAGAGTTTAAAAAGCGAAATGAGCATACGACGGCTCCGTTTCCGAAGTTGAATGCGGCAGTGTTAGCAAAAGTGTATGGGGCGGTGAAAAATTTTTATGGGCATGATAAAGTTGAGAATGAGGAAGCGCGAGATGCACAGTTGGATGCTTTAGTAAAGTCTGGTAATTTTAATAGGTTATACTCGAAGATTTTGTTGGAACAGAAGGCGGCGCCGAGGACACCAGAGCGGACGGAAGATGTGAAAGGGGGATGGGTGGAATATTATCCAGGGCAGGAAGAGGAATTGGCGATGGCGGCGGAGGGGACGCCGTGGTGTATTGCGGATCCGGGAACGGGGAGAAATTATCTTGAGTATGGTGTGTCTACGCATGACGATGATGAAGAAGACTATGAGTACGATGAGTATGATGAGTACGAGGGAGAGGATGCGGAAGAGTGGCAGAATAAGGCTAAATTTATTTTGTTTCATTTGGAAGATCCGGAGACGGGGGCGTTGGCGGAGAATGCTTGTGCGTCAATTCGGCTGAATCCGGATGGATACGTGGCGGAGATTTCGGGATTAAATGATGGACAAGCGCTAGAGGATGTTTTAGTGCCAATTGTTGAAGAGAAAGTTAAGACTTTACCAGGTGGAGAGGATTTTTTGGACGCGTTTAGAGATAAGAAGCGGTTGATTGCGATGGATCGAGCGATGCAGGCGGGAAGAAAGCTTTCGAACGAGGATGTTTGGTTTATCTTTGAGGAAGACATTAAGACGTTAGATAGTTATAATGATGAGGATCCACGGATTGGTGATTTGCAGCGTTATGTAGTGGATAGCTTGGATGATGGGCAGAGAGCTTGGTTATTGGAGAACGAGCAGAAAGCTGAGAAATTTTCGGTGAATTTGATTTTGGAGGCAGCGGAAGATAGGCCGAAAATGGCGGCGTTAGAAGAAAAAGTAAAGGCAGAACAAAAGCTGACTAAGGAGGATTTGGAGTTTTTGTTTAAGGGCCATTATTCTTTGTTAAAGAAGATGAGATATTGGGAAGACGCTGAGGAGGTAACAAACAAAGCTATAAAGGAATTACAGTCGTATGCGGTGACGAATTTGGAAGAAGAGACGATAGAGTGGTTGCTGACGGATGACGAGGCGTTGAGGATGGATAAGGCGTTCGTCGAGTCGTATAGACAAAAGGTGAAGTTGGGCGAACTGGGGGAGAAGGTGCAGGCAGGAGAGAAACTGTCGGATGGGGAGTTGAAATTTTTACTGAAAGAACCAAACCTTATGTACGATACTGTATTGGCAGGTAATTATAGCTATGTGCCAGACGAAGAAAGTAGTATGGAATACTGGTGGAAAAAGATATTGCCTGTTACGATTGGGAGGGCGGATAGGGAAACTTTGGAACGGATTTGTCAGGGGTCGGAGGATAAGCTGGCGAAGGAGATTCGAGCGACTTTTAGGGTACATGATTTGTGGGAAAAAATGAAGAATGGAGAAAGGCTGTCAGATGGGGAGGTAGAGTTCGTGTTTGGGGGGCCAGAAACTACGAATATGCTGACGGCGATATCGGATGATGCTGGTTATCAGTTTCAGTCGGAAGATCATTATAAACCCGGATATGCACTTAGCAGGTTGATGGATTTTAGCAATTTACGAAAAAATGGAGTATCGGCGGAGCTGATGCTTGAACATAGGGCAGGGATAGCGGGGGTCGATTCTGGTAGTGGTATCGGTGCTTTGAAATGGTATTTGGAGGAGGGGATGGATCAACAAAAGGTATTTGATGTCTATCTACGGCAGAGTGGTCGAGATGGTTTGAGACGAATATTGAATAGATTGCCGGAGATTCTAGAGAGCGGGGCGGATGTTAGGTATATTGCGGAGGATGTGGTAAAGAGAGAGGGGAAAGACTATCTTGTAGCGAATGGAAGAGTCTTCTTGGAAAACGGTTTAAGTTTAGAAACGTTAGAGGAACTAGCTGGTGAGGAGTTGGCAACGGAGGTTTTAGACGTGGGCGTAACAGCTAGGGATATAATACAACAGAATATAGATACATTTTTGGAGAGAGATAATATAGATAAAGATAAACTTTTGCGGGCTTTGACGAATCCGTTCATATGCAAAAATGTAGAAAAGTTATTGGCTGGCGGGCTAGATGCTAGGAAGGTGATGAAGCAATACGTTGTGTCATGGCAAGAGTTGCTTGAGAAAGCGGAATTGTTTATGCAATATGGAGTGTCGAGAGATGAAGTGATGAAACGGGTGGAAGATTTGAAATGGTAATGATGGAAGGGGGGATTTTACTAGTTGATAAACCAGCGGGAATGAGCTCGTTTGGAGTAGTGGCACGAGTACGACGGAAATTGTCGGAGGAGGCGGGGTTTGTTGAGGTGAAAGGGAAAGACGGAGTTCTTCGACAGAAGCGGAAAAAAGTAAAAGTAGGACATACGGGAACATTAGATCCGTTTGCGACGGGGTTGTTGGTAATTTTGACTGGTAAAGCGACGAAAAAGGCGAATGAGTTTTTAAAGCTTGATAAAGAATATATCGCGACGATGAAGTTAGGGTACACGTCGACGACGGGGGATATCGAGGGGGAGATAATAGCTTCTAACAGTAGTGTTCGGGTGCCTAAGTTGGTAGATGTGGAAAAAGTTGTGGAAAAGTTCATGGGAGAAACCGAACAAACGGTGCCAGTGTATTCGGCAGTGAAGATTAATGGGCAGAGAGCCTATAAGTTAGCACGAGAGGGGAAAGAGGTGGAAATGCCAAAGAGAAAAGTGCGGATTGACGAGATTGAAATTTTACGTTATGAATGGCCATATTTGGAGATTAGGTGCAAGGTGTCGAGCGGAACGTATATTAGGGCATTAGGAGAGGATATTGGGAAATTGTTGGGGACGGGAGCGTATTTGACGGCGCTGAGACGGACACAGGTAGGGAAGTATCGAATTGAAGATGCGAAGGCTTTGGAGGAGATGGGGCTAAAATAGGGGTTGTACTGGGGAAGGGGGTGTGGTATAATTGGGGACATATGATTAGCAGAGAGAAAAAAACTGAGGCGATGGCAAAGCTCGCTCGTAGTAAAGAGGATGTTGGTTCTCCTGAAGTGCAGGTGTCGATTTTGACGGAGCGCATTAAGGAAGTAACCGAGCATGTTAAGGAAAACAAGCATGATTTCATGGCGAAACGTGGCTTGATGCAGATGGTAGGTCAACGTAAGAAGTTGTTGAAATACCTTGAGCGAACAAATTTCGACCTCTACAAAAAGACGATCGCGGAACTTGGGTTGCGTAAATAGTCTTGTAGGTGTGGGTTTAACAAAAAGTCCCCTAAGGGGGATTTTTTGCTGCGGTGTATGATTAATAACAACAGAATCTTTAAATTTTATTCTTGCTTTTTGTCAAACACTCATGTATAATACAAAGCAAGTAAGTCATTGTATATATAAATACATAGTACAAT
>CARBGY010000015.1 GCA_948945085.1 uncultured Candidatus Saccharibacteria bacterium
CTTCTATAACCTCTTAGCAGAGTATGGTTATGCTAACTCTAAAGGTTACAACTGGTACTATGGTAGCCCTTATACATCGATCATAAAAGGTACGAGTGCCGATAACTACTTAAACAACACCGCAGCCAGTCCCTTATACTATGTACGCGGCGGGCACGTCTATCTAGGTACTGGTTCATTGAGGACCGTGGGCAGCCATGGCGACTACTGGTCAGCTACTACTTATCCTAATGCTACGAACGCGTACGACTTCCATTTCGGTAATATTAACGTCTACCCGTCGAACCACCATGATCGGCTCTACGGACTCTCAGTTCGATGTATTGCACAATAAAAAGGTTTTGGGAATTAACTTAGACTTTTTTAAAATAATATGTTACAATAGGTGTGAGCCTGAAAGACAGTCGCTTGGTTTACCAAGAGGAAAGTCCGGGCAGCACAGGGAACAGTAGTCGCTAACGGCGACCGCCCGAGAGGGTAGGGAAAGTACCACAGAAACAAAACTTCTGAGATTTATCTCAGTAAAGGTGAAAAGAGTGAGGTAAGAGCTCACAGTGTTATATGGTGACATGTAACAGAGGCAAACCCTACTGGCTGCAAGGAGTGCTAAAAAACCTTGACCCGAGGATGCACGTTCACCGCTAGAGCTAAGAAGTAATTTTTAGCCTAGATAGATGACTGTCGATTTTCTCGAGAGGGAAGATTACAAAACCCGGCTTATTGATGGCTCAAGGATCATTCATGGTTACATGGGTGGTCCTTTTTGTGGATGGAGGAGAGTGTTCTTTAATCCTGATAGATTTCGATTAGTCTTATTGGCTAACGATGATTTTGAACGTATTAAAAACTAATGCCACTGTAAAAGGTATCCAATATAAACTGGATACCTTTTGATTTTTGATTGAATAAGTTATTTGATCAAACCTTTTTTCTTAAGCGTACGAAGGGTAGAAGTTGCAACGTTCATTTTAACTTTTTTCCCATCAACGACTAAAGTTTTCTTTTGGACATTAGGTTTGAAAACTTTGCGGGTTTTGTGCTGGGAGAACGAAACGTTGTGCCCATACATTTTGCCCTTGCCACTAATTTCACAGATTGCCATTATTTAGTCTCCTTTACGGTTTTGACAATGGCTTCAAAGGCTTTTGGTTGATTGACGGCAAGTTCAGAGAGAATCTTGCGGTCAATTGTAGTACCATTCTTTTTAAGCCCAGCCATGAGTTGTGAGTAAGAAATGCCGAGATCGCGGGAGGCGTTATTAATACGCGTAATCCAAAGGGCGCGAAGATCGCGTTTGCGATTGCGGCGGTCACGATATGAATAACGAAGGGATTTAATAACTCCCTGCTTGGCAAGACGAAAACTGCGGGTACGGTAATGTTGCATACCCTTAGCGGAGTTTAGAATTTTCTTGTGCTTAGCTCGAGCTGGCACACCACGTTTTACTCTCATATTTAAACTCCTAAAGCGGTTTTAATGTTTTTAGCAATTTTACCATTCACGAAAGCGGCGGTTTTCATGTTGCGCTTGCGAGCTTTGGATTTTTTGGCAAGAATATGGTTGCCGTAGGCGCGTTCACGAGCAAGTTTGCCAGAACCGGTAATCTTGACTCGTTTTGCGGTGCCTTTATGCGTTTTTAGCTTTGGCATATAGGTTTCCTTTAGATTAGTTAGCACTGTTTAATTGAGAGTGCTAATGGTTAATATTTAATGTGCTATTAGGCAACCCTGGAAGTAGGAAAATACTTCTTCGGTGTTAAGCACTAATAGGGAATCTCAACGATTTTATTTGCGTCGTAGACTAATCGAGAGATTACGTCCGGCGAATTGCGGTTTTCCTTCAACAACAATTTCGATTTCATTTGAAATGAGCTGAATGATTTTGTCGACCATTTCTTGACCGATTTCTTTGTGAGCCATTTCGCGGCCACGAAAGATAATCATAATCTTGACACGATCGCCATCTTCGAGAAAACTTTTGATTTTGCGGACTTTAATGTTAAGGTCGTTGTCGCTAATTTTGAGGCCAATTTTCATCGTCTTAAGCTCGGATTGTTTTTCGCGAGCTTTTTTACGATTTTTTGCCTCCTCTTTCATCTTTTGGTATTGATATTTACCCCAATCGATGACTTTGACAACTGGTGGGTCGGCATTAGCGACGATTTCGACTAAGTCTACCCCTTGTTCGCGGGCGAGCATCTGCGCTTCGCGACTTGACATAACGCCAAGCTGCTCTCCATTAGAACCTATTACGCGGACTGAAGGGTAACGGATTTCACCGTTGAGTTTCGTGCGTGATGTTTTACTAATGGCTGGCTTCCTTTCGCTTATTTGAACTGGTTTTATTATATCAAATCTTTCTCTTAAGTGCAAGATAGAAAGTGTAGTTGTTGAATGGGTTTAAAATATACAGCTTTGCTAGATGTTTACGACAGATATATTCAGTATTTAGCAAATTTATTGCCAGAGTGCTAGTTTTAAATACAATAGAGGTAGTTTAAGGTGCTACTAGTAATAAATAGCACTTTAAATAGTATTTAAAGTGGAGCCGTACAATTTATTCATAAATGTTAAATAATGTGTTCGATTTTGGGAAATATTTGTTCAAGAATCTTGTTGTCTGAATGACAACGCTTCAGATATTTGTTCAATTTTCACCTCTGTTACACTATCAAAGTCAGCAATGGTTTGGGCAATTTTGAGTACTTTTAGATAACCACGGGCAGAAAGCTGGAGCTTATCGGCAGCGTGTTGTAGAAAGTTATGAGCTTCTGGGGTGATGTGGAGGAAGTGCTGCAGCTCATGAGTTCTAAGGTTACTATTATAGCGGTTGGCACTCTGATAACGGAGATGTTGAATCTTTACTGCTTCTATTATTTTATTTTTTACAATAGTATGCTCTGAGCCACTGATGTCTGTTGTGGAAAATACTGATTTAGGGGTGTTTTGAGGTTGGGTATCTTGAGGAAGAGGGGCATAATCTATGCTATCTGTTTTGTTATTTTTAACAATGGTTGGATGCTTCATTATTTTTGTTGGAGTATCTAAGGATGCGGAGGTGTTTGATGCTGAGATTGGGAGGAGATTAGCCGTAGGGACACGGTTGACGTGAATGACCATATCTATTCGATCTAGGATGGGACCGGAGATACGTTTTTTGTAAGCTTGGATTTGAGCTTCTGTACAGGTACATTCATGGAATCGATCGCCGAGGTAGCCACATGGACATGGATTCATTGTGGCGATGAGCATAAAAGATGCGGGGTAGGTATAGCGGGTGTTGGCGCGTGAAATTGTAATAACGCCATCTTCGAGGGGCTGGCGGAGAGATTCAATGGTGTTGCGATGGTACTCGGGAAATTCATCAAGAAAAAGTACTCCTTGATGTGCGAGGGATATTTCTCCAGGGGAAGCATAGGGGCCACCACCGATAATAGCAGTATTACTAGCGGTGTGATGTGGTGAGCGAAAAGGGCGTGTAGTTATGGTTTGTTCAGAGGTAGAGGAGAGAGTGTGGAGTTTAGTAATTTCAATAAGTTCAGTAGGTGAAGGAGGAGGAAGGAGATTGGCTGCGACGTGGGCGAGAAGGGTTTTTCCGCTACCTGGTGGTCCAGTTAGGAGAATGTTGTGTCGGCCTGCAACAGCAATACTAAGAGCGCGTTTTGCGATGGTTTGTCCTCGGATATGATTTAGCAAGGGGTACTTAACTGGACAGAGAATAGGCTGATTTAGACTTTTGCTATCAGTTTTAGTATTTTTTACAACGCGATGATTTTCGGGATATTCAAGAGGTGTAATAGAGGGTTGTTGTGGTAGATGTGGGGAGGGATTGATGAGGTGGATTTTGTGGAGATGGAGAAAGAGTTCACGAAGACTAGGAACGCCGATTATTGTAATACCTTGAACAAGTTGAGCCTGATTGAGGTTTTGGAGTGGAACAAAGATTTTTTGATAGCCAGCGTTTTTGGCGGTTTCGACGATGTTGATTATGCCACGTATGGGCTTCGTATGACCATCTAGAGATAGTTCGCCGACAAAAAGGCTTGAAGGATCAAGGTGTTCGGGTAAAAGCTGCTGAGAAAGCATTAGAACAGCTAATGCGATAGGTAAATCAAGGTGTGAACCATCTTTGGTGAGCTCAGCGGGGGCGAGATTGATGGTTACTTTTTTGGCAGGGAAGGATAGGTCGGAGTTCATAATGGCAGAGCGGACACGCTCTCGTGCTTCAGAGATGGTTTTGTTGGCCATGCCAACGATATTGAAACTGGGTAGCCCTTGCTTAATGTCGCCTTCGACTTCAACGATATGGCCGTCGTAACCTTGTGGAATGGCTGAGTATATTTTTGCAATCATGACCTCAGCTTATAACAGTTAGATTATTTTTTACAACAACTGTGAGGTTCCTGAGGTTGTATCAGTTTTAGTATTTTTTACAACGTTTTGTATAATTTTATTATTCTGAGGTGGAAACTACTTATTATTAAAATTATTAAGCATAAGAATAAAGAATATGTGATTTTTGTAAGAATGGTTTAGTGTATCTGTTTTAGTATTTTTAACATAAGTGCTTGTTTCAGGTGAAGAAGTGTGGTAGAATAGAGGCAGTTGGGGCTGACAAAGCTTAGACGGGATATTAACAGATACCAGGCACGTCGATTGATACCGTAAGTATTACAAATAAGTGCAAAAAACACTACTAAGCATGTGCTTTACGCACCTGCGTTTGCTTAAAGAAATAGTTTAAGCTGGTCCGATGCTGAGGCTCCGTAAGCGGATGGATTATTAGATAACGGGGATAAGGTGAAGACATTTGATCGGTCTGAACCCGACAATTCTGATCAGAGCACTTACAGTTTTGTCTCTTGTAGCTGTAAGATTAATGCTGACGAAATAAGCGACTATGCGTGTAGAATGGTATTTTGAAGATATTTCGGACCCGGAGGCAGTATCCGGCAGCTCCACCAATATAAGAGATAAAGGTTGCTAGCTTGAAGTGGCAACTTTTTTGGTGGGAGACGTTTGTTTGATGCTCTTTTTAGTGTGTCGAAGTGTACAGATAATCGCAAAAGCCGCCAAAATATCCTGTGGAAAACTCTTGGAAAAATGATAAAAATTGTATACAAAAAGTTATTGACTTAAGTATTTAAGGGGAATATAATAGGGATAGTTCTTGAATACAAAATTTATTCAGGAACCAAAAACAAAAATTGCCAAAATAACTCCACACTCTACGAAAGACCGGTTTTCCTCGCAGTTACCGGTCTTTTTTCTTTTGTCATTATGAAATGGGCTGGCTGCATTTGTTGGTTAAGATCAAGCGTGATGAGCATAATAGCCCTAAACACTCTTAACCACCCTCTTTACTTCGTCCGTAGCGGATATTCTGCGCCAGCTGCTAGGGCGATACGTATACTGGGCATCCATAGCTATAGTAATTCTCGCATAACAGCCGATAGCGCTTTTTTGGGAAAGCGTAAACCCGATCAAAGGCATCCAGCATCGGCGCTATTTCTGTGATAGTAAATCCTAAACGAAATGCTGTTGTTTGTAGCTCTGAAGAGTAAGTTTCTGCCGTATTTGACCATGAGTAGCCATAATATTGTCCAAACCTAAGCGATCCTGCGGACCCTCGAATAAATCCGCTACGGACGAAGTGTTGTGCGAAATAATAAAATAGATTAGAGGACTGTGAGTGAGAGAAGAGAATTTGGTGATGTAGATAAGATCTTGAGGCATATGAATAGTTAAGTACTTTAAGAAAATGTTAAGGCTGATACTGATGTTAAGGTGATAAATAGCGGGTGATACGATGATTGTGGTAATATTTGACGGTATAGTTATTGTGGCGATTATGGGTTATTTGGTGGCCGCAGTGATATGGGGTGAAGTATTGCTGTGTGATTATGAAGAGGTAACTAATGTTGTATGATTTACAACATGGATTTATGGGAATTTAACAGATTAAAATTAGGGTTTGTTGTAGAAAATACAACATATTTTTGTGAAAAAGTATTGAAATATAAACATAAGTGTGATATTCTGAAGACAGTCCAAGCAAACATAAAAATTTAAAAAAAACGGACAAAAAAGTACATTAACTTTAAATAAGCGCAAGCGTTAATTCCACGAGCGAAAAGGTAATTTCTAGTCATAAATTACACTCTTAGGAATTACCTAAAGCTTGCGGATTGCCACAGCTCTAGTTTCTAGAGTGATGATGCTCCTTTAGTTTGATGAATTATTAAGGAACTAAAGGATGACGAAACAAGCCTGGGAAGGAGATGGGCGGAACGGCCCATTGACTTCACTAGGGCGATCGTCTGGCCGTCCTACCGTGCAAAGTCATGGGAATGGGGGCTAGCTTCGGAGCCGCTCGAAAGGGTCGCTCTTTCGCAAGGCGAGTCTCCAGGGACCTGCATATATTACGATCGCCCCGATGGAACTAAAAGATTTTAGGTCTTGAAGTTCCTAGGGAAAATAACTTGATGGACTCATACCGAGGTATCATCAGTGGCTTTCGCCTAAGGAATCTTTAGAACGGATGACTAAATCGGGTTTGGCCTGTTGGTCGGATTGGGTTTGATTGTGACGGGAAGTCTATGTCATAGTGATGGACCAGCGTTACCGCCGTTAAAGAGTTTCAAAATAAAAACAAAAACGCAAGCGCATTAGCTAGCTTCTCAATTAGCACTTTGAAAATAAATGAGAAGAGGGAAGCAAAAAGCTAATAGAACACATGCTTCGCTTCGGCGGAGCGGTCAAACAAAGAGAATGGGCAGAGTTGTGGCCCAAAGTAACAATGTTTAAATGCCAGATAACTCACCCATTCTCGCTAAGATAGATACATTTTCAGTTGGGCAGATATTGGCTGATGAGACGGAAATGACAGGATATAGTGGTGGGGGCGGGGTATTTGGCAGCCTCGGTTTTGGATAAGCTGTGGACTGATCTAGGGAGATTTGATGTGTGTCTATCTTTTCTTGTAGAATCGCATCGGCATGGGGGTGGTGATGATGCCGGTGGAGGGGTGTAAAATTTGTGCTCAATAGTGGCAGGGACGGGAAGTCTGGAAGTAGCAGGATGACGGATTGGCGAATTAAGGTGATTTAGTATGATGGCCGTGGAAATGTACGAGCGAGAAACGATGATGATGGGCGATAGAGAAGAGCACAGTTGTGGTATAATAAGCTTATGCCTAGACGCTTGATTCCAGTACTGAGTTTGATTTCAGCAGTGATTTTGCTGGTGATGTTGAATTTTACAACTCCGGTGGGTGTTGGTCCACTCGGAGTTTTAGTTTTTTTTACAACATTTTATATGTTAATGTATGGGTTGGCGATGTTGATTGTAAGGGCATTTGCGAAGGTTTTAGGGGATAATGTGGGGAAGAAGCAGTATCTTTATGGGGCGGTTTTGGCTTTTGGGCCGATGATCTTGTTAATGCTGGCGCCATCACTTGGAGTGTTGAATCCGGCGGCATTGGGGTTGATGGCGGTGTTTGTAGCGCTGGGATGTTTTTTGGTGAAGTGTAAGTTGTAAGATGAGATTTGGGGTGAGAGTCCATGTTTGCTACCCCTCTATGCTGTGAGCAGAAAAGGGGTAGCTGATATAAATTAAGGAGGAAGGACAGTAAGAAGTTCTTAATTGAGCTTACCTATATTGCCCTTGTTGGGAGTGTAGCATGGTTTTAGAAAAAATTACAACATCTTCGTTAAGGATGGGAGTGTTTTTGGTGGGTAGGGTTTGGATTTGCCGTATAATTTTATTATTCTGAGGTGGAAACTACTTATTATTAAAATTATTAAGCATAAGAGTAGTTAATTGTATAAATATTATAATCATTAGCACTAAATATGGATGAGTGCTAATACAAAAATATCTTTGTATAATATTTTTGTTTGGAAATAGTGGTATATCATATAAATATATATGATAAAATAAGCTTATGGATAACGTTGGGAAAATAAACACGACAGATAGAAATAATTTACCAGAGGCGGAACGGGCGATACCGAATATGGTGAGTAGTGCAGAGGGGGAGCTTGAACAGGTAGCGGCGGGAATTGAGCAAATAGCGACACAGATGGCGCAAGGGAAGACAGCAGAGGAAATTTTGCAGGAACAGAGTACTGGGGCTGGCGGTGGCGAGGTGATGAAGCGTTCGATGGAACGAGGAAATGTGGCGATAGGCGCGGTGAATATGGGGGGTGTAGCGAACCGAGGGTATTTACCGAGGGTAGATGAAGGGCAAATGGGGTTTGGCGGACAGAGTGAGCTGAGTACCGAGGAAGGTTTGGGAGGGGAGAGGCAAGCAATTTTCGGAGAGGCGAGCGAGGTTGTCGCGACGTTGGAGGCTTCGGAAGATGAGAATAGGCTGAAGAATGCACAGGAGTTTGTAGGGGAGGAGACAAAATTGCAGGAGAAAGAGAGGAAAGCTGATGATCTTGAGGATTTAAAAAATGAGTCGGGTCTAGGGAGTGGTGCGAAGATCGTGATTCGAAGTCAGGAGCGACGGGGAGCGGAAGCAGGAAAAGAGGTGGCGAAACTATTAGGGAAGACGTTTAAGCCGAACGAACTGGAGGGGTGGTATAGAGAGCAACGGAAGGCAATGCTGCTTGACTTTGAGAATCCGAGAAGAATAGGAGACAGGAATTAACGTTATGCCAGGTTGGTTAGTGATAGTATTAATGACGGCGGGGGTGGTAGCGCTAGGCGGGATTGTTTGGGGGATACATCTTGGGAAACAGAAGTTAGCGAAGAATTATGAGCGAGGGCTCAAAATGATTCCGATGTTAATTCATTTACCACCATCGACGGATGATATTCAAAGCGGGGGTAGGGACGAGCGAGACGTCGTAAATGAAGCGTTAAGCCAGGCGCAGGTCATGTATTCAATTATATCGTCAACCTTGACGAAAGGTTTTAAAAGTCGCGTGTTTGGGCAGCGGCATATTTCGTTTGAGGTTGTGGCGGTTGATGGTTTAATTAAATATTATGCAGTGGTGCCAGCAGTAATTACAGAGACAGTAAAACAGGCAGTAATTTCGGCTTATCCTTCGGCAAGATTGGAAGAGATTGAGCAGGATAGTATCTTTGCGGATGAGGTAACGACGGAACAGATTGCAGGCGGGGAAATGGTGCTTAAAAAAGAGTTTGTTTATCCAATTAGCACGTATGAAGACACACAACGTGATGCGAGTTTGGCGATTTTGAACGCGATGTCGGTAACGAAGCAAGGAGAAGGGTTAGCATTACAAATTTTGTTCAGACCGACGGATGGAGAGTGGGTAAAGGAGGCAGAAAATAGTACAAAACAAATTAGGTCTGGGAAAAAGGGTTCGGGGGTAGGGAAGACAATATTACATGAACTTGGTTGGTTGATCAAAGATTTTATACAGGCTTTTTGGCATACGCCGGACGAACATGATAAGCTGGAGGGGGAAGATAAAAGTATAACAAATTTGCAGCAGGAAGAGATTGCGGCGATTGAACAAAAAACAAAATATCCAGGTTTTGAAGTCTTGGTGAGGCTTGTAGCGAGTTCAAAAGAAAAAGCGAGGTCGGAGGCGATGCTGAGTGGGGTGGTGGCGGCATTTGCGCAGTTCGATTCGCAAAGTTTTAACGGTTTTAAGTATGAGGTAATCAAAGATGGACGTAAACTAGCAGTAGATTATATATTTAGGATGTTTCCGCAAGGGCAAAATGATAATATATTAAATAGCGTGGAATTAGCGTCGATGTTTCATTTGCCGGCGCAAAATGCAATTCCGACTTCTCAAGTGGAGCGACAAGCGACGAAGCAGGTGGATGGGCCGGCAAAGCTGGTGACGGAAGGGGTGCTTTTGGGGGTGAATGAATTTAGAGGGGTACGAAAGGAGATACGACTAAGTGAGAATGATCGACGAAGGCATACTTATGTAATTGGTTCGACAGGTATGGGTAAGTCGGTGTTGCTTACGAATGTGGCATATCAGGATATGATGGAGGGAAGGGGGTTTGCGTTTATTGATCCACACGGGGATGCGGCGGAACTATTGTTAAGTAAGGTACCAAAAGAACGAATTGACGATGTAATTTATTTTGATCCAGCAGATATTGAGCATCCGATTGGGATGAATATGTTTGAATATCAGACGGATGATCAGAAGGATTTTATTGTGCAAGAAGGGATTAATATGCTACAGAGCTTGTTTGATCCGAGTAATCAAGGGTTTTTTGGACCGCGAGGGCAGCATATGTTCCGGAATGCGGCGTTGCTTTTAATGAGTGATCCAAACGGGGCGACGTTTATTGATATTCCACAGTGTTTTACTGATCCGGAGTTTGTGAAGAGTAAATTGCAATATGTAACGGATAAGGCGGTGTATGATTATTGGACCAAAGAATTCCCAGCGAGCCAAAAATCAAGTGATGCGGGAGAGGTTATCACGTGGTTTGCGTCGAAGTGGGGACCTTTTCTTTCGAATACGATTATGCGAAATATTTTAGGTCAGACAAAAAGTGGATTTAATATACGAGATATTATGGATTCGCAGAAGATTTTTCTAGTGAATTTATCAAAAGGGCGACTCGGCGATATTAACTCGCAGCTACTTGGTATGATTTTAGTGATGAAGTTTCAGCAGGCGGCGATGAGTCGGGCGGATATTCCAGAAGATGAGCGGAAAGATTTTTGTTTATTTGTGGATGAGTTTCAGAATTTTGCAACGGAAAGTTTTGAGAGTATTTTAAGTGAGGCGAGGAAATATAGACTTAATTTATTCCTTGCGAACCAGTTTATGACACAGCTTACTGATAAGATTCGGGAAGGTATTCTCGGGAACGTTGGTACGATCATGTCGGGGCGACTTGGGGTGACAGATGCGGAATTGATGGAGAAAGCGTTTTCACCAGTATTTAATGCAGAAGACTTACATAAACAGGGAAATTATCAGGCGATTGCAACGGTGATGATGCATAACTTGCCGAGTGCGCCATTTACTATGGCACTATTGCCACCGATGGGGGAGGCGAATCCGCAACTGATGGAAGATATGAAGGTGTATGTGGCGGAGAAGTATGGGCGGGAGCGCGCAGAAGTTGAACAAGAGATTAAAGATAGATGGAAGACGGTGAAGGTGGAGGAGAAGACTGATACTGGGGTGGTGAGTGATGATGGCAAAAGGGAGAAAACAGGAGGGTTTTTGGAGGAATGGAAGAAAAGACGAACAGGGGCGGCAATAGCGAAAGGGGATGAAGAGAAAAAACCGGAAGCGCAGGGGGAAGATGAAACGATATTTAAGGTGAGGAGGTAGTGATTCCAAGCCGAATAATGCAGATTCTAATAAGAAGAAGCATATAGTTATTTGTCGTGATATGCGTTCTAATAGTCCTAATAGGCCTTGTAATAGGAGTTATGCTATGGAAGCCGTAGGAGAGCGCTAAAAATGAAGAAGATACACCAACAGGCTCTACAAGCATGGAGGAGGGGGAAGGGGATGTAGATAACTATGTGTTTGAGGGGATGGAAAAGGTTAACCTCTAAAGGCAATAAGTGAAAGCACTCTTGTTTTTAGAGGGGGTGTATGATAAAATATAGGGGTAATGTAAAGCAGAGGTACCGCTAATGACAGCAAAACAAACAAGTGATGGGCATGAATATGATAGTACACAAATCCAGGTTTTAGATGGCTTGGAACATGTGCGTGTGCGGCCTGGTATGTATATTGGGTCGACGGGTTTTGATGGTTTACATCATTTGTTAAAGGAAATTGCGGATAACTCGATTGATGAAGCGATTGCGGGCTTTTGTACAAGGGTGGAGATTACGCTGTTGGCGGATGGGGGAGTGCGTGTTGTTGATAACGGACGCGGTATTCCGGTAGATATTCACCCGAAGACGGGGAAGTCGACGCTTGAGACGGTTTTGACGGTATTAAATGCTGGTGGTAAATTCGGTGGGGGTGGTTATAAGGTATCGTCTGGTCTACACGGGGTGGGTTCGAGTGTGGTGAATGCGCTAAGTACGAAGATGATAGCGGAAGTGCGGAAGAATGGTAAAGTGCATCATGTGGAGTTTGAGAATGGCGGTAAAACGATTGGTGATGGTTTAGAGGTAACTGGCAACACTAAGGAGACAGGGACCTCGATTACATTTTATCCAGATGCGGCGATTTTTAAGGAAACGACGACTTTTGATTATAATTGGGTTTCAAACTATGCACGACATCAAGCATATCTAACTAAGGGCGTACTGATTAGTGTGGCGGATGAACGAAACGGGGCAAGGGAGAGTTTCTACTTTGAGGGGGGAATTAGGAGTTATGTGCGAAGGCTGAACGAGGGGAAGGAGGTTTTGAGCGATGATATCTTTTACGTTGAGAAAAATATTGAGGATGCAGGAGTTGAGGTAGCTTTACAGTATAATGATAGCTACGCAGAAACAATTAAACCGTTTGCGAATAATGTTTTGACACCAGATGGAGGTAAACACGTTGAGGGGTTCCGGAGTGCGATGACGAGGGTGGTTAATGACTATGCGCGCAAGAATGGTTTATTGAAGGAGAAAGAGCCGAATTTAACTGGTGATGATATTAAAGAGGGATTGACGGCGGTAATCTTGGTGAAATTGCCAGATCCGCAGTTTGAAGGGCAGACGAAAAACAAATTAGGTAATCCAGAGGTGCGTGGGTATGTCGATAAGATAATGACGGAGTATTTTGGGTATTATCTTGAAGAAAATCCGAATATTGCGAAGAAAATCATTGGAAAAGCGACATTGGCGGCGCGGGCACGGAAGGCGGCACGAGCAGCGCGAGACAATGTTATTCGGAAGGGGGCGTTTGAGGGGTTGAACTTACCGAGTAAATTGGCAGATTGCTCAAGTCGAGATAGAACCGAATGTGAGTTGTTTATTGTGGAGGGTAATTCAGCGGCAGGTTCAGCAAAGGAGGGAAGGAATCCGAAGATTCAGGCGATTTTGCCACTGAGAGGTAAGGTATTAAATACCGAAAGAGCAAGATTGGATAAGATGCTGGCGAATCAAGAACTTGTGAGTCTGATTAAGGGGCTTGGTGTAGGAATTGGCGATCAATTTGACTTAAGTGGGCTAAGGTATCATAAAATCATCTTTATGACGGATGCTGATGTTGATGGATTACATATTGCAACATTGTTGATGACGTTTTTCTTTAGGTATATGCCAGAAGTGATCAAAGCGGGGCATGTGTACCTTGCAAAACCACCATTGTTCGGCTTATCGAAGGGGACGGGAAGTAATCGAAAAATTGATTATGTTTATGATGAAGTGGCCCTCGAGAAGAAATTGACGGAGAAGATTGAAGAACGTAAGGCGGCTGGAACGAAAGTTGATCCAAATCAAGAGCGGTTTAAGCAGGCTGGTTATACGGCGCAGAATCGGTTTAAGGGTTTGGGAGAAATGGACGCGAAGCAACTTTGGGAAACAACGATGGACCCAGAAAATCGGATTTTAGTACAGGTGCATATTGATGATGCGGAAAAAGCTGATGCGGTGTTTACGAAGTTAATGGGCGATCAGGTTGATCTTAGGAAAAACTTTATTCAGGCAGGGGCGGCGACAGTTGACCTTGATGAACTGGACTTTTAAGGAAAGGAGTAGATGATGGATGATGATATGGTTGTGAAAGATGGCGAAGTAGTACAGAAGCCAACAGACCGTCCAGAGAATGGAATTGAGAATCGTGCGGTTGAAAGTACGATGGAGAGCTATTTCTTGCGTTATTCGATGTCGGTGATTATTGATCGAGCATTGCCAGACGTAAGGGATGGGTTGAAGCCGGTAAATCGGCGGATTCTCTATGCGATGAATAAGAACGGTTGGAAAGCGCCGCATGCGACGGTGAAATCGGCTCGTATTGTGGGTGAAGTGATGGGTAAGTATCACCCACATGGTGACTCGTCGATTTATGATGCAATGGTGAATTTAGCTCAGAACTGGAAGATGCGCTACACCCTAGTTGAGGGGCAGGGAAACTTTGGTTCAATGGATGGCGATGAGGCGGCAGCTTCGAGGTATACTGAGGCGAGGATGGATAAGGTGGGGGCGGAACTTTTGACGGATATTGAAAAAGAGACGGTAGATTTTCGAGATAACTTTGATGGTAGCGAGCAGGAACCGGTGGTGTTGCCGGCGGCGGTGCCAAATATCTTACTAAATGGTCAGATGGGTATTGCGGTCGGAATGGCAACGAATATTCCTCCGCATAACTTGTCAGAGGTGATTGATGCGACGGTAGCACAGATTGATGATCCAGAGATTAGTTTAGATGGTTTAATGCAACATGTTAAGGGGCCAGATTTTCCGACAGGGGCGGAAGTGTATGGGGGTGCACCGATGAAGCAGGCTTATGCGACGGGGAAGGGGAGTGTTGTGATACGGGCGGTAGCGAATATTGAGGAGAAGAAGAACGGCCGGTATCAGATTGTAATTACTGAAGTACCATACGGGATGAGCAAAGAAGGGTTCATCGAGAAGGTACGGGAATTAGTGCTCAATAAAAAGCTAGATCATATTGCAGATGCAAGAGACGAGAGTGCACGAGGTAAGATTCGGGTTGTAGTGGAACTAAAGAAAGATGCCTTCCCGAAGAAGATTCTGAATCAGCTATATCGAATGACGCAGCTGCAAACGACGTTCCATTACAATATGCTGGCGCTAGTGGATGGGGTGCAACCGAGGATTCTAGGTTTGAAAGAAATTTTAGCAGAGTTTATTAAACATCGACAAAAGGTAGTGCGTCGCAGGACAGAGTATGATCTTCGAAAGGCAAAAGAACGTGCGCACATTTTAGAAGGTTTGAAGATTGCGCTTGATAATATTGATGAAGTTATTAAGACGATTCGTGAGAGCTATGATGATGCTGATAAGAGGTTGATGGAGCGGTTTGGTCTTAGTGAGATACAGGCTGCAGCGATTCTAGCGATGCAACTAAGAAGGTTGCAAGGACTCGAACGTGATAAGATTGAAGAAGAATTGAAAGCGTTGCTTGCACAGATTGCTGAATATGAGAGGATTTTGGCAAGCGAAAGTGAGATTTTGCGAGTAGTTAAAGAAGAACTACTTGCGATGAAGGAGAAATATGGCGACTCGCGTAGAAGTAAGATTTTTAATCATGAAGTTGGCAAGTTTTCTGAGGAAGAGTTGATCCCGGATGAGGAAAGTGTGATTTTACTGACAGCGGAGAATTATTTGAAGCGCGTTTTGCAAGGGGACTTTAAGCGACAGAATCGGGGTGGAAAAGGTCGTAAGGGGATGACAACGAAAGATGAGGATGTGATTTCTCATCTTGTGACGGCAAGTTCGCATGATTATCTACTATTCTTTACTAATCAAGGGCGAATTTTCCGCTTAAAAGCCTATGAGGTACCGCAGGCCTCGTTAACAGCGAAGGGAACGGCGGCGGTAAATCTTTTGAGTATGCACCCTGATGAGAAGGTGACAGCGATTATCAAACAAGGTGAAAATTCCGATGGTTATCTCTTTATGGCAACGAAAAAAGGTACAATAAAGAAGACAGCAGTGAAAGAGTTCTTAACGCTAAGGTCGAACGGTATGATCGCAATTAAGCTTGATGCGGGAGATGAGTTGAAGTGGATTCAGGAAACGACGGGTGGAAATGATGTGGTAATTTCAACATCGGCGGGTCAAGCGATGCGGTTTAATGAAAAAGATGTGCGAAGCATGGGACGGAGTGCAAAGGGAGTAAGAGGAATTCGGTTGCGACCGAAGGATGAAATTGTGGGAATGGATGTGATTCACGATCGAGGGCAGAAGCTTCTAGTGATGTCAGCAAATGGTTATGGTAAAGCAACTTTGGCGGAAAATTTCCCAGCGCACAAACGTGGTGGGGTTGGTATTCGCGTAGCGAACGTGACGACTAAGACTGGTCCGATTGTAGCGGTGCACACAATGGATCCGGCTGCAAAGGAAATTATTATGATGTCGACGAAGGGAATTGCGATTCGGGTAGCAGTGAGTGATATTCCAACGTTGGGACGAGTAGCACAAGGTGTGAGGATTATGAAGATGAATGATGGAGATACAGTGGCCTCAATTGGGATGGTGTTGCCGGAAGACGATGGTAATGAGGGGTAAGTGTGCTTAGTGTTATCTAACCTTATATCCGCTACGGACGAAGTGTTGTAGAAAATAAGTAAGCATAAGGGGTTTAGTGAGGCAAAAGGGTGGAAAATGCTGGAAAATGCTGTATAAAATATTTATACAAATGAAAATACTTAACGAAATGTTAAGTATTTTTGTATAAAAAATGTGTTCAAGAGTGAAGAAAATGGTGATTTTTACCTCTGCAATACAGTAAAAGGATGAAAAATGACGAAATCTTTGCTTGTATAATTTGGTAATAAGTTGTTACACTTTTCGCAATAACAAAAGTAAATTGCGAGGAAGAACGTGAAAAAGTTACCAATATTCTTGTCTACGGCAATGATGACTGTGGCAGGTGTAGGAGTATTAGCTCCAAAAGTATTAGCTAATCAGGTTGAAATGGCGCCTAAGGGGCAGGATTTGCTCAACTTGGCGCTTTCGGAGGACTTACTAGATTCAAATTTAATGGAGATTAGAGGTGGTATAGATAAGATATACTTAGATTCGAATCACATGGTGGATGAAATTTATCCGACGCTTATTAATCAACGCGACAATTCATTGTATTTTCAGGATATGATGGCTGGAGATTGGCGACCACAATGGTTAACTGTGGTTTGGATGGATTATGAAAATGGTATAACTGAGGAAATGGCTGATACTAAACTAGAAACTTTAGGGACGGTGGATGCTTCGGATTGGGCAGTTATATATTCAGATGGTCAGATTACACAGACATCTTTGTCGGGATTTGTTGAGAAGATAGGTGATGTCGAGCTACTCGATAATAAGTCGGATCTATTGTATTATGCAGTGCGTTGGGCGAGGGTGGTTGAACAAGATGATGGTACGGTAGTTTTAGAGGATGACTATTGGACAAGAGGGAAGATAGATTATCGGAAGTGTGTACATTCTGACAACTACGACATAGCAACTACAAGGTGTCGACAAGTACGAGCGGATGTAAATAAAACCTATAATTTTGAAATTCAACAAAATAAGTCACCTTTTGCTGTGATTGCTTATCCAAACGGCGAGGAGGTTATTACTTGGGAAGAAGAATGGAAGGATATTTTGAGGGAACGGAGTAAGTTATATAGTGATAAAATGGCGGTTTTGGTTGAATTTTTATCGAATCCAGAAGAGTTTTTGAATAATGCTGAAGATGTGATAGGGAAAATGCTGAGAGTTTTGCCGGGGTTAAGTGATATGAATGATGTTCTTAGTGAAACAAAACGAACGCAAATTAATGTGGAATTAGCGCGACAGTTGTATGGTGAGCTTAATGGTGATGATTACGGCGAGTTGCAGGAAGTGATTAAGCGTTTGGAGTCGGAAAATGTGGTTTTAGGAAAGGAGAAAGAGGAACTGACGAGTATTGTTGCTGGATTAGAGGGAGAAATATTGAATTTATCGAATGTTAAAACTGATTTAAATAATAAGTTAGCGGATACTAGGACGGAACTTAGTGAAGCAAAGGAAACGATTAGTCAGTTGGAACAATTAAGAAATCAACTAGAGGAGAAGATTAGGGTATTGGAATCGGGAACGGACGAAGATGAGACTGTAGAGTTATTGGGAGAAATTAATAGGCTAAAGGATAGGATTTTGGAGCTTGAAAGCGGAAATGAAGAGTTAAAAACGATGATTACTGAGGGAACCAGGCAGCGAGAAATTTTAGAAAATGAAAATCAACAGTTAAAGTTGGAAATCGAAAAATTAAAAGACTCGGCTTCAGATAAATGTTCTGAGGTGAACAATGATGGAGTAGAAAGTGGTACGAATCAGGGTGGATTGACGGAAATGCGCTATGGCAATGGCGGTTTGAACGGCAGTGGGGTGGGGGACGAGAGAAATGGGACTGTAGGGTTGGAGAAAAGTGAGGATTTGGAGGGTGATAGCGAGAAGATAAATAATGAGGAGCTAGAGGTGCCGATTTTGGGTGGTGGGGTAAATGAGAGAGACGGAAGATGGAATTGGTGGTGGATGTTGATTCCGATAGTTGCTGCTATGGGTAGTTTTATCTTTTGGGTCAAGCGAGCATGGAGTAAAAATAGATAATACTTAATATAAATATAGGAGATTAAACTTATGTTATAATGGGAATATGGAAGGTTATTTTGTTCTGGTGGCATTTGCAATAGGTTTTCTGGCGGCGCAGATTTGGAAGACTTTAATGGGGGTAATACTTGATAAAAAATCTGGAAAAACGATTTCTTTGGGTGAAGTAGTGAAACATTTTGCAAGCTCGGGTGGGATGCCTTCGGGCCATACGGCAAGTTTTACGGGAGCCAGTTTGTGTGTCGGTACAATTTATGGGTTTGGATCTGGTATATTTGCTTTAGCGGTTTGTGTGTGGGCGATAGTAGTATATGATGCAACGCATGCGCGTTATGCGGTGGGAGAACAGGGAAAAGCGTTAAATAAGCTATTAAAAAAGGCTGGCGATGCAGAGCTTCCAGTTGTGAATGGGCATACCGTACCGCAGGTGATAGTTGGTGCATTATTGGGTGTTGTTGTGTGGATGATTGTGATGTTGATTACAAAGTTTTGAGAGAAAGTTAAAAAAGTCGAAAAAAAGTCGAAAAAAGTGTTGACATATTTATTTTAGTGCGATAAGATAGGGATAGTCTGAGGGACGATAAGAGGTAATTCTCGCGAATAGGATGTCTTGAAGGCTATGAATTTTAACAATTCAGTTGTGCAATTAAAGATCTTGATTTTATCATTGGAGAAATTCGGTGAATTTCAAGATTTATCATCGTCAGTCTTTTATTAAGAACTTTGGTTCAAATTCGGTTCTTAGGAACCACTTTAATGGAGAGTTTGATCCTGGCTCAGGATGAATGCTGGCGGCGTGCCTA
>CARBGY010000016.1 GCA_948945085.1 uncultured Candidatus Saccharibacteria bacterium
TCAAACACAAGCCATACAACCATTAACTTAGTGCAATATGTTTGTTTATCCTACAAGGTATTCACGAAAAATGAGTTATTTGATTTAGTTGATCGCGGTGGGGTAGCACCACCACACAAAAACTTCCCCCTTAGGGGGAAGTTCCTGCATAGATATCACTTGGATATTATTTGACGATGCTAGTAACAACACCAGAACCGACAGTACGGCCACCTTCACGAATAGCGAAACGGTCGTTATTGTTCATCGCGATTGGAGCGAGCAACTTGACCTTGAAGGTAACGGTGTCACCAGGCATGACGATTTCTTTGTCAGCTGGAAGTTCAACTTCACCAGTTACGTCAGTAGTACGGAAGTAGAACTGTGGTTTGTAACCCTTAGAGAATGGAGTGTGTCGACCACCTTCCTCTTTCTTCAAGATGTAAACCTGTGCTTCAAATTCGGTGTGTGGAGTAATGCTACCTGGAGCAGCAATAACCTGACCACGCTCGATTTGTTCACGCTCGATACCGCGGAGCAAGAGACCAGCGTTGTCACCAGCTTGACCCTGATCGAGAGTCTTATGGAAAGCTTCGATACCGGTAACAACTGACTTCTGGGTCTCTTTAAGACCAACGATTTCAACTTCGTCGTTTAGTTTAACGACACCCTGCTCGATACGACCAGTAGCAACAGTACCACGACCTTTAATTGAGAAGACGTCCTCAATTGGCATCAAGAATGGTTTGTCAAGATCGTGCTCTGGAACTTCAAAGTATTCGTCCATAGCCTTGACGAGTTCCATAATGGCATCTTCGTTGGCGGCGTCGCCTTCGAGAGCTTTAGCAGCGGAACCCTTGATGATTGGAGTATTATCACCATCATAACCATATTTGTTCAAAAGTTCGCGAACATCCATCTCGACGAGTTCGACGAGGTCTGGATCAGCGAGGTCCATCTTGTTTAAGAAGACAACAATCTTTGGAACGTTTACCTGGTGAGCAAGAAGAACGTGCTCACGAGTCTGTGGTAATGGACCATCGTTCGCCGCAACGACGAGAATAGCACCATCGACCTGGGCAGCACCAGTAATCATGTTCTTAATGTAGTCGGCGTGGCCTGGCATGTCGACGTGAGCGTAGTGGCGCTTGTCAGATTCGTACTCTTGGTGAGAAGTAGCGATGGTAATACCGCGAGCTTTCTCTTCTGGAGCGTTATCGATTTGGTCGTAAGCAACAGCTTTGTTGACATCTGATGGAAGTTTCTTTGCGAGAACGTTAGTAATCGCGGCGGTAAGGGTAGTCTTACCGTGGTCGACGTGGCCCATCGTACCCACGTTAATATGTGGCTTGGAACGGTCAAATTCTGCCATTCTTTCTCCTTTTAATTATTATTTTGTCAGAGCACTAATATCAACCAGCTCCGACTCTTACTCTATTATATTATATGATTTGAGGTAAGTTGTAAAGAGGTTTTAGCAAAATCTAGCCAGAGCTAATTGCAACGTTGATTAGTAAAGCGATCGAAAAGGATTTTATAATCTTAGAAATAACGTTGACGTTTTAAAATGTAGGGTACAAATTATTTTCCGATTGGATAAGTGATTAAAATGAGCCGCTCGTGGCGGCTCGCTAAACAATAGTGCGGGTTTATGCAATTTTGACCCATTTGATATCTTTGCTGTCGGCCCGGATTAGGCACTGTTGGTACTCGTCGTTCTCATAGGTTGAGCACATATAACGCAAACTATCGCGACAGTCTTCGCTTACATACTCGAACCAATAGAGCTGACCATATTGACCGATGTGCGGAGCAACACCAATATAATACCCACCGTTAATCGGCCGTTTGACTACCTCACTAAAGCCATTGGCGGCAAGGGTGGCAACCCATTTTTTGGCATGCTGACGGTTTTCGCTCAAAATTTTGCCAGTTGCATAATAAATTAGCGCGGCGCAGTAACTCGTACTATGACGGATCACGTAGTTGCCGAAGCAATCTCCTACTATCGCGTCGTCATCGCAACAAGACCAGGGTGCAAAAGCATATTCAGACGCTCCCGCAAAGCCAGATTTGCTGTTTTTAACGCAATATGGCCAGGGATAAAGATTCACACCGCCTTGAAGTTTCGTGATCTGAATAACTAACTTCAAAACTGTATCATGACGAATGTGGTGCAGGATTATCCGCTGAGCAATCTCGCGAAAGATCCGACGAAGGAACGAGTGTTTGTTCCATTTTGCAACCGAATACTTAGTACAAAAATTCACAAATTGCATTTTTGTCATTTTAAATTACTCCCCCTCTCACAGCCATCCTTGACTATGTATTACAACTTAACTTTAAGTTTTCTATATAATAGCATATGTTTGAAGTTTTGAAAAGATGATTATTTTACCAAGTCAATTGACTTCAAACAACCTTGAACCAACATTGATGGCCGAGATGACCCGCCTAGCTTAACTCGGCCCCTTTTGTAGTTACTTGGCATCAAAAAGTGCCGCTAGACTCTGGCGGCACTCAGCTTGGATTATAAAAAATCTGAAAAGCAGATCTACTTCGCAACTGCTTCAACGAAATAAATCATGTAGCTGGAGTTGTCAAGGCCCGGCAAAAGGTCGCCGCCGGGAACACAGCTCATAGCAACAACGTTATCTGAGGCGGTAATCCAAATAGGACATTCACTTTGAGACTGACCATCAAAGTTCATAATCGTACCGGTCTTTGCTACTCCAAATCCTATATCGGCGGTGGCCCGAATCGACATTGCACAGCTGATAAATTCAGTCTCCGCGCCATTCTGGTAGCTAACGATGCAAGAGAGTTGAGCTTCCTCATTTTTATTAATGCGCTCCGGAAAACTGATCGTACTGCCAATACCCCGCGCAAGAGCGTCATCGCCAAGCTCCAGATCTGCAACGTTATGGGCATACACAACAATGCCGTATCGCTGCCCCGGCTCAAAAGTAAACTCTCCGCTTGCCGCAGTCGTTAGATCAATAAGGCCATCTTCATTGTAAGGAATGATCCGTATAAAGTTGCGTTCATCGCCAAATGACGGATTGTCCACTAAACAATTGACAGCTACGTGGTCCGCTGTTTCACCGTGTGATAACGTTTCCCTTTCAGCCGAAGCCTCCAGGTTTGCGTCCAGATCAAATGGATTAGCAGCGCTCTCAGATCCCACATAGGCCTCGGCAGAGCTTTCGCTTTGATCCCCTTTTTGACAGGCGCACAGTAAAATGCTCATAACGACAACTAAGGTAAGCATGGTTCTTTTCATTTTCTTTCCCTCCTTAAAAAATGGGGCCATAGCCCGAAATAAGTCTGGTTGATTTCTATAAATCCAAAAACTTTTAAAGAACTAGTTGTGGATTTTGTCAAAACCAACCCTTGCAGTCATGTTTCATACTGCCTATACCCTCATATTAGCACAGATATAGACTTTTGTCAAGAGCTATTTCATATTTATCAGCGTTTCTTCCCTTTTCGCTGGCTATTTTCGCCTTGAATCTCGGTAATTTGATCGCGGAGCATGGCGGCTTTTTCGAAATCTAAGTTCGCGGCGGCAAGTTGCATTTGGGACTGTAATTCTTTCACTAAACTCGGTAGCTCCTCTTTCGGAATCCGTTTCAGGTCGAGTTTTGTGGCTTCTTCCTTCTCCGGTATAATCGCGCGCAGACCGACAGAAATATCCTTTTTCACGGAATGTGGAATAATATTATGCTCAGTATTATATTGCTTTTGAATTTCACGACGACGCATGGTCTCGTCAATAGCTTTATGCATACTCTCTGTAATATTATCGGCATACATGATTACATGACCGTTTTCATGACGAGCGGCGCGGCCAATAGTTTGAATTAGAGCGCTCTCACTGCGCAAGAAGCCTTCCTTATCGGCATCAAGGATTGCTACGAGACTAACTTCCGGTAAATCTAGACCTTCACGAAGCAGGTTAATTCCGACCAGCACATCATAAACACCCGTACGTAAATCACGCAGAATATCGCCACGTTCTAGAGTATCAATATCAGAGTGGATATAAGCGACTTTTACTTCCCTTTCTTTAAGATAATCCGTCAAGTCTTCGGCCATGCGTTTGGTCAGAGTCGTCACTAAAGTACGTTGGTTCTTCGCAATACGCTTGTCAATCTCCGTCATTAAATCTTCGATCTGACCTTCACTCGGACGCACCTCAATTTCTGGATCAAGAAGGCCGGTTGGACGGATTACTTGCTCGGCTGGCGCTGGCGAATTTTCAAGCTCATAAGGACCTGGAGTAGCGGAAACATAAATAGCCTGGTTAATGTGTTTCTGGAACTCGGGAAAAGTCAGAGGGCGATTATCGAGCGCGCTTGGCAGACGAAAACCATACTCGACAAGTGTCATTTTACGAGCATGATCACCATTATACATGCCGCGCACTTGAGGTAAAGTCATATGACTTTCATCAACAAGAAGTAAAAAGTCTTTGGGAAAGAAATCAATCAGGGTCGCTGGCGGTTGGCCAGCTTTACGACCGTCGAGGTGGCGTGAATAGTTTTCGATGCCTTTGACAAAACCAGTTTCCCTTAACATCTCAATATCGTACTTCGTTCGCTGGCTAAGACGTTGTGCTTCAAGGAATTTATCATGCTTTTCAAAATATTTGAGGCGCTCATCGAACTCGACTTGGATGCCATCTAGAGCTTTGTCGAGTTGTTCCTTAGGGGTGGCATAGTGGGTATTCGGGAAGATATGAATCCGCTCAGGTTTTTCACGAGTTTCAGCGGTTAGGGGATCGATAATTCGCACACTCTCTAAAGTATCGAAACCAAATTCGAAGCGGTAAGCCCATTCACCACTAGCAGGAAAAAGGTCAATTGTATCGCCCATGACACGGAAATTACCACGCTCAAAAGCCAGATCGTTACGGTGATACTGCATAGCAACGAGGTATTTGATGAAGTTTTGCTGCGAGAGAGTGTCTGAAGATTGAGTCATAAAATTGACGAGAGAATTAGTCGTTTTACGAGTTTGCTCAAGGCGCGTCGCCGACGCCCGCCGTTGCGGGGTCGGCGCGCTAGTCCTCGTCGTAACTCCGGATCCTTTCGCAAACTGTAACACGTCTAATTCTTCATCATTTTCACCACTCAGCCCACCCTCCTCTCGCAGCAAAATCTCACTTTGATGGTTCAGGCTGGCTTCGGCTTCGGCAAGAGCAAGCGATCCAGCGTCGCTAGTCCACCATTCACTCGCGCCCGACACGCGCCACCCTCCGTCGAGATGAACAAGTGGTAGTGACATTTCTGTATAATGGTCTGGTGAACCAATACCATAAATACAAGAAACCGACGCGACTACAATTGTGTCCGGTCGAGTTAAAAGCGCAACCGTAGCAGCATGACGCAGGCGGTCGATTTCGTCATTAATAGCGGAGTCTTTTTCGATATAAGTATCAGTACTGGCGATATAAGCCTCAGGTTGATAATAGTCGAAATAAGAAACAAAGTAATGAACCTCATTATTCGGAAAAAATTCACGGAACTCAGAATAAAGCTGAGCGGCAAGAGTTTTATTATGTGCAAGAATTAAAGTTGGTTTTTGGACGTTCTGGATCAGGTTTGCCATCGTAAAAGTTTTACCAGAACCGGTGACACCAAGTAGAGTCTGTTCACGAACACCAGCCTTTAAGCCCTCCGTTAATTGTTTAATAGCGGAAGGTTGATCGCCGGTAGGTTGATACTTGGAAACTAACTCAAATTTTGGCATATGTGGTTATTATAACATAGAGTATCTAGTATTTTATGGTCCAGTGTAACAAAAAGGAACAGCCTCATTGTAAAATGTAGTTAGCAATAACAACTAATTACAAGAAAGGACTGTTCCTAATGAATAGTTTAGCAGAGTTACCATCAGAACTAAAGTGCCATCACGAGTTACACAAAATATTATGGGGTACAGTGAGGTGTCCGGATTGTGATCACAGACTACTTTATCGGAAGAACTATGAGTATTGTCCATGTTGCCATAAGAAGACATCCGTACGGGCAGAAAGCGCCTTCAGGAACAGCAAGTTATCGTTCCGGCAGATCTGGGCTATGATCTGGTTATGGCAACATGGAGCTAGTACTGGAGAGATTAGGCGGCAGCTTGATCTTTCTTATCTTACAGTCAGACGTTGGTTAAAGAAGTTCCGTCTCTTGTTACCAGAAGATAAAACGGCGCCGCTATATGGCGAAGTGGAAGTTGATGAGAGCTTCTTTGGTAAACGCAAATTCCATAAGCAGAGACTAGTCATTGGTGCAATAGAACGCCATACAGGTCGCATTAAACTACAAATCATTACCGATCGCACCAGAAGTACCTGTGAGAGCTTTATTGAGCGTTCTATTGCACCAGGAAGCCTCATAGCAACCGATGCGCTAGGTTCTTACAATGAGCTTCATTTGTTAGGCTATGAACATGAAGATTGTAATCATGAAGTAGGTATATTTGGCCCGACAAATAGAATAGAAGGCTTATGGAGTGTGATTAAGCGGCACATCAGAAGAGTGCATGGAAACCTATCCTTTTCTTATGAAGACTTCCGCTATTTACTACGCGAGCATCAATTACGTCATAATCAACCTGAATTGTTCTATAATGTAACCAACTACATTTTTACATGTTGTTCTAAATAGTTATAATGAACCGTATTTCATGCACCATTGGTCAGCTCCAAAAACTCTTCTTCGTTAATAGTTGGAATACCTAACTTGGTTGCTTTATCGATTTTGCTCTTGCCGGGTTTTGTGCCAACGATGAGAGCCGTAGTGTCTTTAGTGACTCCACTCGTAACGATGGCTCCTAAAGCACGCAACTTATCCTCAGCTTCTTCACGACCCATGCCTGTCAGAGTACCAGTCACAAGATAGCTTTTGCCGGTAAGTGGCAGACTACTACGATCGGTATATGTTGGTTCGACCCCAAGTTCTTTAAGTTCTTCTAAAAGCTTAATATTATCCTCATCGGCAATCCATGCCAAAATTGATTCAGCAACAATCTTGCCGATGTCGGGTAATTTTAACAAATCCTCTTCTGTGGCTTCTTGCAGTTTATCTAGGCTTTGATAATGGTCTGCCAGAGTAATAGCAGTTTGGCCTCCGATGTGGCGAATACCTAAAGCAGTAATAAATTTGTTCAGTGGAGCGTGCTTAGAATTTTGAATAGCGTCAACAAGTTTTTTGACTGATAACCTACCAAAACGTTCGAGCTGAGCAACTTTTTTAGCGTCAAGCCTATATAGATCTGCGATGCTTTTAACTAAATTTGCATCAACCAGGGCTTCAACATTTTTTTCACCTAGCCCGTCGATGTTGAGCGCAGGTTTTGAGGCGTAATATTCTAATGCGCGTTTGAGAATAAGATCGGAGCTTTCGCCTTTCACGCGATAGACAACTTCTCCTTCTGGACGTTCAAATTCGAGCTCGGGATATTGTTGGCTTAAAACCTTTTCATAATCAAAAGGCTCGGTCCCTTCGGGACGCAGCGTCGTTAGAACTTCTTTCACCTGCGGAATAATATCTCCGGCCTTATAGATAATTACTGTATCACCAATGCGCAGATCTAGTCGGGCAATTTCGTCAGCATTATGCAAGCTGGCGTGACGTACTGTGCTTCCTGCTACAACAACAGGGTCAAAAATCGCTACTGGTGTAGCGGCACCAGTACGGCCGATACTGATAACAATATCTTTAACGATTGTGGTAGATTCCTCGGCAGGAAATTTAAAAGCAACTGCACCGCGAGGAGTTTTACCGACAATGCCAAGTTTTTGATAAATAGCTCGATCGTTAATTTTAATTACCATACCGTCAGTGTTAAATGGTAAAGTTTCGCGGTAATCGCGTAAGCGTTCAATTTCCTGTAGAACTTTATCAATGGTTGTGAAGACTTTATCTTCCCCGCTTGTCCTAAAGCCTAGTTCGCGAAGTTTTGCATAAGCTTCGCTATGTTTGGGTAAATTAGGAGTTACTAAGTCATAAGCCATAAATCTCAAATGGCGACTAGCGGCAACTTTTGGATCAAGCTGACGGATACTGCCGGCCGCAAGATTGCGCGGATTCGCAAAAGGTTTATCACCAGATTTTCTTTGTTTTTCGTTTAATTCGTCAAAGTCCTTTTTGAAGATAACGATCTCGCCACGCACCTCGACATGGCCAGGTTCATTGATACGTAGAGGAATATTCTCAATCGTACGCACATTCATCGTAACATCTTCGCCGACAAGACCATCCCCACGCGTTACTGCCTGAGCAAATAATCCGTCTTGATAATGTAGGGCGCAAGCAAGGCCATCCATTTTGATATCGGTAAAATATTCCTGGATTGGCCCAACGATCTTAGAATTAGCACGAACCCAATCGCGAATTTCTTCGGCTGAGAAGACATCGGCTAAGGAAATCATGCGCTGTTCATGGGCGACTTTAGTAAATTTGTCGAGGGGTTTGCCAGCAACACGTTGAGTTGGCGAATCTGGAGTAATTAGTTCGGGATATTGTTTTTCAAGCTCGGATAATTCACGCTTCAACGAATCAGCTGCAGCCTCTGACATAGTGGATTCATCTAGGACATGATAATGATAACGATAATCATTAATTAATTCGCGTAATTTTTGGATACGTTTTTCAGCTTCAACTTTACTCATTTTCACCTCCGAAATTAATAATACAACTTATTTTTCTTTATAATCAAGTAGCCATCGGTAGTATAGATAAATATACGTCGTAGCATATATGAACACAAAACAAGTAGTTGTTAGCAAGAAAAATGGTACGATTGGCCAACCCGAAATCCAATCCCACCAACTTTTCAGGAGTAAGTCGATCAGAATGACTGGCATCATAATAATGATATAAACTAGCGCAACTACAAAAATTAAATATAAAAGTCGAAGCACAAACTTGATACGGCGCTCAGCCATTAGGTCTGACGCGGCTGCAAGTGCCTTCATTGGGTACATGCCTGGAGTTGTTCCGGCAACGAGAGCCATAATTGAACTTGATAATAAATATGCACTCAGCAGAATCATCGTAGTAGCAAATAGAAAGTAGACTAAAGCATAAAACGGTGTACTTAAGAAGCCGGTCATAACCGCGGCAGAATAAGTAATGATTACCAACATAAGTGGGATAGCCTGGATAAAGATAACTGCAAAAATTAATAAGGTAGACAAGAGCGGCCCAAGCGCATTATAAAGACCATCGCGGAGTTTTGGATGTTCGCCAGCAAGAAAATGGCGCAGCAAAAATAAGGTGACCATCCACATAATAAGAAATAGCAAAATCATAAAAACAACTTGTGAATCTGACATGCCAGAACTAAATCCGCCAGTAGTAACTGTAGACAACAAAAGCATACCCGCACGCGCAAAATTCCCGATATCACCCATCGCTAAACTTTCTGTTGAGTAATCAAGCGCTTCTTGGTATTGTTTGTAAAAATCTTCACTCATTATGCCGACAATAAGAATGTATAGACCAACCATCAAAGCTAAAAATGGTAAGAAGGTACGCCAATGTTGAAAAATTGTTTGAAAAGTAGTCATAGCATGACTAAGCAGACCGGGAGTCTTAGTTTCGCGCCGATAATCTTCGCGATAGGAACGATGAAAAGACTTGTGATATTTGCGGTGCGGTCCACGAAATTTTTGGTAGCGTGCCTGGAGTTTTTGGAAGGATTTTGTAACAGTGTCTTTGACTTTTTGGAAATTACCACTAGGTTTTTTAGGTTTCTTAGCCTTAGAATTTATCTTTGCCACGCTCTAGCCTTTCAATACGTTTTTCGATTGGAGGATGGGTACTAAACAAATTATTGATAGCACTTTTCCGAAGTGGATTATTAATAAAAAGTGCTTCCGTGGCGGGATTTTGGTGTTTCATAGGGCGAGCATGAGTATCAAGCTTTTTCAGTGCAGAAATCATGCCTTCAGGATAACGGGTTAGATGCGCTGCACTAGCATCAGCAAGATATTCTCGTTCACGCGAAACTGCCATTTGCGCGATAGACGCGACAATAGGAGCAAGAATAGAAGTCAAAACTATGACAATTAAACCAACTGGGCTACTATCTTCGTTGTCGTGATCGCTAGTCAGCCACATCATGCGAATACCAAGATCAGAAATAAAGCCAACAATACAAACTAGACCAAAGGTAATCATGGAGACTCGAATATCGTAATTTTTAACGTGCGAAAGCTCATGAGCCATGACAGCCGTCAGTTCCTTATTATCCATAATATCTAGCAATCCAGTAGTAGCGGCGACAATAGCATGTTCTGGATCTCGGCCAGTCGCAAAGGCATTCGGAGCGGCATCGTTAATGATGTAAACTTTTGGCATCGGCAACCCGGCAGTTATGGCGAGATTTTCGACTGTATTATAAAGGTGAGGATTGTCGCGTTTTTTAATTTCGCGCGCACCGGTCATCGCAACAGCTAGCGGGCCAGCAGCAAAATATTGTATAATGGCATACATTAATGCAATTACAATAACCCAAACACTAATCCACCAATCATGAAAGAAATAAGCGAACGCTGCGCCAATCGCAGCAATAAAAAGGACGAACCCAATCATAATGAAAATAGTATTTCGCTTATTTGCGGCAATTTGTTTATACATAATTTCAAAGGTTAGGTGGCCTATTCGACCACCTAACGGAATTTAGTTTTTAGAATTTAACTTCTGGAGCTTTCTCGATGCGAGACTTTTCGTCGTCAGGCACTTCGAAATAATCGCGTTTCTTGAAGTGGCCAATCATGTTGTTGATAAAATTCGTTGGGAAAGTCTTGATCTTAGTATTGAGGGACTTAGCGCCAGCATTATAGAAACGACGGGCGGCTTGAATTTTATCTTCAACGTCTTGGAGTTGTAGTTGGAGCTGTTGGAAATTAGTATTAGCTTTGAGTTCTGGGTAAGCCTCTGCGATAGCGAAAAGACGGCCAAGAGCGCCTTGCATAGACTTTTCTGCTTCGGCAGCACTGCTAACGCTGTTTGCGCTCATAGTGGCGCTGCGAGCTTTGGTAACTTCCGCAAAAACATCTTTTTCGTGCGTAGCATAACCCTTAACTGTTTCGACGACGTTTGGGATAAGATCAGCGCGATATTTAAGTTGCACAGTAATATCAGACCATGCTTCGTTAACACGCTCATCAAGTTTAACTAAACTATTGTAGGTCGAAATTACAACAATAATCAAGATAATGACAATCGCTGCAATTACTAGACCGATTATTAATCCGGTAGACATAATTACTCCTATGTTATGGGTTTATTGTAGCATACTTTTAGTAAAAACTATATATAACTTAGCTTAAGTTGATTCTTTCTCTACTTAATATGATTAATGAAGCATTGCTTCAAACATTGAACTCAAAACACCAGTTACAGCGCCAACCATAAGGACAGCGAACCAAATAATAAAGATACAGAATTGCGAGCGAGCAAAGTTGCGTAAGTTAATATTATCAGCGCTAAGTGCGAAAATGATGATAAAAATCCAACCAACAACTGGTATAGCAAAGAGGATTTGATATCCGAAATAGCCCCACATAGAAATTGGGCGATATTCGGATGGTAATTTTGAACTATAGTCTTTTGACATTTTTATTTCCTTTATGGTTATTTAAGCTAATTATATTATAAGTTGTCATAGTAGGCAAGGTAGGTGACGAAGACGTTGTGATATAATAATGTACGACATGAAAGATACAATTGTTGGTGTGTTTGATTCTGGAGTTGGTGGATTGACGACAGTTGATACCATTCGTACCGAAATTCCAGGAGCACAGATTATTTATCATAATGACCATATACACTGCCCTTATGGAGAGCGTTCAAAGACTGAGCTTCTAAGAATTACTAGCAAAATTGTTCAAAATCTGAAAGAACAAGGGGCTGAGGTGATTGTTATCGCTTGCAATACTGCCACAACACAATGTATTCATGAGCTTAGAAAGCTATTCCCAGATTTAAGTTTTATAGGGACTGAACCTGCAATTAAGTTGGCTTGCGAGGCGAAATGTAAAAATATTTTACTTATGGCGACTCCTGGTACGGTTAAGTCTGTGCGCACTAAAGAAATAATAACTACATGTACTAAAGATGCAAAAGTAACGCTTTTGCCGTGTCCAGTTTTGGCCAAGCTTATTGAAGATGCTGTGGTTGTTAATGGTGACAAAGTTATTTTCCAAAATAATGATATGCTCCAGACTAGATTAGCCGATTTACTAGGCTCTTTGGCGGACCGAGATACTTTTGACGCGGTTGTGCTTGGCTGTACGCATTATGTTTATATTGAGTCGTATATTAGGAAGTATTTTCCACAAGCAGAAATGTTTAATGGGAATCTGGGCGTAGCTAAACAAGTAGCTCGAGTCGTAAATAACTCTTTATAACAAAAAGCGAGCTCCTATTTCTAGAAGCTCACCTTAAAAATCCTCAAATGGTGCGGGCGAAGAGACTCTAACTCTCGACCTCTTCCTTGGCAAGGAAGCGCTCTAAACAACTGAGCTACGCCCGC
>CARBGY010000017.1 GCA_948945085.1 uncultured Candidatus Saccharibacteria bacterium
CAAACACAAGCCATACAACCATTAACTTAGTGCAATATGTTTGTTTATCCTACACGATTGCGTCTGGGTTTATGGTGAGGTTTAAGCAGTAAACAATAGATTATGGAATAGGTATTGACTTTTTTGATAAAGTGTGCTAGTATAAGGGAGTTGGAGGGCTGGTTTTTCGTGAATTGAATTTTGAATGACTTGAAAAACTAGCTTGTAACTTGGTAATTTGATGAATAAAAATAATCAGATTACTACGACCAAAGTCTCCGCCAGAGAGCGGAAGTTAAAAGGAGAGAAAAGAATAATGAAGACAGCAGAAATGACGAGAATGGCAGGAATGAGCAACAATATGACGGCTACGGCTGAGGATCGTGGTGATATCCGGGAAAGCATGGCGAGAATGGACCTCAGAAATCCCCAGCACAAGCGTGACCGTGATGCAACTTATGAAAAAGAAGCATTGTCGCCGGTGACGTTGAAAGAAACAGATATCTCAAAGTCGTTGGACGAGCTTATGAGAAACCGGACGAATCTCATCATGGATCCGCTTCCGCGTGAAGTGCTGTGGGAGGAGCTCGCGACGTTGTTTAAAACGCTTGGTCCGAACGCGACGGAGCGGATGGAGACAATGTTTCCTGATACGGCCATTGAAGAATCTGATTTGCCGGGAGTTTATTTCCAGAACGATAATGAGACTGTTTCCTTTGTGGAACGGCCCAGATTACAGGATAAGAAGAACTTTCTGAATTATGTCCTGGCGCCGGTTGCGGCGACGAATGTTATGAAATCACTGAAGGCTTGTCCGCAGGCACAGAAAGATCGCATGACGGTAAGAGAGCGTGAAGCTTACCGTACGCTAATGTTGACACTAAGGCGCGGATTTGCGGACTACTTGAATCCCGCCGCTACTTACGTTGATGAGCTGAAGAGCTGGCGGGAGCGGGGTGGTAAAATCAACAAGGCCAAGGTTATGCGTGTGTAGTATTATGCTTCTCTTTTAAAATTAGCCCCGGTAGCGATTGCGACCGGGGCAGTTTTTGCGATTAGTTGTAGTTATTTTCGACTGGGATGGATGGGCCCATAGTAGTTGTAATGTAGATAGACTTGACGTAACTACCTTTTAGAGAAGCTGGGCGGTGGCTTTTGAGCGATTCGAAGAAAGTTTCGGCATTTTCAAGAAGCTTAATTTGGTCGAAATCGGTTTTCCCAAGACCAAGATGAATGATAGCTTGTTTATCGACGCGATATTCAACTTTACCGGCTTTGGCTTCTTTAACGGCTTTTTCGATGTCGGTAGTAACGGTGCCAGCTTTAGGGTTTGGCATGAGACCTTTTGGACCAAGTAAGCGAGCGAATTTGCCGAGTTTAGGCATGTAGGCTGGAGTAGAAATTAAAACGTCAAAGTTGATTTCGCCTTTTTCGAGTTGTTTTAAGAATTCTTCATCGTCAGCAATGTCAGCACCAGCGGCGAGAGCTTTTTTGACTTCTTCGGCGGGAGCAAAGACGGCGACACGGATGGTTTTGCCATTGCCGTGGGGGAGTACGACGGTAGCACGAATGTTCTGATCGGCTTGGCGCGGGTCGACTCCGAGGCGAGTGTGAACTTCAACTGTAGCGGCGAATTTAGTAGGATTGGTTTTTGCGGCAAGTTCGAGAGCCTCTTTAAGGCTATATAGTTTTCCTTCTTCAACTAGCTTAGCAGCGGCTTGGTATTTTTTACCGCGACGTTCAATGCGTGGACGAGTAATTGGGGCAGCGCCACGCGGTTTTTCGCCAGCTTCTTCGGCGGCTTTGGTTTCGACTTTGCGAGCTTGGCGCTCAGCTTCAGCCTTAACTTCTTCAATGTGTTTTTTGGATTTTTTGCCAGATTTAGCATAGATTTCTTCGGTTTTTGTTTCGAGGGCGTCCTCGATCTTAGCGCCGGCTTTAATTTCGTCGACTTTTTCGGTGATTTCTACAGATTTATCTTCTGTCATGATATTCCCTTTCTGTGGTGGATAGCGGGATTGAGCTAGAAAAAGTTTCTAGTCGTGATTCCCTCCCAACTTAATTGTTATTATGATGTATTATAGCAAAGAATCTGAAGTTTGGCAAGCAAATTGGGGTTGAAAGATAAAATGATACTTGACAAGTATTATCAGTATTATATACTGGAATGGCGAGGTACACCCTTTCCGTTGGGGAGTAAGGAACGGAGGCAACTCGATGATTATATTTTGCAGCATTTTCTATAAAATGCTAGAGAACTTTGAAAGTGAGGATAATTAATGTTAAAAGGGACTTTGATCAAACAGGCTCGTAGGTGCCGGGGAATTATGGCGGCGGCGCTTATGGCAACATTGGTAATCGTGCCGACAGCAACGGCGTTTGCGGCACCCGCAGTTCAGACGGAGCAGGTAGCACAGACACAGCAGTTGACGTTGAGGGATATCTTTTCGCCGGAGCTTTATGCGGAACAGAATCCGGATGTGGTGGCTGCCTATGGCAATGATCCGGAAGCTTTGTTTAACCATTTTGTAACCTGCGGCATGAAGGAAGGGCGCGTCTTTAGTCCGCTCTTTGATCTTGCGGCATATATGCAGCAGGCGGATTTGGCCGCTGTGTATGGTGATAATCTGGCCGGTTACATCGAACATTTTGTTACGTTCGGGATTTATGAGGCGGCCAGTGGGCAACGTGGATCGGCGGGAGTTTTATTTAATCCACTGACATATGCGGCAGCATATGGCGATGTGGGTGCGGCGTACGGCAATAATATTGCAGCGATCGTCCAGCACTACATGCAGGTAGGAATTAAGGAAGGTCGCGTTGAGGGGGTTTCGAACAGGGACGGCAGTCCGGCTGCTGGATCTTCGGCAGCAAATGCAGCGAATAACAGCAGTACAAACTCCAGCTCCAGCTCCAGTTCTAGCTCATCTGGCGGTTCTAGTTCGTCAGGTGGTTCTGGTGGATCGTCAGGCGGATCTGGCGGTTCTTCTGGCGGAAATAATGGCGGTGGTAGTAATGGGGGTACAACAGGTACACCTCCGGAGGCTCCTGGGGATACGGGTAATAATGGTGGCAATACTGGTGGTTCTGATGATACCTCGGGAGGTAATAACGATGGTAATGGCGGTTCCAATGAACCGGACATTCCTATTGCAACTCCTGGAAATGCAACAAAACCTGACGGTTCTGGTAGTAACAATCCTGGCGGGTCAGGTAATACTGATGGATCTGGCGGCGGAGATGTAGGTGGGGGTGATGAAGTAGATCCCCCGATTGCTACAGCAAGTAATGCACAGTGGCAGCAGCCTGAAGCTGTTTCTGTTGATCTTGCTGTAGGGGTAGCAAGAGAGATGGCAGAACAGCTGACTGCGGACGAGATCAATGCAGAAATTATCGATGAAGATGAGGGGTGGATCGATGAGGAGCTTGATGATACGGAAGCGGTTGGTGAAAATCAGACAGCCGCAGAGACAAAAGATGAAGTGAAACAGGAGAATGCCGATGGAACAGAGGCCGTGGCAGATCCGGAGGGGGATGAGGAAACAGCTGGTGATGATAAAACCATTGTTGAGGCTGACCCGAAGGATTCGCTGACGGGTGACGTTGTAGCTGCTCCGGAGGAGGGGGTAGTTGAACCTGAAAAGGTAGTGAAAGAGACGGTCTCTGAGGATATTGAAGCTGATGCGGATGACGCTGTGGAAGAAGAGGTCTCAGATGGTGAGGAGATCGTGCCGGAAACATCGGTAAATAGTGAAGACGCTTCAGACTAAGTAGCCGACGACGATGACAGTGGTCGTAAAGTGGCCACGAATATTTGACAATAATCGGGCCACTTTAGTGGCGTATCGTTGGTCGGCGGAGTGGGACATAGCTATCGCTTTGGATAATAGCTATTTGATGCATAAATAAATACCTCGCTGAAAAGCTGGCAAAGTTTTGCCAGCTTTTTCATGGATAGTTGATTGTATAAAAAAGTTCCCTAGCGTAACGGGAATTATGTTTTATGGAGATCCGAAGAAGGGTCCGTATAACGGGAGGTCAGCCAGGATACTGATGAGAGTAAGTATCTTTAATGGGTGAGCTTTAAAAGGCTTTTTCGATGCCGCAGAGTCGCTTCCTATGGTCGAGGTGCACTTAAGCCACCTAAAGCTTATAAAGATAGCTATACCTCCTTGATAGAATTAAAGAACACTATGTGAATAATAGCCACTGGTAACAGTATAACATATCTAGCAGATGTTGAACCGAGAGAAAAATTATTTAAGGTTAGATGTTTTGGCTTTGATGAAATTGTTAAACAACAAAAAGTACTAGTTCGTCACTAGTACTTTTTAAAAATTTAACTAGTCTTCAACGACAACACCCATAGAACGGGCGGTACCGGCGATGACTTTAACGGCGCCATCCATGTCGATAGCGTTGAGTTGGTCCATTTTGATCTTAGCGATTTCTTCGAGATCGGCGCGAGAAATGGTGCCAACTTTTTCGAGGTTTGGCTTACCAGAGCCTTTTTCGATTTTAATTTTTTCGCGAATAAGGTCGTCAACTGGTTGACCAAGACAGGTCCAATCGAAAGTACGATCATCGTAAACTTTAATATGAACGATAACGTTTTTGCCGTTAAATTCTTTAGTTTTTTCGTTGAATGGGTTAATAAAATCCATCATATTAAGGCCCCACTGACCGAGAGTAGAACCAACTGGAGGTCCAGCCGTAGCTTTACCACCAGGGATGCGCAACTTAAGGTTGCCGATAACTTGTTTTGCCATATTTAATTCCCTTGTTTTACCTGAGTGAAGCTCTCAGGACGATTTTTAATCGTGCGTAACTTTTTTATTGTATCGAAAAAGCTTAATTTTGTCAATAATTCGGATTTGGAGAGCAAGTGTTGTGAAAAATAAGTAAACATAAGCGCTCTAAAAAGCAATTTTTAACTATATTCGGCTTATCGATATTGGCGAGCATGCTCGAGACTTTCGAGGTATTTTTGGATGATAGGCATTTTACTAAGGTAGTTGTTCCACATGTTGACGTAGTTACCATGCCGTCCTTCGCCGTAGCCGCCAGACTGATTAGCATATTCGAGTAGAGGTGTATTGTAATCCCCTGGTTTAATCCACTCAGTGTGGAGACCAGTTGAACTAATAGGAGAGTTAACTTCAATATTATTAATCCAAGCATGATTTTCTGAGTCGCGATTAAAAGTGTATCGGAGTTTATTGTTGGCGGAAGCGAATTGCTCAACATTGATGCGGCCATAGGTGTTACTGTTGGTATAATGAGAATTTTCTGGATAGACAAAAACTGGTGCAAAACTGCCACTAATATCGAGGGATTGAGGATTGGAACGACCGTTTGGTGTAGAAAGATTGTAGATGGGGAGACGTGAGACCTCTTGGTAGTAGTCGCCGCGAAGTTGACCATTACGTTGGGCATTTTGGTAAGTGTCACCATTGTAACGTTTAGCAGTACCAAAGAAAGCGAAGTTAGATCTTACGGGATCGAGGTCAAGGGTTTGGTTATTTTGAGTGATGAGATCGAGCACGAATTGAGTTTCACTAGGTAAAGTAACGCTGTCTGCGGAATAGCCTTTACCATAATAATCGACGTTAAGTGCGTTAGGATCGTTCTTGGCGACGTAATCAGGTAGATAACGCCAAACACCATGAGATTTGCTATGGTAATAGGTGCAGACTTTGGTGCCTTTGGCGGTTTGGACGTAGGCAGTGACAGCATTGTGCCCGTGGCTGTTCTTATAAATATTTGAGAGGCCAATGTTAGCACCAGGAAGGCTGAGGCCGTATTTTGGCTCGAGACCTAGTTGTTTTAGTTTGTCGCTTGATAGCTCATAAGCTTTACCTTGATAGATGTATTGGTCGCCATCGACTTGGCCTTGTTCAAGATAGTTTTTGGCCTCTGGGCTAGAAAGAACGTGGAAATGAGTTTTTCTGAGAATTTCGCGATTAGACTCAGAGAAGGGGTAGTTGGATTCCGGAGCACTATTTAAAGAGCTGGGAGAGATTTGTGATTCAGAGGTTGGAACTTGATAAACGGCTTGCATTTCAGGAGAAAGATAGCCGAGGTCCTTTTTAGGGTAATTGCTAGCTGGGGGATTTTGGTTGTAAGCGTTTAAAACTCGGTCGCGAGCGCTAGATTCGCGTTGTTTTTGGTGAGCTTTATGTTCGAGACGTTTGATGGCGCCGTAATATTCAAGACGTTTGCCAAAAAGTTTTTGTTTAAAATTGGCCATAGATGTTTCATATTCTCGAAACTTCTCGGGAGAATTATAGTCACGGATATGTTCCATGAATGCTTGTTCGAAGGTTTCGAATTCGACGGGTGTTGGAGCCTCAGCAAGGGCAACTTTGAGATCGTTTGGTTGTAGCTCTTTCATCCCATCAAATCCGTGTCCACTTAAAGTCGAAAGAATTCGTAGTTCTTGTCTGGAATTTAAGTTTTGGAACACCTTTTCAGGGCTGTTTCCTTTTGTGTAAATGGGTGGTGTAATTTCGCGAAGAAAAGCGCTTTTGCGGTCGTCAGTAAGGGCTCCAGAGTTAACTAAATTGTAAAATTTGGCTTCTTCGGCGTCACTGAGCTTATAATCTGCTTGTCCAATAATGTCTTTACCGTGTAATAATGAGCCGATGACTTTACGTTCTTGGCGAGATTGATTGGCTACTAGGCTGTCGGCTGAATTTGGGGAGGTTTCTGCAGGGTCAAATTGAGTATCTTGGTTAACTTTTTCCCAATCCGAGGTAGTCCCAGCTTGTTCTTGGGGGGTATTACGAGTTTTATTGAAGTTGAAAAATCTCATATTATGATTATAGCATACGGGTTATGCTGTGTAGTTGAAAAAGGTAGATTGGAGAGTTTAGGTTAAAGTACTTGACTTTTTTGAGAAAGTGTGCTAGTATTAATGGTAAGGTGGGTTCTGGGCCTTAAAACTAGAATGCACATTAATTTTCCAAATTAAAGGGGGTGAAGTTGCGAACTTATCTTGTTGAAGTATTTCTTGTAGCTACTAAAAATGTTGAAAAGGAGATGTAGAAATGAAAAAGAGAACGAAGATTATGGTAACTGGAGTAGCTGTCGCTGGTGTCGTGGTGATCGCAGAGCTTGCTTATAGAGCGTATTGTGACATGTTTCTGGGTAGATGCTGTTGCGGGGAAGAGTTTTTCGAGAACACAGATGAGGCCGGCGACGGGAAACGGGCAGATGAGGATGATTTCGATGACGATTAGAGATTAAGGGGGTGAGAATATCGAGCTTGAAGAAGATTGTGAAGTTCTTGAAGTGGTATCTTTTAAGTTTGCTTTGGCTTGCGATATCTTGGCCAATTGCTCTTACGATAACTTGTTTCGTGGCGTCGTGGTGTGAGTCGTGCGTAGTGAGGATTCGGAAAGCTTTCGGCAGAAAGCGATGACGATGATTTTTAGTTTGGGATTTTTATTTGAAAAGGCTGCCATCAGGCAGCCTTTATTTTAGTACTATAAACCTCCGGACTGAGGGTCCGGAGGCTGGTTATTCTATGACTTTTTATTAGAGAAATAGATTATTGGAGTTGTTTGACTTGAAGGGCGTCGAGCTCGACTGGGGTTTCGCGGCCGAACATGGAAACCATAACTTTAAGTTTCCCTTTTGTGGTATCGATTTCAGAGATAGCGCCCTCGAAACCTTTGAAGGGGCCGTCAATGATAGAGATAACTTCGCCGATTTCGTAGTTGACGGTGAACTTTGGTTCTTCAACACCCATACGCTTGCGGATTTCGTTGATTTCTTTTTCGGAGACGGGAGTAGGTTGGGTGCCATTGCCGATGAAGCCAGTGACACCTGGAGTGTTTCGGACGATGTACCAAGTTTCGTCTGATAAGCACATTTCGACTAGTACGTAGCCCTGGAAGATTTTGCGATCGACGACTTTGCGTTTGCCGTTTTTAATTTCGACGCGTTTTTCCTTCGGAACGATAGCGCCGAAGATTTTGCCCTCAAATTCGTTGGTGCCGACGCGTTGGTTAATACTATCCGCTACTTTGTCTTCGTAGCCGCTATAGGTACTAATTGCGTACCAAGCTTGGGTGCCATCGTATCGGTTTACTGCCATAATTTATTCTCCTTTAGTTAATTAGTTTTATTTAATATTAAGTAGTTGATTGAAGATGAAGGTAAAGAAAGCGTCGAGAACGAGAATGAAAATCATAAAAATTGCGCAATAGAAGAAAACGGCGAGAACCATTTTCCAGGTAGCTTTGCGATTTGGCCAGCGGACTTGGCGAATTTCGCGCCAAGAATCGCGTAAGTAGCGACCAAAAGCGACAAAGGGCCGAAAGAGTATAAAGACGTTCTTGAGGGGTTTTTCGGTTGAAGGTGTTTTGGCGGTTTTTGGAGATTTCGGACTGGTTTTTGGACTTTTTAGAGTTTTAGTGGTAGTTTGGACTTTTAACTCGGGTTTTTGTTGCGTGTTACTAGAAGCGGTGATTTTGGTGATGTTAGTCTTTGTCTTGTTTTTTGAGGGCTGATTTGACATGAAACTCCTTTCTTAGGTCTGGCGACTTAGTTGGATGGTTTTTAGTTATAAACATAGTTGTCACTAAAAACAAATTAACTATTAAAAAAAGTCTGATACCAGACTTGTCAATATAATTATAGCAAAGAATGTCAATTTTGGGAAGGGTGGAAACTTAAAGAAAACTAGCCGACCTCGAAGGTCGGCTGAGATTATGTAGGTTTTACAGCTCAAGGTTTGGTGGTAAATATTCGGGCACTTCCGTGTCATGCTGAAAAAGAATAAAATGTGTCATGTCTGGATCGTTACTGTATCCGCCTTGATGCTGGATTAGGAAACGGAATCCGTCCACTTCAAGTTTGTAGGAAACCAGGATGCGTGGTAACAGGATGTATTTTCCTTTTGGAAAATTTTGACAGGCATTTTCTAAGAGATCGGAGTAATATATGGACGCATCTTGGTGCTGAGTGGGCCAGAATCTAGTGGAAAAGATACGGGTTTCGGGTTCTTGGTTGATGGTAAAACTGTATTTTTCCTGATTACGGGACTCGAGGTGGGCAGTGGTGAAGATAGACTGAAGACGCCGGTGAATGATGTGACTAGGGTCATCCTTATAGTGATTAAGCAGAAGATGCCGGATTTTATGAAAATTATGATTTCCGGCGGCAAGGACGAGCCGTACGGGTTGGTTGTCTTTGTAGAAAATAACGGCTAAATGCTTTTCGGGAAAGTTGAGACAATTGATGGAAGTAGAACTTTTCGCTTGGCAATTGTCGATGACGTGAAAAAAGTCATAGGCACTGGCAGCGTGGTCGCTCGTGCTACCATCTAAAAAGGCGAGAGCCCAGGAGACAGTGTCGACATCATCCATTTTAAAGGCTTCAGGAATAATGCGTAGATCGATGTTGGAAATATTAATGAGCTGTTTAGAATTAAGGTCCTTCATAAAACCCCTCCTTATGATTTTTTGAACAGTTGAATACTGTTCACTATGCTATTTTATAATAAATCCTGCAAGATTGTCAAAGTAGAGCAGTTTGGAGTTGTGTTAGCTAAACAAACATATTGCACTATAAGCAGAATAAAATAACCCTCGAGGT
>CARBGY010000018.1 GCA_948945085.1 uncultured Candidatus Saccharibacteria bacterium
TGTATTTATATATACAATGACTTACTTGCTTTGTATTATACATGAGCATGATGAGAAATGCAAGCGAAATTATAAAAATTTTATTAGTGGGGGCTACAACCCCGTCTGTATCAAAAGCGGTAAACAATTCCCTAACACCATTACAATCACAAACCCTGCCACCAAAAACGGCCCAAAATGCACCTTAAAATTCTTTTTCTTCAACGCTCCTGGCAACGCTATCACATCCCCCAACAAATTCGCCAAGAAAATCGTCCACAAGGCCAACCACCAATCCGCTAACGCTAGCGCTAAAGCTAATGCTAATAACCAATCTCCCCCTCCCATCAATTTCTCATGTGATGCTTTATAAAGCACAAAACATGTACCCGCCAGTATCACCACACCAATCATCGCATTCACCACCCCTCCCCACACATCCGCCCCGTCCACCATACTTAACTCTTTTATTTTCAGCAAAAAGACCATTCCGCCAATCACAATCGCCAAAATCAACAATACTACTGGTAATTCCCCCCACTTCGCATCATACACCGCCAACACCATTAATACCACTAACATAACTAAAGTTACAACAAAAATCGCTAACTTCACCGCCAAAAGTTCTGGATATCTCGCCAAAGCACTCCAATTCGTCAAAATCGGCAATAAATATGCCCAACTCATCATCAAAAATGCCACTGCCAAGCTAATTTCCGACAAAAAATCCGCTATACCAATTTTTTCATGACAATTCCTACATCTTCCTCTCAACACCAGCCATGACACAATTGGCACATTATCATACCATTTAATCCTCTTATGACAATGCATACACACCGACCACTGTCCTAAATCCTTTTTCTTTAGTGCTTGATAGCGCCACCTCCATGCCTGGCAACAAGCAAACGATCCAAACACCGCACCCAAAAAAAACATCATCACAAGTATCATCACTGTCACAGTCATATCAACCATAATCATATTCTACCAAATTCTCTCACCCTACGCAACTTCTCAATCAAAAAAACGGCCCCACCCGCCGTCTTTCCGAAGATACTATCTATCCATTCGATGCACAATATGTACCAGCTCCCTCTAGCCTATACATAATTACATAGTCACGCGCGTTGTTTGACTTAATTGCCTTCTCGTCATCACACGTCGCCTTCTTGATCACGTAAATCACCCGATCCTCAAAATCATCCGCATAAAGTTGAAACTCATCATCAGTCAACGTACTAATATCTAACCCATAAGCCCAACCATCCGGATCCGTAAAAGTGTTCTTCGTTGCATCTGATGAAACAATATAGTTCCGAATAAAACACGTCGCCGGCTCTGGATTCTGACGACTACACTGCCATTCATCCGCCAAAGCTACTTCATCCGCATCCTTTACCGCATCTTTATGCCCGTCACTTGGCAATCGTCCATTATTATTTGTCTGATAGTTAGAAATAAAACCACTCATTCGACCAAGATCAGTTCGACGTGTCGTATCACGCTGCGAACGCTGCAAAGTCGGAAACGTAATAAATACCATCAAGAAAATTAAACCCGCAATCGCAAGCACCAACACTACCTCAATAATTGTGAAACCTCCAAGATCCCCCGTCGACTTCATTTTGCGTGTACCTTTTTTCGAAGCTACCACTTTTTTCCTTTCTTTTTATTAGCATAAGCTATTTCTAAAAACATTCTACCACATCCTTCTAGTTTCTACAACCCTGACGTTCCAATTTCGCTTACTAATGAATAAATCGGGAAAAGCACAGCTCCTACCAAACCTCCCGCCACAACTGCAAGCACTACCATCAAAATCGGCTCAATCATCGTCGAAATCGCCGCAATTCTTTCATCCAACTCATCCTCATAAATCTGCGCCGCCTTTCCAAGCATTTCGTCAATCTTTCCTGACTGTTCCCCCGTCGCCGCCATCTGCGGCAAAAGCGGCAAAATATATTCCCTCGCCTTCAACGCCGTACTTAGCGGCTTACCACTTCTAACCATCGTCGCCGCCTGCTTAAACTGGTCCTCTAATACAATATTATTCACCGCCTCCGCTGAAATATTAATAGCATCCAACATCGGCACCCCTGCCGACAAAAGCATCTGCGCTATTCGCGCAAACCGTGCATTATACAACCGTAAAAATAATCCACTAAAAATTGGTGCTCTTAGTTTTACCATCGACAACCACTTCTGTCCCACATCCGTCTTCCGAAATTGCATAAAAAACCACACCGCAAGCCCCAACACAACCGTAATCAGCCACCAAAAGTTCATCACGAAATTCGAAATCGCCACTAAAACCTGCGTCAACACCGGCAATGGTTTACCTAAATCCCGGTACAAGCCCTCCACCTGTGGCACCACCGCGATCATCATAAATATCACCACCACCACAATCACCGCCAGCACAATCGCCGGATAGATCATCGCACCCCGAATTTTCGAAATCATACTTGCATCTTTTTCCTGCTGCACCGCCAACCTCTGTAGCGACTTATCTAACGTACCCGAAGCTTCACCCGCCTCAATTAGCGAAAGATATACTCGATTAAATACATCGGGATGCTTCGCAAAAGCTTCATGGAGTGTCTTACCTCCTTCTACCTGCGCCAAAACATCCTCAATCATCGCTTTCGTTGCCTTATCTTCTGTCTGTTCCGCCACCATCCTCAAGCTCGTCGAAAGCGGCAAACCAGCCCCAATCAGTGTCGCAAACTGTCGCGTAAAGATAATCCTCTGTTTTGAACTGACCCGATTTGACAGTTTTGAGAAAAATCCATCTTTCGTATCCTCTCGTACCTTCTGCGGAATATAACCCTGTTCAAACAAAATCCTTCCAGCCGCCCGCTCATTTTCCGCCTGAACCGTACCACCAATAACCCTCCCGGTTCGCTTATCTTTTGCCTTGTAAGTATACCTTTTCATTTACCCTCTCACTAACCTATCAAACTCCGTCGGATCTACCGTATATTCCCTCGCCACGTCATAAGCAATCACTCCACTCTTTACATACTTTGCCAACTCTCGATCCATCGTTTGCATGCCCTGATCAACTCCAGTTTGAATCGTCATATCAAGCTGGTGTGTTTTCCCCTCACGAATAATACTTCTAACCGCCGGATTTGCTACCATAATCTCCGCCACCGCTACACGTCCACCTCCTACTGCTGGCACCAGCCTCTGCGAACAAATTCCTACTAAAATATTTGCCAACTGCGAACGCACTTGCGGCTGTTGATGTGCCGGAAAAACGTCAATCATACGATCAATACTTTGCGCCGCCGAATTAGTATGCAGTGTCGCAAATACTAAGTGTCCAGTTTCCGCTACCGTAATGGCCGCCTGAATCGTTTCCAAATCTCGCATCTCACCAATTAACACTACATCTGGGTCTTCACGCAGAATACTCCGAAGTGCTGCCGCAAAACTATAAGTATCGTAATGCACCTCTCGCTGTGCTACTACTGCCCTTTTCGACTGATGCGTAAATTCAATCGGATCCTCAATCGTAATAATATGTACCGCTTTTTCCGAATTTACCTTATCAATCAAAGCCGCAAGCGTCGTCGATTTACCCGACCCAGTCGGACCAGTCACTAGTACTAACCCATTCGGTCTTTCTGCAAAACTTGCTACAACCGCCGGAATCCCCAAATCCTCCACACTCTTGATGATATTTGGGATCAGACGAAACGCCGCCGCCATATTCCCCTTTTCGTGAAACGCATTTACACGAAAACGCCCCAAATCACCAAACGCAAATGAATAATCAAATTCTTTATCCTTGATCAAAATCTTCTGCTGATCCTCATCTAGCGTCGAAAAAACTAACCTCTGCACTGTCTCATTATCCATCACCGGATAAGTCGTTAACGGCCTCAGGACTCCATCCACTCTCAGAATCGGCGGCAACCCAACTTGCAAATGCAAATCCGACGCACTATGTTTTATACACTCCTCAAGCAAAGACTCCACCATCACACTCGCTCCTGCACTCGGCACACTTACCGTCGGAGTATCATTTTTTGCTTTATCAAGTGCCTCAGCTTTTGCTACCATTTCCGCTACTTCTGCATCAACTTTTTTCTGCACATCCTCGCCTGTTTTCTTCTCAGCTGGCTTCTTTCCCACCTCAATTTTAGCATCCATCCCCTTCGTCTCCGCAGCCTTCTCTTTCGGCTTATTCTCTATCTTTCCCACTACTGTCGTCTTCGCCGCATCATTCTTTTTTGCGTCAATCGCCCCAGCAGCTGAAGTTTTTGGAACTTCATTTTCTGGACTTATCTTCGGTTCCGGTATGTCCGCCATACTAAAGCCAGCCTCCATTGCTCCACTTGCCGCCCCCATCGCTTGCGCCATTTCCTCCATACCAGGTAAAATCTCCCCAGTACCCGTCATGTCTGTCGCCGGACTAATCGTTGGTGCACCCGTTACTTGTTGTTGAGCAACCTGTGCAGCTTGCGATACCTGTGAAACACCTTGTCCTCCAACTCCTGCCTGTCCATTCCCATTATTCATCGCCTGCGCCTCAAAACCCGTCGGAATATTTACATTTACCCCCACCATCGGCGGCACCGCTCCTGGTGTTGGGATACTATTAAGATCTGGCAAATCCACCGGCGCAAAAGGCGATACCGGCACCCCCTGTCCGCCCTGCCCCATTCCTTGATTACCTGCCATTTGTCCTTGATCCATATTTCCACCCTTCGCGCTTACTTAGTTAATATCACAATTAACACCATTTTACCATAAACTTTTCCTCCTCGCCACCCGCTTTTTCGGACCATTTCCACTTCGTCCGTAGCGGATGCATTCATCCAGGAGCATTATGCTACAACGGTTATATTGATCATATCTGGGTTGGCATTGCCGCTGAGTATAGAGCAACCTGGGGTACAGCGCTTTACTTCGACTTTAGTGATACCGACTCGCTGCCTTCACCAAACCCTCGCAATCGCCCTGATGCTCTCCCCATCCGCTGTCTAGCATACTAATAATACTATATATATTATGTATTAATACATGTGGAATTATATACAATACCGTAGCCAGTCCCTTATACTATGTACGCGGCGGGATTATTCATCCAAATACTGGCTCATTGAGGAACGCGGACTTTGATGGTTTCTTTTGGTCCGCTACTACTTATCCTAGCGCTATACTCGCATATGGCTTCTCTTTCAGTTCTGCTAGCGTTATTCCGTCAGGTTACCATAATCGCTTCTTCGGTTTCTCGGTGCGCGGCGGGTACGTCCTTCTACATACTGGTTCATTGAGGTACGCGGGCTACGGTAGCTACTACTGGTCAACTACTACCTATCCTAATGCTACGTACGTGTACTACCTCGATTTCGGTAGTACTAACGTCAGCCCGTCTTACTACTACAATCGATTCCTCGGTTTCTCGGTGCGCTGCATCGTCTTTTCCCCTACCTTCTTTCTCTTCCTTCCATCTCCTTCTTTTTAACTTCTGTTCTCCCTTCTTCTTCCATTCTCTTTTTTACTTCTCACTTCTCCTCCTCCCCCAGGTGTTTTTCGTAACCCAAACCCTATCTCTCTGCCACAAATGGCAAAAGTGCCAAATGCCTTGCTCGCTTCACAGCCACCGCAAGCTGACGCTGCTGCTTTGCAGTCAACCCCGTCTTCGCAATTGGCTCAATTCGACCATATGTATCAATATAACGCTGCAATGTCTTCACATCACGATAATCAAAATATAAATTTGGATTAGTTTTAACTTTTCTCATTTAACTCTCCTTAATTTTGTCTTCCCCAACTAAAATGGGATTTCGTCCAGATTAATCTGATCATCTGGTACATCATCCGGCACCACATCACTACTATAATCATCTTCACTACTTGTACTTTTGCTCGAAGATGCACTACTATGACCACCGCCATTCCCACCATTACCATTTCCACCCATAAAGGTAAAGTCCTCAACAATAACTTCTGTCCTCGAACGTCGCTGACCAGAATTTTTATCTTCCCAGCTCCTCTGTTCCAAACGTCCTGACACTAAAAGCGATGAACCCTTCTTCGTATATTGAGCAATCAGCTCACCCGACTTTCCCCAAGCCACGCAGTCAATATATGAAACCTGATCTTGTTGATTCCCGCTACTGTCCTTAAATGTCCGATTCACCGCCACAGAAAAACTACAAACTTGTGCTCCACTTGGAGTTGTCCTCATTTCTGGATCGCGCGTCACATTTCCAGCAATAATTGCCTTACTAAAACCGCGCACTATTTCTCCTCCTCAGTTTCATCAGAAACAGTCTTGCCAGCTGCTTCAGCATGTGCCCGACGTGCTGCCTGCTTTGCCTCAGCCTTCAATTTTCGCTCATCGACTGTTACCAACAAGTGCCTCAAAACTTCATCAGTAATATTCAATACACTTTCAATCTTTGCTGGTGCTTCTGCTGGCAACTCAACTTCATAAAAATAGTAAACCGCAAAATCCTGTTTTCGGATCGGATAGGCCAAACGCTTCTTTCCATCACTTTCTTCTTTCACGATTTTTCCGCCATTTTTCTCAATTAAATCCTTAATTTTAGCAATGGCTGGCTCCGGATTCATCTCTAAATCAGGATGAACCAAAACCGTAAGTTCGTAATTTTTCATTACATACTCCTTTGGTTAAAGCAAGCACGGCTCTTATGCTTCTCGCAACCACCTGCTTGCTGAGTTAATATTCTCCACTAGTTTATCACAAGTCCGTCGCCCCTGTCAATCTCTAATTCTCAGATGGTTATCCACCGCCATTTGCCAGCTCATCAAACTCATCCATCGAAGAAATCAACACGTCCCGCGGCTTATGTCCATTTGCTGGCCCAATCACCCCAATCTCCTCCAACCAAATCGCAAGCCCCGACACAAACCCATGACCCTTCCCCAGCCAAGTCTGTAAACTCGCCGTCGAAAACTTCCCATTCTTCAAAGTAATCTCAATCGCCTTCCGTACCACCGGATCGTTCGGATTATATCTTCGTCCGAGATCTCCAATCGCTCCCCCTTCCGCTGGTCCCACCCCGCTCACTGCCACCGCCTGTGCAACCACTTCATTGTTATATTCTGGCGCCCTTTGCGCTCGCAAAAAGTCCGTCACTTTCGCCACATCTTCATCACTCGCCCATGCCCCCTGAATCCTCCGTGGCTTCCCCATCATCTCCGTCGTAAGCATCAACATATCACCTTTACCCAGCAGCTTCTCCGCCCCCGTCATATCCAACATAACTCTCGAGTCAATCTGGCTACCCACCGCAAACGCAATCCTTCCCGGCACGTTTGCTTTAATCAACCCAGTAATAACTTTTACTTCCGGCCTCTGCGTTGCAAGCACCAGATGAATCCCCGCCGCGCGCCCTTTCTGCGCAATTCTTACAATCGGCACTTCCATATCCTTCCCCGCCATCATCATAAGATCCGCCATCTCATCAATCAAAATCACAATATACGGCATCTTCTCACCTTGATGCTCAACTTTCTCCGACGCTCCCTCCGTTCCTGCCGCCTCGGCCGCTTTCTTCGCCATTTTTGCGTTATAGTCAACGATATTTTTCACCTTCTCTTCTGCCATAATCGTATAACGTTTTTCCATCTCATTCACTGCCCACCTAAGCGCCGACAAAGCTTTCTCCGTTTGAGTAATAATCGGTGTCAAAAGATGCGGAATCCCGTCATACTGCGCCATCTCCACCTGCTTCGGATCCACAATAATCAATTTCATATCGCTCGGCGCATTTCTATATAATAAGCTCGAAATCAAGGTATTAGTCATCACCGACTTACCTGAACCAGTTGTACCCGCAATTAAAAGGTGTGGCATCTTCGCTAAATTCGCTACTACTGCCTTACCCGAAATATCCTTCCCCACCGCAAACGTCAACGGATCCGTCGCCGCCTTCCATTCCTTACTTTCAAGCACTCCGCGCAACCTTACATCCGCCGACCTACTATTCGGCAACTCAACCCCCACCGAACGTGTCCCCGGAATCGGCGCCTCAATCCTAATCTTATCCACCGCAAGATTTAGCGCTAATTCTTTATCGCGCGCCAAAATCTTCGAAAGGTTCACTCCTTGTGGTGGCCGCATCGTATACTGCGTCACTCTTGGCCCCACATTCGCCCCCTCCATCTCTACCTCAATCCCAAATTCCCCAAGCGTCGTCTTAATAATTTGCGCATTCTGCTGTACATCCCCAGGGTTCGCCGGCGACTGCTTCTTTTCCAACAAATTCACCGTCGGCATCTTCCAATCCGGATCATCCACTGCGATCAAGGCTCGATCCGGATCTGCCCCAGCTCCCCCTGTTTTCGCCGGTTTATCTGTCTCTTTCATCTTCTCCACTTTCATCCGCCCCATCAACGAGCGCTTCACCTCTTCAGCTGGCGCTTCCTCATCTACCGCCACCCCAGAATTCACCTTAATCTCAAGGTCACCATCCTCACCCCGTTTGCGCCCACGCTCCATTTTCCGCCCCAATTTCGCAACTTGTTTCTCTTCCTTTTCATTCGTCTTAAACATTCGCCCCACCGCCTTAAACACCGTCACCGGATTCGTCTGTAAAATAAAGATCGCCGTCACAAACATCAAAACAATATATATAAATACCACCACCCCCGCATTCCCAATCTGGAACATTACATTATTCAGCCATTCCCCAAGCATCCCCCCAGTCGGCTCCGCTTGCCCGTACGTTGGCACTCCCGCCACTCCCGCTACCCAAACAATCATCAGCAGTGACGTCATCCACATCACCACCGGCAGTCGATTATCTTCACTCCGGAAAATCTTCACCGCCAACCACACCAAAAGCACCGGTATCATGTACTCAGCACACCCAATTCCCGCATAAATCCCACTATCAATTGCCGCCAGAACTGGCCCACCATCCCCCAACCAGTTAAAAATAAATACTACTGCTAGAACCAGCATCAAAATCGCCATAATTTGGCGCCAAAAACCCCCTGGAAGCTCATGCTCCGGCGCCACTTCCTTCGTTCGCGCCTTCGCACTCTTTCCGCGCGAACTTCCCCGTTTACTAGACGCCTTCTTCGACGTCGACCTCCTCTGTGCCATATCTTACATTATACACGTTTTCCACATCTTGCCAAGTCTCATCCACTCCATAAAAAAATCCCCGTGTTAGCTAAACAAACATATTGCACTATAAGCAGAATAAAATAACCCTCGAGGT
>CARBGY010000019.1 GCA_948945085.1 uncultured Candidatus Saccharibacteria bacterium
CAAACACAAGCCATACAACCATTAACTTAGTGCAATATGTTTGTTTATCCTACACATCCACTCCATAAAAAAATCCCCGGTCATACAACCGAGGATTCTCCGAGGTTAAACTTCTAATACCCCCCCCAGTAACGTTTTTTGCCCGCATTTTTCCCAGAAAGTTCTTCCGGACCTCATCGTCCAAGTCTAAGACAAAATAATCTCTGCCCCAAGTCATTACATTGATCGACTCAGCCCTTCTGTCATTATTACTCTTTGATTCATAAAATAAAGACCTCTTCGGCCTCTTCAGCTGGTCCAGATACCCGTTTGTTGATGTCCACCTTCTCTGCACTAAGACATGCGTCGCGTTCTCATCGTCATTCGTCGCCCGGAAAAATATATGGCCTCTCCTCGGAACGACCGTTCTTTTTAATCTCGGAGTCAATCTCACAGCCTCTTCTGCCTCCTGGACCAAACGGTAGTTCTCCTCCATAGGCAGCATTCTGCCAAGAACACACAACGTTGCATCTTTAACTTTAAACCAAATCGGCTCAAAGCCGGCCTCATCGATCAAAAACCATGTAGAAGTCTGCATCGGCCCCAACTGGCACATCACTTCTCTTCCATCTCCGAGTCTTATCCTGATTTCCTCCGAATTCAGCATGCTCCCCGCCGCTCTTACTTCACCTGTCCTTCTCATCTTTCTATGACTCCTCTCTTCCTTCAAAATAGCATCTAAAAACCTACGAATCTCTTCGCCCTCCTGAAACACCGCTCCGCTTCCGTAATCATGAGCCCCTTTGTACCCAGGTTTACGCTCCATGATCCCCTCCATTACCATCATATCTTTCTCTCCTTCATCTGAATTTTTTGAATCAACACAAAAACACTCAAAATCAAAAGTCTTACCTCACTTTTAAAGTGCAAAACATGGCATAAGTGCAAAATTTACAGCACAAAAAACCAGTTCGGTTACTATAGCTACACTTCCCTCCTTCTTGCAACAGCTACAAAAACCTACTCTCCCCCATTGTAGCACACTTTACTAAAAAAGTCAATACTATTTACGTATTTCCCACCCTTTTACAAGCGCAATTACTGTTCAATCCCCTTCATCGTCAAAGACAATCTACCGCGATCGTCAATCGCCACAAGCTTCACCTTAACCTTTTGCCCCACCTTCAAGACATCTCCTACGTTCTCCACCCGCTTCTCACTAATCTGACTTACATGCAACATTCCGTCCACCCCAGGCAAAATCGTCACAAACGCCCCAAAATCCTTAATCGTCGCCACTGTTCCTTCATAAATCTTCCCCACTTCTGGTTCCTCAACCAACCCCCGAATCCAAGTCACTGCCTTCTCAATCGCCTCGTTCTCCCCCGATACCGTCACCAACCCCGAGTCCTCAATATCCACCATCGCTCCCGTTTCCGAGGTAATTTTATTGATCATCTCCCCGCCTTTACCAATAATCGCGCCAATCTTCTCCGGATTCACCATTAGCTTCTCAATTCTCGGCGCGTACACCGAAATCTCTTTCCTCGGTTCCGGGATTACTTCCAGCATATGTTTCAAAATAAACATCCGGCCCTCGTGCGACTGCTCAATAGCCTTCTCCAAAATTTCCACCGGCAACCCATGCACCTTCATATCCATTTGTAGCGCCGTCACCCCCTCAGTCGTACCAGTCACCTTAAAATCCATATCTCCCGCAAAGTCTTCCGCATCCATCAAATCCGTCAAGACATAAGGTGTTTCTCCGTCCATCATTAATCCCATCGCCACCCCCGACACCGGCCGCTTCAAAGGCACACCAGCATCCATCAATGCCATACAACTCGAACATGTCGCCGCCATACTCGTACTTCCATTCTGACTCATAATCTCCGTCACACTTCGAATCGCGTACGGAAAATCCTCTTCACTCGGCAACATCGGCAAAATTGCCCTCTCCGCGAGATATCCGTGCCCAATTTCCCTTCTTCCTGGCGCCCCAATCCGACCCGGCTCTCCTACCGTATAAGATGGTGCATTATAATGATGCATATAGCGCCGTTTCCCGTCCGTCACTTCCATCGTATCCACCACCTGCGCAAAAGACAACGGCGCCAATGTTACAATATTCATCGCCTGCGTTAATCCCCTCGTAAACAAGCTTGATCCGTGCACCCTCGGCAAAATCCCCACCTGTGATGACAAAGGCCTTACCTCCGTCAACTTTCGTCCGTCCGGCCTTATCCCTTCCTCAATAATCCCCCGTCGCACCTCTTTATGTACTGCTAAATCAAACGCCTGCTCATACTCACTCTGCATCTCCTCGGTATAGTTTTCAATCTTTTCTTCCTCAGTTTCTCCCTTCCCTAGCTGTGGCGCAAACTCCGCATTCATCTCCGCCTTCAACTCATCCACTGCCTTCTGACGCTCTAAGACATTACCACGTACCCTTTCACCCATATGCTTCTCACACCAAGCATCCACCACTCTCTGAATATCCACATCTGGTAAAACTAGCTCATATTCCTGTGCAACTACTCCCACTTTCTCAACCAATTCTCGCTGTAAATCCAACATCGGTTGCACATTTTTCACCGCCCAATACATTGCCTCGACAATCATTGCCTCTGGCACCTCATCCATCCCCGCCTCAACCATCATCACTTTTCCATCTTTACAAGCTACCACGAGATCCATCATGCTCTGTTCACGTTCTTCCGGACTCAAAAATGCCTTAAATTCCCCGTTAATCCGTCCAATCCTTAACCCCGCTACCGGCCCATCAAACGGCGTTCCTGACAACATTAATGCGCTCGATGCTGCCAACATCGCCACCATATCTGGACGAAAACCCGGATCCATCGAAAGTACCGTCGTCACCACCTGTACTTCTTGTCTATATCCCTTCGGGAACAATGGTCGGATCGGTCGGTCAATCAATCGCCCAACCAAAATCGCTTCATCCGCCGGTTTTCCTTCCCGCTTTATAAATTTCGAACCAGAAATCTTCCCCGCCGCATAAAATTTTTCCTCATAATCCACCGATAATGGAAAGAAATCTTGTACTACTGGTTTTTTACCAACCACAACGCTCCCCAGCACCACCGTATCTCCATAAGTCACTAAAACCGACGATGTACTCCTAAATCCAACTCGGTTCACCTCTAGCGTCAACTTTTTCCCAAAAAGTTCCGTCTCCACCTTTATCATCTGCTTGCCGCTTGGATTAATAATTTCCATTTTTTCCTTTCTTGGGAAAACCTCAGATAACGAACCTTGAAACTAATTCAAGCTATCACTAATATCGTCCGTTATCTGCCGTCTTCCCAAATCTTTAACATACTTAATCTATACACCTCAATTATACCATGCCGTCTCTAGATTTCCCCTCTTGACTTTTTCCTAATTCCAGCATTCCTTAAAAATTGTCCCAATCCATGTACTTTTTCACAAAACTATGCTATAATAATTCAGCGGGAAGATTCTAACTATAAATTATCTTCCTAGTATCTTTCTAAAGGAGACATAAATGACAAATTGTAAGTTACACCTGCCCAAACATCTATTTTCTGACAAGGTATGTCAAAAATACACCAACATTGATAATGCCGATATTGTATTTCAGGAACTATCAAATTATACCTATACCATTAACGATGTCGAAGTAACAGTGTCTACTTGTCGGCCCGAGATAATCATCGAGAAATTTCCAGTTAGCTTTATCTCAAATCCGGATAATCCAGTTGAATACATTCTCAATGGGCATCAAAACCGGTTTCAGAGTCAGCATTTAACTCTGAACCAGTTACTATACCAGCCCACCCTTAACGGCTTCGGCGAACTTGCTCGCACAGCGATCTACAAGTTCTTTCCGACCAGCTATTACGGAAAGCTACTTAACGCACGCATCGCCTATGTCTATAGCCGTATTGGTGAACAATCAAAGGATAATAAATTTTGTCCAATTAAAATAACTTTCAGCGTACATCACGACGATCATAGCCGTCCAAATTGGATAGATTGGCAAACCCCACAAGAAGCTCTTGAGGGGAAAGGTACCAAACAGGAAATTAAAGCCCTACGTAAGAAATGGATGAAAAATGGCTACCCCAGGTGCCATCCTGACACTTACTTAGCCCCCAGCCCTATCTTCGATGAGAAAATCATAGAGCAGCTCAGGACAGTTTACGCTCTCTTCTGTGCTAGGGACATCCGAGAATGGGCCAAATCCAGTAATACCCCCCCCCAATTATAAAATAACAGTTGACATCACCACTTGCGAACCGATGGCGAGCATAAATCCAGTTCTACCAGAACTCGATTCTACTCCATCACACCCATCGGCCGTCGCAGCTCTCCTTTTCGCCCTCCCCAGCACTATCGGGGAGGGTTTCTTATTTTCCAAACAAGTTCCCGGTCTACCTCGCCACACACCTCACCGTTAACCCAAAGTATCTGCCATTTGTCCGCACTGCTGGCAAAAGCGTTGTTCCACTTATCTCAAAATAATAACTTTGCGTCGTATTTCCAACTGTCCCTGTCCAGTAATATCCAGATCTTCCTGCCGCCGTCAACGCACCACTCCCCTCGTTCGAACTCCCACTCCGCACAACATATAATGGCGCCTTCGCAACATCATAATTCCCACTTGTCAAACTTCCAGCCGTATCTGAAGTCGCTAATCCATACTGTCTCGCCAAATATGCATACGACCCTTTTACACCGTAGCTTCCTCCTTGCACATAAGCCGAATCGCCACTTAGCGCTAACCGCCAATTCTTTGGACAAATTGATTCTTCCGCGTGTACAGCCGGTGTTGTCGCAGAGTTCGACAAATCATCCGCTCTTTCCACCGTTGCCGCCCGCCACTGATAATGATTCCCGAGCAAATAATGTGCATCATACGCATCGTTCCCCTGGGTATCCTTTCCTATCGCAGTATAAGCCGTCGTTCCTCCACTCGTCGCATCATGTGCCACAAAGTCATCCGACCATCCACTTACATTTTTTAGCACCGCACAATTAATAAGTGCACTCGCCGAAGATATTACATTACAATCAGAACTTGGATTTGCTGGATTAATCAAAACGTACTTACTCGCATAATTCCAAGACCTTGTACCAGCATTATTTGCTGTCGTTTTCTCCGGTAACTGATTTTCCGTTGTCGAAGCGGCAACATAATCAGTTTTCACATCACTCGTCTCCGGAGTCAGTGGCCTATTCGGATCCAGATCCAACGCCAGATTCTGCGTCATCCAGCAGTTATTGTCAGCAAGCTTAGCTACCCAGTATTTCTTGCCATCACGGATATCGATGAGTTGTTTGGTGACTTCATTACCAGGAGTAACAGTACTAGCACCATTCTTGGCTTTAGTGTTCTTACAGATTTCTGGTGTCATATCCTGCATGTAGATTAGGTCGTTCAGATCATTGATGGTGGCCGGATTTGCTACCACGGAGATCATCACACTGTTCATGTACTGTCCGGAAGATAAGCTCTGGTCAATCTGGGCTGCAAAGGCTAAAGTATAAGAATCTTCTTCTGTCTTTGTACTAGGGTTTGCAATCATCGTCATATCTTTACTAATCCCACTGTAGCGCGTTGTACTAGCATCAGGACTAACTGTTCCTTCCATCAAACTATATCCCCAAGAGTTCCCCTCAAACTCACTGGATAGTTTATCACTCGTCAGAGCTACAATCTCTCCTCCATCCAAGTTAGCATAGTTCACCATCGAGGTAGTATTATCCGTCGTCGCAATGTACATACTGTATCCAGCCTCATTGTTTGTCCGTACCTTCAAGTTAGCACTCCCCATCACGAGTTCGTTCTTCCAACCCGTACTGAATGCATCCATTACTACACTACTGTCTACACTCACCGCCACACTCGCTGCCGCATTCACAATCACGTTTGTACTAGCTACTG
>CARBGY010000020.1 GCA_948945085.1 uncultured Candidatus Saccharibacteria bacterium
TCGAGGCCCGCGTACCTCAATGCACCAGTATCTAGAGTGACGTGCCCGCCGCGTATGGAAAGTTATTTGGTGATGTTGGAATTGCTTAATTAACTGGTGTTACTTAAAATAACACCACAGTCAATCCCTTATACTATGTACGCGGCGGAAATATAGATCTAAATACTGGCGCACTTAGGTACGCGGGTCACCGCAGTTATTACTGGGCAAATGCCACATATCCTGGCGCTACGAGTGCATATAGCCTCAACTTCATTAGTACTATTGTTCATCCGTCAGATTACAACAACGGGCGTTTTCACGGTTTCTCGGTGGAGGATGTTGCTAATTCCCTGCTTGTAGCTGGTGCGGTTTGGTGAGGTTATATTATACAGATAATATATTATTAGTATGCTAGACAGCGGATGGGGAGAACAAAGTGACGATGGTGGATGCGGGATGGATTAAGTCCATCTGCGAAGAGTTCAAGCCAGTATGCTGTGGCTATATTGCTTGGGGTGTAGGTGGTTGTGACGCTGGACCAGGAATATCCTATGAGTCTAGCGTACCAAATACTTCCACGTGCTATATTTATTGATCCGCTACGGACGAAGTATTTAGGGATTTTGAGTTGGATTTGAGGCATGGTATTATAATTATTCAATGTATTATATATTTGTCAATAGGTAAAATGAGGATTTTGAGGTGTAGAAATGGTGGATTTGGAGTGAAGTTTTGGAAAAATACAGGGGTACTAGGTAAGGTCAAGAAAATATGGCGATTTTTTTTGGACGGTTTGATGATGTGATGTTGAAGTGGGATGTTTGAGAGGGATGGTCTAGCGATTAAGAGAGTCGGATATGCTTTGATTCCCTTTTGATCTATTGATAAGAATTTTCGGGTGGGGAGATTTTTAGAGGATTTTGATAAAAAGGTCTTGTAACGATGAGCGGAATGGGCTATAATGGTTTTAACGAATGGTTGAGCAATTGGGCGAAGATTCGGAAAGGAAATTTTGGACATTGGACGATGGTTTAGATATTGTCATTTTGTAGGTTGTTTTGTTGTGTTTGAAAATATTTATGTTTTTCTGTAAAGTTTTTTCATGCGTTTATGTTTATTTGCTGTTCTTGGGATTTTTTTTGATGTAGGTGTGTAGAACTGGGAACCTGGGGGTTGTTTAGTTTACTCTTCGTCCGTAGCGGATATGTACGTTTGTTCGATGGAGCAGTGGAGCAGCATGGGGAACGGGGATGTTGCGTTCTTGAGGTGCGTCGTTGTATGTTGATGCTTATGTGGCAGGAGGATATTATATGGAGTTTCATGATATAGATAACTGGCCAACGTGGTCGCCGAGCCAACGTTGGTATGGTTTCCCCATCCGCTGTCTAAATGTATAAATAAAATAAATATAATATCTAAAGTAAGACAAAAAGTAGTTAGGCTAAATCTAAAGCAAAATCTCCCGAGTTAGATCGGGAGATGAAGTTAGTGTCGTTTAGGGGTTAGCGGTGGAGTTTACGGAGGGTGCGGTTGGTTTGGCGGATGAGACGGTAAAGGTGGTATTTGAGTTTATTGATGGGGAGATCCCAGGTGCCGGAGTAGGGAACGAGGGAGCCACCGAAAGATTGTTTGAACTTTGTGAAGCCGTACCAGGGATGTTTGGGATCTTCAGAGGTAGTAATACCCCAAAAATCGAAAGATGACGCGCCGGCGGTTTTGGCGTCAAGGATCATTTGGACGAGGAGGACGGTGCCAGCGGAGATTTTACGGTAGGCATCGCTGCTGGCTGCATGAGCGTAGAAGCGAGTGTCGCCGTTGTCGTAAACTAGGGACGCGGCGAGGGGGATTTTATCGTTAGAGGAATCGGAAGCGACTTCGGTGACTTCGGCGACTTTGGGGTCGAGTTCGGCGATGTAAAGAGTAGCGAAGCCAGATTTGAGCTGGTTTTTAAGGTGGGTTTCGGTTTGGGGGACGAATTTATCTTTTTTGGCGACGTTATGGAGGAGGGAAGTAAGGATTGTGATGTCTTCGGGGTTTTTTGAAGTACGGATAGTGAGGCCTTTTTTGGCATGGCTTCGCCAGTATTGGACGTTGGTTTTGCGCATGTTTTTGAGGAGGTCTGCTTCGGGCTGAGTAAGATCGATGGTCCAGGTGGCTTCGGGGTTGATGTGGTGGGATTTTTGGTACCCCAGATATTTAAGGGGAGTTTCGAGGTTAGGATATGGTGGTTCAATGCGGATGAAAAAAGCGTTTTGTTCTTTGGCGAGGAGGGTTAAAGCTTTGGTCGCGGCCGTAAGAGATGCATCATTTATCGGGGAAAGGCTAGGGCCGTAAGGGCAGAAAAGGTAGTTTCCGACAGGGGTAGTGTTAAGGATGGCAAGGCAAGAATAGGTTTCGCCATGAATGCGGAAGGTTTTCGATCCTTCAAGGGTTTGATAGGATTCCCAAGTGGGGGATTGAAGAAAATGAGCGTCTTTAATCATGGCTATATTATAACACGCTTGCGGTGGGCTATAAGTAATGAGATGGAGATTAGTTGGTGATGTTAGTGCGAGGAGCGATATTGAGTTTATAGGGGTCGGTGGGTTGAGTGCCGGATTCGATTTCGAAATAGGCTGCGGCGCCAACCATCGCGGCATTATCGCCGGTAAATTGGGGAGCAGGGAAGAAGAGGGATTTTTCGTTTAGGGGAGAGGTTTGAGCTTTTTGTCGCAAGGTTTGGTTGGCGCTGACGCCTCCAGCAAAGACGATGCTTTTAACGTCGGGATGGGTTTTTAGAGCGAGTTGGAGTTTTTCGAGAAGGATATCACAAGCGGTCGCTTCGAAAGAAGCGGCGAAGTCGGCTTTCATCTGGTCGGTTAAATGATGAGCTAATTCAAAAGAAGGAGTGGTGATAGGAAGGTGACAGGCTTGTTGAACGGATCGAAGGACGGCGGTTTTTAATCCAGAAAATGAAAAGTCTAGGTTGTCAATCATGGGGTGTGGAAGAGGATAGGCTTGGGGGTTGCCGGTGAGGGCGAGTTTGGAAATAGATGGGCCGCCGGGATAGGGAAGACCGAGGATTTTGGCGACTTTATCAAAACATTCACCGACAGCGTCGTCGCGTGTGGTGCCGATGATTTCGAATTGGTTATGGGCGGGCATGTAGAGGATTTGGGTGTGTCCGCCAGAGATGGCGAGGGCAAGAAGAGGGAATTCGGGAACACTGTGAGATTCGAGCCAGTTGGCATAAATATGGGATTTGAGGTGGTGGACAGCATAAAGTGGTTTGTGCCAAAGGATGGCAAGGGCACGAGCGGTGAGTGTGCCGATTAGGAGGGAACCGAGGAGGCCAGGGGTATGAGTGACGGCGATAGCGTTGATTTGATTTTTGGTAAGATTGGCATCATTTAGGGCTTGGTGGATGACGGGAAGGATGGTTTCGAGATGGGAACGGGCGGCAATTTCTGGTATAACTCCACCATATGCTGCAAAAATGTCAACTTGAGAAACGACGACGTTACTCAAAATGTGAGTGCCGTTTTTGATTACGGCTGCGGCGGTTTCGTCGCAGGAACTTTCGATGCTGAGGATGTTCATTGTTGTAATTATACCATATTTTTCTTCATTTCTCTCTTCCTCCTTTTTTTCTTTTGTTTTCCTTTCTCCTTTTTCCTTTCATTCATCTTGTTCT